>NZ_JBNNVP010000009.1:26503-177151 GCF_050280605.1 Pseudomonas sp. NPDC089918 | reverse complement strand
GCTTGCACGGGTCGTATTTGCACTGCTGAAAGGGCAGAGTGAATACCAAGCGAAAACGGGTTGAGGGCTTCCCCTCAACCATAGAATCTCCCACATTTGATCTCCAGTGATCATAAAAATCTTCGCCCATAAAAAAGCGCCGCCTTCCCGGCAGCGCTTTTATCAATCCGTTGTTTTTCTTCTTATCCTTCCATCACATCCCACAGTGCTTCCAGTTCCGCCTCGCTGAATAAACCAGCGGGGTAGCGCTCGATCATCATCCGGCGCGGATCAGGTTCTCTGATCTGACGCGTTCCATTGGACTTCAACCATTGCGCCAAGACTTGGAGCGATTCGCTATTAACTGCCAGGGGATGCATTGCCCGCTCGCTCACGACGTTCATTTCGGCGTTCATCTCAGCGCTCTCTCCTGGTTTGTGAGCGGCTAACTTATCCAAGGTTTATGACAGAACATCGAAGTTCTCTCCCTCCCCATGTTGCGCCATCGAAGATACAAGAGCTGTGCCAATGTTTTCGAAGTGTCGACAAGTGGATACAAAAAAGCCCGCAGTCCTGACGGGCTGCGGGCTTTCTGTGAAATAACGAGGCTAAATCGTTGCTCAATCGATTCTTCAATCAACTCAGGCTGTTACAACCTCACTCACTCCTTGTGCGGCGCGGGCTGTTGTTGGGTAAGGCAGTGGATGTTACCGCCCCCCAGTAACAGTTCGCGACCCGGCACCATGACCACTTCGTGCTGCGGGAACAAAGCCTGCAAAATCTCTTTGGCCGGGCCGTCCAACGGATCGTCGAAGCTCGGCGCGATGATGCCGCCATTGACGATCAGGAAGTTCACATAAGAGCCGGCCAAGCGAACGGTTGGATTGCGTTCCTGAGTGCCATCCACCGGATCGACACCTGCGCACTCATCTTCGGTCGCGTACAGCGGCCCAGGAATCGGCATTTTGTGCACCGTGAACGGGCGCCCCTTGGCATCGGTGCTGTTTTGCAGCACGTTCATTGCCGCCTGACAGCGCGGGTAGTTCGGGTCCTGCGGGTCATCAGTCCAGGCCAGCAGTACTTCGCCCGGACGCACGAAGCAGCAGAAGTTATCCACATGGCCGTCGGTTTCGTCGTTGAACAAACCGTCCGGCAGCCAAATAATCTTATCCACAGCCAGATTGGCGCTGAGCACCGCTTCGATTTGCGCACGGTCCATGTGCGGGTTGCGATTGCGGTTGAGCAAGCATTCTTCGGTAGTGATCAGGGTGCCTTCGCCATCGACATGGATCGAGCCGCCTTCGAGCACAAAACCTTCGGTGCGATAGCGCGGGCTGCGCTCGATTTCGAGGATCTTGCCCGCCACCTGCGAGTCACGGTTCCACGGCGAATACAGACCACCGTCAAAACCACCCCAGGCATTGAAGTCCCAATCCACACCACGGACTTCGCCGCGATTGTTGATGACGAACGTCGGGCCAGTATCCCGAACCCAGGCGTCATCGCTGGACATCTCCACCAAACGAATATTCGGCACGTCGAGACGGGCGCGAGCATTTTCGTACTGGCCGGCGGAAACCGCCACGGTCACCGGTTCGAAACGCGCGATGGCCTTGGCCACCGCCACATGCGCAGCTTGTGCCGGTTTGCCGCCCAGGCGCCAGTTGTCCGGGCGCTCGGGCCAGACCATCCAGGTCTGGGTCTGTGGTGCCCATTCGGCGGGCATGTAAAAGCCGTCGGTGCGAGGGGTGCTGTTCAAAGTGGTCATGGTTCAGGACTCCAGGGAACCGTCGAGGGTTTTGATCGCGCCGTACAGGTTCGGGCGACGGTCACGGAATGAGCCCCATGCGCTGCGGATGTGCTCCAGCTCATCGAGGTCGAAACTGTGAACCAGAATGCCTTCTTCTGTTTCATTCAGCTCTTGGACTTTCTCGCCAAACTGGTTGGCGATGAACGACGAGCCGTAGAAGGTAATGTCGTAGCCGTCCTGCTCTTCGTTGCCGATGCGGTTGCTGGCAATCAGCGGCATCAGGTTGGCGCCGGCATGGCCTTGCTGCACGCGCTGCCAATGGTCGCGGGACGAAATGGTCTTGTCGTGTGGCTCGCTGCCGATGGCGGTCGGGTAGAACAGGATTTCCGCGCCTTGCAGCGCCATGCTGCGGGCGCACTCAGGGAACCACTGATCCCAGCAGATGCCCACGCCGATTTTCGCGTAACGGGTATTCCAGACTTTGAAGCCGGTATCGCCCGGGTTGAAGTAGTACTTTTCGTGGTAGCCAGGACCATCCGGGATATGGCTTTTACGATAAATCCCGAGGTTGCTGCCGTCGGCATCGATGATCGCGATGCTATTGAAGCGTGCGCGGCCGGCCAGCTCGTAGAAGCTGATTGGCAAAACAACCTGCAATTCTTTGGCGACCTTCTGGAAATGCTTGATGGCGACGTTGTCTTCTACCGTCGTGGCCAGCTGCAGGTAATCAGGGTTCGGTTTCTGGCAGAAGTACGGCGCCTCGAACAGCTCCTGGATCAGGATGATTTGCGCGCCTTTCGCCGCAGCCTCACGGACCAGCTTTTCAGCGGTCTCGATGTTGGCTTCAAGGTCCCAGGAACAGGCCATCTGGGTAGCGGCGACGGTAACGATACGGCTCATGAATCATCTCCTGGGCAAGTGTGAAGGTCGAGGGTGGCATCGACCGATGACAGAAAGAGGCAGCACCGGGCGTGGTTCATCCACACCGTGGGCAGTGGCGACTTTATAGCCGATAAAAATCGGCTTTTAAAGCGATAAATATTCTTTCCGTCGGAAAATTCTCACTTAAACCCGATAACAATCGATATTAATGTATGTCTTTATGACGCCTTCGCGGGCAAGCCTCGCTCCTACAGGTCCGTGTCGTGCGCATATTCCGCGAACGACATAAATCCGTAGGAGCGAGCGGTGCGGCGATCCGACTTGCCCGCGAAAGCGATATCGAGTCTTACAACCCCTCGTCCAACACCTTCGACAGCATGTCGACAAAGAAATCCACGCTCTGACGCGACGTAACCATCGGCGGCTTGATCTTGAGAATGTTCAGGTAATCACCCGTCGGCTGCATGAAGATCCCCAGCTCACGAAGGCGATCACACAACGCCGTGGTTTCTTCGGTCGCGGGCTCCAGGGTTTCTCGATTGCGGATCAACTCCACGCCCAGATAGAAGCCGGAACCATGCACCGCTCCCACCAACGGATGCTGGTCAATCAACGCTTCAAGACGTTCTTTGAAATACCCGCCCACAACCTGCGCGTTCTCCCAGAGTTTTTCTTCTTCCATCACATCCAGCACTGCCATGCCAATCTGGCAACTGACCGGGCTGCCACCGGCTGACGAGAAGAAGTAACCCTCGGCCTCCAGCGCTTCGGCAATTTCCCGTCGGGTAATGACAGCGCCCAACGGCTGGCCGTTACCCATGCCTTTGGCCATGGTGATGATGTCCGGCACCACGCCCTGTTCTTCGAAGCCCCAGAAGAATTTGCCCATACGGCCGTAACCAACTTGCACTTCATCGGCGATGCACACCCCGCCCTGAGCGCGGACCAGCGCATAGACCTGCTTCAAATAGCCCGGTGGCAGCGAGATACCGCCGGCATTGCCGTACACCGGCTCGCAGATGAAACCGGCCAGTTGGCGTTTCTGTTCGGCAATTTTCGCCAGGTTATGTTCGACGCTGCGCACGTAATCCGGTGCGCTGTCGATGCCACGAAATTCACCGCGATAGGTGTTCGGCGCGGTCACTGGATGCACCCAGTCCGGACGGCTGCTCAAGGCCTTGGGGTTGTCGGCAATCGAAGTCGAAACCGCATCCGCCGCCACTGACCAGCCGTGATACGCCTCCAGCACGCTGAGCATGTCGCGACCGCCGCTGTAGGCCCAGGCCAAGCGGATCGCCAGATCATTGGCCTCGGTGCCGCTGTTGACCAGAAATACGCGATCCATGTTGTCCGGTGCCAGCTTCAACAAACGCTCGGAAAACTCGGCAATCGCCGCGTAGTGAAAACGCGAGTTGGTGTTGAGCAACGACCACTGCCGGCTGGCGACAGCAGCCATACGCGGATGGCCATGCCCCAGGACCGCGACGTTGTTGAGCATGTCGAGGTAAGAGCGACCCTGCATGTCGATCAGGTGATTGCGCCAGCCGCGCTCGATGCGCGGTGGGTCGATGTAATAGTGCTTCTGGGAGCGAGCGAAACTCGCGTCACGGCGGGCGAGCAGTGTCTGCGGGTCGAGCTCTTCTTGCGCATCACAGGCCAGGCCCAGCAACACGGCAGGTGAAGGACACAATGCCTGCCAGGCTGCCGCGCGCGAAGGCGTGCAAAACAACGGCGCGTCGAGCTGAGCGCTTCGGCACAATTGCACGATCAACGGCCCGCTGACCGAACCCAGTACCTGGCCTTTGACCAGCGCCGCGCTACTGCGTACCGATGGAGCCACACCCCACAATCGGACGCTGAGCTCTGGGCCATCCAGTTGCAGCAAGTTCTCCCCTTCGATATGAACAACGCCGGCAAACGGCGCTTCGACCGCCGTGCCATCGGGCACTCGCAACGCAACGTGTAGCGGGAAAGTATCCGGTTCGCTGGCACAGTCCGGCCGGGTGCGGGACAGACGATACTGACCATATCGACTGGCCGCCAGACCGTGAGCCGCAGCGGCTTGCGTCAACAAACGCAGATCGATCCCTTGCTGCTCCCAGTTACCCGCCTCGAAATGCGGACTGAGCACGCCCAGATCGATCAACGCAAACTCACGCCCCACCAGACTCGGCAACAATGGCGCGAAGTCTTCACTGCCGATGCTCGGCAGGCTTTGACCGACTGCCGCAAGAATCGCCGCCTCCATCAACGCCAACGGCACCGATGTGGCAACACGGAAAATTTCCCACTCATGGGTCAGGTTGTCGCGACTGTACTCATTGCCCGGATCGACGCTGACCTGCTGTTCCCCACTCAGCACCAGCACCGCCGAACGCGCAACGATCAGCGGCCAGAGTGCCAGCAACTCTTCATGCTGCAACGGATTGACCGCGTGATAAGCCCGAACCGCCGGCAAAATGTAGAACGGATCGCCATCGGCATGGTGCAGCAGCGCGGCGCAGGTCACCGACAGATCGGTGATCCGCCAGGTACGGACCAGGTCGCCGAAATCGATGACGCCCTGCAACTGCCATTGCCGCTGCGAATCCCGCTGCCAGACTACGTTGTCGTCGGTGATGTCCATGTGAATCGCCTGCACCGGCAGCTTGTCCACCAAGGGCTGCAAATGGCGCTCGGCCTGTTCGGCGGCTTCAGCAATCAACGCTCGTTGCCGCTCATCCTTGATCACCGGCAGCAAATGCGCGATTAACGCGTTGGCGTGGCGAGCGTCCCATTGCAGGGTGCGCTCAAGGCCCGGATGATCGAAACCGGCCAGCGCCAGGTCCATTTCGCCGCAGAGCCGACCGAAACCGACGACCACTGAATGGCTTAGATGATCGAGGTGCGTCAGGGATTGGCCGTCGATGTAATCAAGCAAACGCACGTGCACCGCTTGGCCCCCAACTTCAAGGGAAAGCAGGTCTGCGCCATTTTTGGCAGGAATCACTCGCGGCACCGGCACGCCGGAATGTTCAGCCAGATGCTTGAGTCCTGCGTGTTGGGCTTGCAGTTCCAGCGCCGAGTAATCGCCACGGCAGATTTTCAGGACAAAACGCTCCTGCTCGCTGTCGACGCGGAAATTGAGATCCTGCTGGCTCCCAAGAGCCTGCAACCGCCCGCTCAGCCCGTAATGCTCTTTCAGCAGCTCAAGCGCTTGCGCCGCAGACACCTGCGGGCTGGGCAGACTGGCGCGGTGAATCAACGTGGCGAGCGGCATACAACGACCCCTGAAATTTTATTAGGCGCTTATATCGCCACTGCTTGGGGCGATACGCAACCCCCTTCCTGGTTGGCGCGAATCAAATGCCCGCGCAACTCTCTTCACCGCCCCACTCGCACCCGCCGCCACTTTGCGTAAGAATGTCGGCCATCACGCCTATTGCCGGAGAAACACCATGAATGTAGTCACCACCGACCTGCCCGGTGTTCTGATCATCGAACCCAAGGTATTTGGTGACGAGCGCGGTTTCTTCTATGAGAGCTTCAACGCCAAGGCTTTCGAAGAGGCAACCGGCCTGAACACCCGGTTCGTTCAGGACAACCATTCCCGCTCGCAAAAAGGCGTACTGCGCGGCCTGCATTACCAGCTGGAAAACACCCAGGGCAAACTGGTTCGCGTCACCGCCGGTGAGGTGCTGGACGTGGCGGTGGATATTCGCCGCAGCTCGCCGCATTTCGGCAAATGGGTGGCGGTACGCCTGTCCGCCGACAACCATCGCCAACTCTGGGTACCGGAAGGTTTTGCTCACGGTTTCGTGGTACTGAGCGATTTCGCCGAGTTCCTCTACAAAACCACCGACTACTACACTCCGTCGGCCGAGCGCAGCATTCGCTGGGACGATCCTGACCTGGGCATCGACTGGCAGCTGGACGAAGCACCGAAACTGTCCGCCAAGGATCAGTCCGCCGCGTTCTTCAAGGACGCTGAAGTCTTTTCCTGAATTCCTGTGTGAATTTTCACCGCCAGCGCGCACTTGATCCCAGGTGCGCAGACTGCGCCCGCAAGCCTAGGCATAATGCGTCTATACCCATAGGCGCTTGATGCTCATGACACCAACTCTCCCCCGCAGACCCCGCTGGCGCAGCCTGGCGCTACTCGCGTTGTGCCTGGCGCCCTTGCTTTGGCCTCTGGAGCATTTGGCCGAGCGTTACTACCGCAGCGAACTGGCCGGACAGAACCGTCAGACCCTCGACCTCTACGTCGCCAACCTGCTGGGCACTCTGCATCGGTATGAAGTGTTGCCGCAGATTCTCGGCGAGCTGCCTGCTCTGCGTGCGACATTGGCTGCACCCGACGAGGGCGTGATTCAGGGCAATGCCAATCGCCTGCTGAAAAACATCAGTGCCCAGACCGGCGCCGAAGTCATGTACCTGATGGACACCACCGGCAAGACGCTGGCGGCCTCCAATTGGGACAAACACGACAGTTTCGTTGGCCGCAATTTCGCTTTTCGTCCTTATTTCAGTGAAGCCATGGCTGGGCGTCTGGGACGCTTCTTCGGCCTGGGCACCACCTCGGCCAAGCGCGGTTACTTCTTTGCGGCGGCGATACGTGATCGCGAAAAAATCATCGGCGTGCTGGTGATCAAGGTCGACCTCGACCACACCGAAAGCCTCTGGGGTAAAACCCCGGAACAACTGTTAGTCACCGACCACAATGGCGTGGTCATCCTCACGTCGCGGCCAGAGTGGCGCTTCCGCTCGACCCGCCCATTGAGCGACCCGGAGCGCGAGGCCATCACCGCGATTCAACCCTATCCAACCCGCGATCCCAAGCCGTTGAATCTCGACGCCAACGCCTGGCTGACGCAAACCCGGCAGATCGAAGAAACCGGTTGGAGCGTCAGTATCCTTGCGCCGCGTACCCTGATCGATCGTCCGGTACGCACCGTCGTGGCCATTGGCGGCGCAACGCTGCTGGTATTGATGCTGCTGCTGGGCTTGATGATGCAGCGCCGACGCCATTACCTGGAGCGGATCGCCTTCGAAGGCAAGGCCCGCCACGAACTGGAAGGCCGGGTCGCCGAACGGACCAGCGACCTCGAAGGCCTCAACCGTCGACTCAAGCAGGAAGTGCTGGAGCGCGAACACGCTCAGCAGGAACTGGTGCGCGCGCAGGATGACCTGGTGCAGGCCGGCAAGCTCTCGGCGCTGGGGACGATGTCGGCGAGCATCAGCCATGAACTCAACCAACCGCTGGCGGCAATCCGCAGCTACGCGGAAAACGCTGAAGTGCTGCTTGATCATCAGCGCACCGAGGATGCTCGCGGCAACCTCAAGCTGATCAGCGAATTGACCGGGCGCATGGCATCGATCATCGCCCACCTGCGCGCCTTCGCCCGGCGTGATCGCCACGCCCCGGAAAGTGTTGCCCTGCAACCGGCACTGGACGACGCGCTGGCGTTACTGGCCAAGCGTCGGCGCAGCATGGAAGTCGAGCTGATCCGTGACCTGCCGGCTGCCACCCTATGGGTCGAGGCCGGGGAAACCCGTCTGCGCCAGGTACTCGGCAACCTGCTGGCCAATGCCCTCGATGCCCTGACGGAAAAAGGCCCGCCGCGTAAACTCTGGTTGAGTGCCGAGTCCACCGCCGACGGCGTCAATCTGTACATTCGCGACAACGGCCCCGGGTTCTGCCTGGAAGCGCTGGGTCGTGCCGGCGAGCCCTTCTACACCACCAAGACCCGTACTCAGGGGCTTGGCTTGGGGCTGGCGATTTGCGACACCCTGATGCGCGCC
This sequence comes from Pseudomonas sp. NPDC089918, assembly GCF_050280605.1. NCBI lineage: Bacteria > Pseudomonadati > Pseudomonadota > Gammaproteobacteria > Pseudomonadales > Pseudomonadaceae > Pseudomonas > Pseudomonas sp. NPDC089918. The sequence goes on along the minus strand of NZ_JBNNVP010000009.1, from coordinate 168,759 downwards.
TTCGGTGGTGAATTGTCGTTCTCCAACCACAAGGAAGGTGGCGCCCTGATTACCCTGAAATTGCGCGCAGGCGCACCGGGCGTGAGCCTGCAACCGTCCGAGGACCGAAGTGCATGACCATCGACAACCGCATCCAGGTCGTGTTGATCGACGACGATCCCCACCTGCGCCAGGCCCTGAGCCAGACCCTGGACCTGGCCGGCCTGAAAATCCTGCCGCTGGCTGAAGCCAAAGGCCTGGCCGGGCAACTGGAGCGTGACTGGCCGGGCGTGGTGGTCAGTGACATCCGTATGCCGGGCATGGACGGCCTTGAACTGCTGACCGAACTCCACGCCCAGGACCCGGAGCTACCCGTGCTGCTGATCACCGGCCACGGCGATGTGCCGCTGGCCGTTCAAGCCATGCGTGCCGGAGCCTATGATTTTCTGGAAAAACCTTTCGCCAGCGACTCCCTGCTCGACAGCGTACGTCGTGCCCTGGACCTGCGCCGGCTGGTGCTGGACAACCGCAGCCTGCGTCTGGCCCTGAGTGATCGCAACGAACTGAGCGCTCGACTGGTAGGGCAATCGGCGCCGATGCTGCGCCTGCGTGAGCAGATCGGTGCATTGGCGGCGACCAAGGCCGACGTGCTGATCCTCGGCGAAACCGGTGCGGGCAAGGAAGTGGTGGCGCGCGCGCTGCACGACCTGTCGAGTCGGCGTAACGGCCCATTCGTGGCGATCAACGCCGGGGCCCTGGCCGAGTCGGTGGTGGAAAGCGAGCTGTTCGGTCACGAGCCCGGTGCGTTTACCGGCGCGCAGAAGCGTCGCATCGGCAAGTTCGAATTTGCCAATGGCGGCACGTTGTTCCTCGATGAAATCGAAAGCATGAGCCTGGACGTGCAGGTGAAACTGCTGCGCTTGCTGCAAGAGCGGGTCGTCGAGCGCTTGGGTGGCAACCAGCTGATCCCGCTGGACATCCGCATTATCGCTGCGACCAAGGAAGACCTGCGTCAATCCGCCGATCAGGGCCGCTTCCGTGCCGACTTGTATTACCGCTTGAACGTCGCACCGCTGCGCATTCCGCCGCTGCGTGAGCGAGGCGAAGATGCGCTGATGCTGTTCCAGCATTTCGCCGATGAAGCCAGCGCCCGCCACGGTTTGCCACCCCACGAATTGCAGCCGGGACACCGGGCGCTGCTATTGCGCCACACCTGGCCAGGCAATGTACGTGAACTGCAGAACGCCGCCGAACGCTTTGCCCTGGGTCTGGAACTGGCGCTGGACAACAGTGCGCCGGATGGCGGCGTCGGCAGCACGATTGAAGTGGTCAGCGGCGGCCTGAGCGAGCAAGTGGAGAACTTCGAGAAGAGTTTGATTGCCGCCGAACTGGCGCGCTCGCACAGCTCTGTGCGCAGCCTCGCCGAAGCCCTCGGGATTCCGCGCAAAACCTTGCACGACAAACTGCGCAAGCATGGTCTGAACTTCGCCGATGCCGGCGCCGGCAACCACACTGACGACCTTGATTGAGCTACCGTAAAATCATCCCCTTCAAACAAAAGGCCCATGAATGAACCGCGACAGTCGTCACCTGGAATCGATCCTCCATTCTGACATCCCCCTCACGCGGGACATGGGCCTCAAAGTGCTCGACTGGCACGATCAACAACTGCGCCTGCACCTGCCGCTTGCGGCCAACGTCAATCACAAGAGCACCATGTTCGGTGGCAGTCTGTATTGCGGCGCAGTGCTGGCCGGCTGGGGCTGGCTGCATTTGCGTTTGCGTGAAGAAGGCATCATCGAAGACGGTCACATCGTGATTCAGGAAGGGCAGATCAGCTACCCGCTGCCGGTCACCATGGATGCGACAGCGATTTGCCAGGCACCGAGTGCGGCGGTGTGGAAGAAGTTTCTGGCGATGTATCAGCGGTACGGTCGGGCGCGGTTGACGCTGCATTCACGGATCGTGAATACCGGGAGTGAAGAGGATGCGGTGCGGTTTACCGGGCAGTATGTCCTTCACCGATGACTGATCGTTCCCACGCTCTGCGTGGGAATGCAGCCCGTGACGCTCCGCGTCACTGGACGCGGAGCGTCCCTAGAGGCATTCCCACGCGGAGCATGGGAACGATCTTAGTTGCGAGCCAAAGCCAACAATTTCTCCCGCCAAGCCGCTTTAGCCGGCAGCGCCAGGAAAAACTCATTCAACAACGACTCCCGCGCCGGATAGCAGAACGGCTCACCGCTCAAATCCAGCACCTCTCCACCTGCGCCTTCCAGCACACCTTGCGCAGCCGCCGTGTCCCACTGCGAAGTCGGCGCCAACCGCGGATAACAATCCGCCGCCCCTTCCGCCAGCAGGCAAAATTTCAGCGAGCTGCCGATGTTCGCCAGTTGCAACTCACCCAGGCTGTCGCTCAACCCCGCGAGTAACCGTTCCTGCTCAGGGCTCGAATGCCGACGACTGGCGACCACCGTGAAAAGCTCACCCGCAGCCGGAACCTCGCGAACCTGAATCGGCAACGGCTCGGCGCCTTTATCACCACGCCAGGCACCCAACCCTGCACCGCCGACATAAAAGCGCCCGTTGGTCGGCATCGACACCACACCAAACACCACCCGCCCCTGCTCGATCAGCGCAATGTTGACGGTGAACTCTTCGCTGCCGGAAATAAACTCCTTGGTCCCGTCCAACGGATCGACCAGCCACCAGCGCTGCCACCCGGCGCGCACGCTCTGAGGGATATTGGCGTCCTCTTCGGACAGCACCGGAATGCTCGGATCCAGCGCTGTCAGCCCGGCCAGAATCACGTGATGAGCGGCCATGTCGGCGGCGGTGACCGGGGAATCATCGGACTTTGCAGTGACAGCAACGTTGACGCGCCAGAACGGCAGGATCGCCTCGCCAGCCTTCAAAGCCAGTTCAACGACTGGCGCCATCAACGGATGGGGAAAATTCAAGTTCACGGCAAAAACACCCCACGTTGAGTCAGTAAGTCACGGGCCAGATACAGCGCCGCCAAGGCACGGCCCTCGGTGAATCGTGGATTCTGCGCCAAAGACGACAATTCACGCAGGTTGATCTTTTCCACCCCCATCGGCTCGGGCTCGTCACCCTCCAGGCGTTCTTCGTACAGCTCAGTGGCCAGCACCACCTGGATCCTCTGGCTCATGTAGCCCGGTGACAATGACAACTCGGTCAAATGCTCAAGCTGTCGCGCGCCATACCCGGCCTCTTCCATGAGCTCCCGCTCGGCCGCCGCCAACACGTCTTCGCCCGGCTCGATCAAACCTTTGGGCAGGGACAATTCGTATGCATCGGTGCCGCCGCAGTATTCCTCCACCAACACCGCGTGCTCCGCGTCGAGCATCGCCACAATCATCACTGCGCCATGGCCGGTGCCTTTGCTGACCAGACGCTCGTAAGTACGCTCCACGCCATTGGAAAAGCGCAACTTCAGCTCTTCGACACAGAACAAACGGCTGGTGGCGACAATGTCGCGGGCGAGTACGGTGGGTTTCTGGCGCATAGATGGCTCCTTGGCGTAAGCGGGTTACTATACAGGCTGTTTGAAAGCTGCTGCGCTCGAGATTGCTGCGTCAAAAACAGGCTCGGACGGGTCATTTACAACTCGTAAACTCCCCGTCCTCGCCTGTTTTTTCCTTGCACTCCCTTCGCTCGCGACGCTTTCCACCCAGCCTGTACCCGGCCTATCCTGATTGTTTATCCCGGATATCTTTTTTACCGCTGGAGAAGTTTTATGTCCCTGCTGCCCTGGCGCGACATCGATACCGTTCTACTGGATATGGACGGCACGCTGCTGGACCTTCACTACGACAACCATTTCTGGATGGAGCACCTGCCCCAGCGTTATGCCGAGCTGCACGGGGTGAGCCGGGCCATGGCGGAGCTGGAATTGCAGCCACTGTTCGAACGCAATGCCGGCCAGTTGCAGTGGTACTGCCTGGATTTCTGGAGCGCCGAGCTGAAGCTGTCGGTGCGCGAACTGAAACTGGAAACCGCGCACTTGATCGCCCTGCGTCCGGATGCGGACACTTTTCTGGCGGCGATCAAACGGGCCGGCAAACGCGTGGTACTGATCACCAACGCCCACCGCGACTCGCTGTCATTGAAGCTGGAACGAATTGAACTGGCGCCGTATTTCGAGCGCTTGATCAGCTCTCACGATTACGGTTTCCCCAAGGAAAACCCACAGTTCTGGGATGCCTTGCAAGCCGACATCGGCTTCGATCCGGCGCGCAGTCTGTTTATCGACGATACGTTGCCGATTCTGCGCAGTGCGCGCAATTTTGGCGTGGCGCATCTGCTGGCCGTGAGCGAGCCAGATAGCCGAAAAGGGCCGAAGGACACGGCCGAGTTTGCGGCGGTGGGGGATTATCGGGAGTTGATTGCCGGGCTCTAACCTGTGGCGAGGGGGCTTACCCCCGATGGGTCGCGAAGCGGCCCCAAAATCCTTGCGACTGCTTCGCAGCCGAACGGGGGCAAGCCCCCTCGCCACAGATCTGCGGGTTACTCAGGAATCCGCAACGACTGCCCCGGATAGATCTTGTTCGGATCCTTGAGCATTGGCTTGTTGGCTTCGAAGATCTTTTGATACTTGTTGGCATCGCCATATACACGCTTGGAAATGGCGCTGAGAGTGTCGCCTTTCTCGACGGTGACAAATTTTGCCGCCGTTGCCACTGGCCCGGTCACGGTAATCTGATCATCCACCGAGCTGATACCGGCAACATTGCCCAGGACCAAAAGAATTTTTTCTTTTTCTTCCTGGGTGGCGGCTTCGCCGGTGGCGATAACTTTCTCGCCTTCAACCTTCACCTGGATTTTGGACGTATCGATTCCTGACAGCGCGTCTTTCACATGCTTGGTCAAGGCTTCGCTGTTGGCTTCGGCCTTGTCTGGTGTCAATGCATCAAGGATTTTTTCACCGGCATCTTTCAAAAAGCTGAAAAGGCTCATCGTGTTTTCTCCATAGGTTTAGGTTCCAGACGCCAAAGACTAGACCAGCCTTGCAAAGCCCGGTTCCCAGCCGACCAATGACCCAACCCCGCGCAGGCGGTAGAATCGCAAACCTTGCCCGCGCCCTGGAGCGAAGATGGACATCAAGCAGCTCAAATTCCTCATCGCCCTCGACGAAACCCGGCATTTTGGCCAGGCCGCCGCGCGTTGCCACATCACCCAACCGACCCTGTCCATGCGCCTGCGCAGCCTTGAAGAAGAGCTCGAGCTGCCGCTGGTCAACCGCGGCCAGCGCTTCGAAGGTTTCACCGCGCCGGGCGAGCGTGTGCTGGCGTGGGCGCGTACGGTGCTGGCGGCCTACGACGGTTTGCAGGCCGAAGCGGCAGCCTGTCGCGGCAACCTCGTGGGTACGTTGCGTCTGGGCGTGGTGCCGCTGTCGAGTTTCGACCCGGTACCGTTGATGCAGCGCCTGCACGCCGAGCACCCGAACCTGCGCTTCGAACTCTCAGCCCTGAGTTCCGAGCAGATCCTCGAGCAGCTGGCGAACAACCGTCTCGACCTCGGCGTGTCGTACCTGGAGCGTCTGGACGGTGAGCGTTTCGACTCCCTGGCTTTCAGCGAAACCCACATGGGCTTGCTCTACGATCAGCGTTTCTTCAGTTTCGGCGACGCGCCCTTGAGTTGGAAATCGTTGATTGAACTGCCGTTGGGCATGCTCACCAGCGGCATGCATTTTCGCCAGTCCATCGACCATAACTTCCACAGCCGTGGCTTGGCCCCCCAACCGTTGCTGCAAACCGATGCGGTCCACCAATTGTTACAAGCGGTACACGGCGGCCTGTGCTGCGCCGTGATGCCATTGGAAGGTGGTCTGGAAAACCTCACTGATCACTTGCGCCTGCAGCCTATAGAAAGTGCCCAGACTCTCGCCCGGCTGGGGCTGATCATGCGTCGTAGCGCTCCGCGTTCGGCGCTTGCAGAAGCCTGTTTCGCGATCTATCAGCAATCAGTGGCCGGCTCTTGATCGACGTCATCTATCAGGAGATCAGTAATAGCAATTAGACACGACCCGCTGACCCGCCTAGGCTTAAAACTGACCAACCCGTCGGTGATACCTGATGAACGCCAAGCGCCCTGCCCGCGCGGCGCCTGCTGTTGAAACGCCCGCGACCGTCGCAAGTCAGACATACAGTTACTGCAACCTTGAATACACCGAATCGGCCAGCACCGCGCTGGCCGAGGAAGTCGCGTTGGCGATTGCCTATAACGGCATCAGCCAGGCAGTCATGTTGGTCACACCAACGGATCTTGAAGACTTCATCGTCGGCTTCAGCCTCGGCAGCGGCATCATCGAAGACGCCTGCGATATCTACGACTTGCAACTCAGCGGCTCGGGTTCGGCGCAATACGCGCAAGTGACCATCGCCAATCGCGCCTTCTGGAACCTCAAGCAGCAGCGTCGGCAGCTGGCCGGCACCAGTGGTTGCGGGCTCTGTGGCGTGGAAGCGGTTGAGCAAGCGCTGCCCGACCTCAAAGTCTTGCCCGGCGCCCCACTGCCCCCGACCGAATGGCTGGACGGCCTGCGCCAGCGCATCGGCGAATTCCAGCCGCTGGGCCAACATTGCGGCGCGGTACATGCGGCGGTGTTCATGAACGGCAACGGCGAATTGTTGCTGGGCCGTGAAGACATCGGTCGACACAACGCCCTCGACAAGCTGATCGGTGGGTTGATCCGCCAGAAGATCCCGATCACTGGCGGCCTAGCGATTGTCACCAGCCGTTGCAGCCTCGAATTGATCCAGAAAGTTTTACGCGCCGGCATTCAGACCCTGGTCAGTTTATCGTCGCCCACGGGCCTTGCCGTGCAATGGGCCCGTCGACACAACCTCAACCTCATCCACCTGCCGCAGAAAAGTGCGCCGCGGGTCTACAGCCCCGCGACGGAGAATCAAGCGTGAGTCAACATCGTCAAGCCGACCAGAAACCCGTCCCCCGCTACAAGCCCTACAAAGGCCCAGCCGGTGGCTGGGGTGCGCTGATCAGCGTCGCCCAAGCCTGGTTGACCAGCGATAATGCGCTGAAAAACCTGCGCATAATGCTCAAGACCAACCAGAACGGCGGCTTCGACTGCCCCGGTTGCGCGTGGGGCGATTCTCCGGAAAAGGGCATGGTGATGTTCTGCGAGAACGGCGCTAAAGCGGTGAACTGGGAAGCGACCAAACGCCGTGTCGACGCTGCATTCTTTGCCAAACATAGCGTCACCTCGCTGCTGGAACAGAGCGACTACTGGCTTGAATATCAGGGCCGCCTGACCGAGCCGATGAGCTACAACGCCGAAACCGATCGCTACCAACCCATCAGCTGGGATGATGCCTTCACCCTGATCGCCAAACATCTGCGCGGCCTGTCGAGCCCGAATCAGGCCGAGTTCTACACCTCGGGCCGCGCCAGCAACGAAGCGGCGTTCCTCTATCAATTGTTCGTGCGCGCCTATGGCACCAACAATTTCCCCGATTGCTCAAACATGTGTCACGAAGCCAGTGGTGTTGCGTTGGCGCAGAGCGTTGGCGTCGGCAAAGGCACCGTGACCTTCGATGATTTCGAACACGCTGATGCGATTTTCGTCTGGGGCCAGAACCCCGGTACCAACCACCCGCGGATGCTCGAACCCCTGCGCGAAGCGGTGAAACGCGGCGCTCAGGTGGTGTGCATCAACCCGCTGAAAGAACGCGGTCTGGAACGTTTTCAGCATCCACAGCACCCACTGGAAATGCTCACCAACGGCGACAAGCCGACCAACACCGCGTACTTCCGCCCGGCACTGGGCGGCGACATGGCGATCATGCGCGGCATGGCCAAGTTCCTGCTGCAATGGGAGCGCGATGCGCAGAAGGCTGGTGAGCCTGCGGTGTTCGACCACGACTTCCTCAATGAACACAGCGTCAACGTTCTGGAATACCTCGGCATCGTCGACGACACCCCGTGGGAGCAGATCGTCGAACAGTCCGGCCTGACCCTGGTGGAAATCGAGCAAGCGGCGCGCATGTACGCCAAGGGCAAGAACGTGATCATGTGCTGGGCGATGGGCATCACCCAGCATCGTCATTCGGTGGCGACCATCCAGGAAATCGCCAACCTGATGCTGTTGCGCGGCAACATCGGCCGGCCGGGTGCCGGCCTGTGCCCGGTGCGCGGCCACAGCAATGTGCAGGGCGACCGGACAATGGGCATCAACGAACGTCCGCCGGTGGCGTTCCTCGACGCTCTGGAGCGGCGCTTCCAGTTCAAGGTTCCCCGTGAAAACGGCCACAACGTGGTCGAGGCAATTCACGCCATGGCTGACGGCCGCTCGAAAGTCTTCATCGGCCTGGGCGGCAATTTCGCCCAAGCCACCCCGGACAGCACGCGTACCTTCCAGGCTCTGGCCAACTGCGACCTGACCGTGCAGATCAGCACCAAGCTCAACCGTAGCCATTTGGCCCACGGTAAAGACGCGCTGATCCTGCCGTGCCTGGGCCGTACCGACATCGATATCCAGGCCGAAGGCGCCCAAGCGGTGACCGTGGAAGACTCGTTCAGCATGGTCCACGCCTCCAACGGTCAGCTGCAGCCACTGTCGAACCAGATGCGCTCGGAGCCTGCAATCATCGCCGGCATCGCCGCCGCAACCCTGGGCAGCAAACCGGTGGACTGGAACTGGCTGGTGGCCGATTACAACCGCATCCGCGACCTGATCGCCGACACCATCCCGGGCTTCCGGGACTTCAACGAGAAAATCCAGAACCCGGGTGGTTTCTACCTGGGTAACAGCGCCAGTGCACGTCGCTGGAATACCCCATCGGGTCGGGCCAACTTCCGTGCGAACAGGCTGCCCAAACATCTAGTGCATGAGCGCACCCGCGCCACCGGCGTGCTGCCAGACCTGATCATGCAGTCGATGCGCTCCCACGATCAGTACAACACCACGATTTATGGTCTTGATGACCGTTATCGCGGGGTGAAAGGTCAGCGCGATGTGCTGTTCGTCAATGAAGCCGACATCATTCGCCTCGGGTTCAAACCCGGGCAGAAGGCTGACATTGTTTCGATTTGGGATGATGGCCGTGAGCGTCGGGTGAAGGGTTTCACGCTGCTGGCGTTCGACATTCCTGCCGGGCAAGCGGCCGCTTACTATCCGGAAGTGAACCCGCTGGTGCCGCTGGAAAGCACTGGAGATGGCAGCCATACGCCGACATCGAAGTTTGTAGCGATTCGCTTGGAAGCGGCGAGTGAGACTGGGTTGATTTTGGCCAAGTCGGCTTAACGCGGCGTCTGAGCTGACGCCATCGCGAGCAGGCTCGCTCCCACAGACCTGCCAAACATTCGTCAGGCAGATGTTTGCTAGCATTGCGTCTGAATCAATCCAGATCAGACACGAGTGCTCAGCATGCAACTCCCGGACATGAACCTGTTGGTCGCCCTCGACGCCTTGCTCGATGAAGGCAGTGTGGTAGGCGCTGCACGGCGGATGAACCTCAGCCCGGCGGCGATGAGCCGGACGCTGACGCGGATTCGCGAGGCCATTGGCGATCCGATTCTGGTGCGCGCCGGTCGAGGCTTGGTGCCGACGCCCAAGGCACTGGAGTTGCGCGAGCAGGTGCGGGACCTGGTGGAGCAGGCCGCTTTGCTGTTCCGCTCCGCCGATGAGGTGGATCTGGGCAGTTTGCGCCGGCGGTTCAGCATTCGCGCCAATGATTTCTTTGTTGGCGTTTACGGCGGCAAGCTATTTGACACGATGGAACGCCAGGCCCCGCATTGCGAATTGCGCTTTGTCCCTGAGGGCGATGGCGACGACGAAGCGTTACGCGAAGGGCGCATCGATTTAAGCGTCAGCAACAATCGTCCGCTGATGCCGGAAGTGAAGGTTCAGAACCTGTTTTCCACGCACTTTGTCGGGCTGGTGCGTGAAGATCACCCGTTGTTCGACGAAGAAATCACCGCCGAACGTTACGCCGGATTTTCCCATATCAGCATGTCCCGTCGCGGGATCGCCCGCGGGCCGATCGATACGGCGCTTAACGCCTTGGGGCTGGAGCGGCGGGTGGCGGTGATTGCACCGAGTTTCCATGCAGCGATGTTCGCCTTGCCGGATTCCGATCTGATTCTGCCGGTGCCCAAGGAGGCGCTGCTGAGCGTGCGACGCCTGGGCTTGAAACTGCGCTCGTTCACCCTGCCGATTCCATTGCCAACCCTCATGCTGACCCAGGCCTGGCATCCGCGTTTCGACAAGGACCCGGCCCACCGCTGGATGCGTGAAACCCTCAAGACCTGTTGCGATGAGACGTGGTTGGCGGCACAACCAACCTAAAGTTGATCCCTCGCTCCCACAGGGTTTTGTATTGCTGCATGAAACACACTTATAAGCTGCCAATAAGTCAATTTTCGTAACCTTCCACGCTCCCTAAAATGCTTCGGTATCCCCCTTCCGGAGCTTGCAGTACATGACTTCCCTCACGGTCACGGCGCCTCTCGCTGCGGCCAAACCAACGGCCGCCGTCGCGCCACCGGTCTTCGGCCCGCGAATCATCATCGGCCTGGTGGGCGTGTTACTGGCGGTGCTGGTGTCGGGCCTGAACGAGATGGTGACCAAAGTCGCGCTGGCCGATATCCGCGGCGCGTTGGCCATTGGTTACGACGAAGGCACCTGGCTGGTCGCCAGTTACACCGCGACCTCGGTGGCCGCCATGGCGTTTGCCCCTTGGTGTTCGGTAACGTTTTCGTTGCGCCGCTTCACGCTGTACGCGATCAGTGCATTCACTCTGCTGGGTGTGTTGTGCCCGTTCGCTCCGAATTACGAAAGCCTGCTGGTCATGCGCACCTTGCAAGGCCTGGCAGGCGGCGCGTTGCCGCCGATGCTGATGACCGTTGCCCTGCGGTTCCTGCCGGCCAACGTGAAACTCTATGGCCTGGCCGGTTATGCCCTGACGGCAACCTTCGGCCCCGGTCTCGGTACACCGCTGGCCGGGTTGTGGACCGAGTACGTCGGCTGGCAATGGACCTTCTGGCAAATCGTCGTGCCGTGCCTGTTTGCCATGGCGGCGGTGGCCTACGGTTTGCCCCTGGATCCGCTGCGACTGGAACGCTTCAAGTCATTCAACTGGCGTGGCTTGCTGCTGGGGTTCCCGGCGATCTGCATGCTGGTGATCGGCATTCTGCAAGGCAATCGGCTGGACTGGTTCGAGTCGAGCCTGATCTGTGGACTGCTCGGCGGCGGGTTGCTGTTGCTGGTGTTGTTCCTGATCAATGAGTGGTCGCAACCGATTCCGTTCTTCAAGTTGCAGATGTTGGGTATCCGCAACCTGTCGTTCGCGCTGTTGACGCTGGCCGGCGTGCTCGTGGTGTTGCTCGCGGTGGTCATCATTCCCTCCAGTTACCTGGCTCAGGTCCAGGGTTATCGGCCGGTGCAGACCGCGCCGATCATGCTCCTGGCGGCGCTGCCTCAGTTGATCGCGCTGCCGTTGGTGGCGGCGCTGTGCAACCTGCGTTGGGTCGATTGCCGCTGGGTGCTGGGGATCGGCCTGAGCATGCTGACGCTGTCTTGCCTCGGTGGTTCGCAGCTGACGTCGGCGTGGATTCGCGACGATTTCTATGTCCTGCAATGGCTACAGATTTTCGGTCAGCCCATGGCCGTGCTGCCGCTGTTGATGCTCTCCACCGGCAGCATCACTCCGATGGAAGGGCCGTACGCCTCGGCCTGGTTCAATACCGTGAAAGGCCTGGCGGCGGTGATTGCCACCGGGGTGATCGAGGCACTGACCACTGCACGGCTGCATTTCCACTCGACCATGCTGGTGGACAACCTCGGTAACTCACCCCTGATCGACAGCGACAACGCAGGCCTGGCTCACCGACTGCATCAACAGGCCTTAGTGCTGACCTCCTCCGATCTTTATCTGAGCATGGCCGGCGTCGCCGTGGCGCTGATCCTGATGATTTTCTGGCTGCCGACGCGGATCTATCCACCGCGCGCGCCGACTTGAATGCTTCACTGAAACAGAAGGTTTTTTATGACGACTCAATCAAAGCAAAAAGTCGCTGTCGGCATTGCCGCAGTGATGGCGCTCGGCGTGTTGATTTACCTGCTGGTGCCGGGCTTGTTCGGCAAGCGTACACAGCAGAGCACCAACGATGCTTTCGTCTCGGCGGACTTCACCCGGGTGGCGCCGCGCGTGGCGGGGTTCATCAAGGACGTGCTGGTGGAAGACAACCAGCTGGTCAAGGCCGGACAGCTACTGGCGTTGATCGACGACCGCGATCTACGCGCTGCCGCTGAAGCCGCCGACGCTGAAACCCTGGTGGCCAGGGCGCAGTTGCAAAACGCTCGAGCCACCCTGGAGCGCCAGACATCGGTGATCGCTCAAGCCCAGGCTACGGTGGTTTCAGCAAAGGCTGAAATGGCCTTCGCCGAGCATGAACTGAACCGCTACAACCATCTCGCCGGGGTCGGCGCCGGCACGGTGCAAAATGCTCAGCAAGCACGCACACGCATCGATCAGGCCTCCGCCCGTTTGGCCAATGCCACGGCGGTGCTCGCGGCGGAACGCAAGCAGGTGGAGATCCTGACCGCCCAGCGTGATGCGGCCGAAGGGGGGCTGAAGCGAGCGCAAGCGGCCCTGGAAATGGCCAGTTATGAGCTGTCCTATACGCGCATCGTTGCGCCTCAGGACGGCATGGTCGGCGAACGCGCGGTGCGGGTCGGCGCCTATGTCACACCGGGCAGCAAGATTCTGGCCGTGGTGCCGTTGGAGCGGGCTTATGTGGTCGCCAATTTTCAGGAAACCCAACTGACTGACGTACAGCCCGGGCAGAGCGTGCAAGTGCATGTCGACAGCCTCGGCGGCGAAGCCCTGCGCGGCCGCGTGGAGAGCATCGCACCGGCCACCGGCGTGACCTTTGCCTCGGTCAAACCGGACAACGCCACCGGCAACTTCACCAAGGTTGTGCAACGGATTGCGGTGAAAATCCTCCTCGATCCGGGCCAGCCATTGGCCGAACGGTTGCGGGTGGGGATGTCGGTGGAGGCGAGGATTGATACTGCAAGCGCCAGCGAGCATGAGGTTGCGCAACGATGAACTTTGTTAATCGCACATCCCTGTGGCGAGGGGGCTTGCCCCCGTTGGGCCGCGCAGCGGACCTAAAATTTGCGAGCGCTGCGCACTCGAACGGGGGCAAGCCCCCTCGCCACGGGGTCAGTATTCATTCAGTGGTTTTTGTGTTGAGTCTGTTTTCTTTGAGTGCCTGCACCGTCGGCCCGGACTTCCAAAAGCCTCAGCCGCAACAAGTGGCCGAATGGTCCAAACCAACTAAAGCCGCCGCCAGTCAAATCATTCCCAGCGAAATGGACGAACGCTGGTGGGAGGTATTCCACGACCCGAAACTCTCAGCCCTGACCCAACGCGCCCTGACCGACAACCTCGACCTGAAACTCGCCAGCAGCCGCTTGCAGCAAAGCCGAGCCGCGCATCAGGTGATCACCGCCGACCGCTATCCCAATACCGCCGCCACCGGCAGCTACGGGCGCAAACGCAACAGCGGTGAAGGCCTGAACGATCCGTCGGGCAACAATGGCGACTCGGCGTTCAACCTGTGGGACGCCGGCTTTTCCGCCTCCTGGGAACTGGATTTCTGGGGCCGTGTGCGCCGCGAAACCGAAGCCGCCGATGCCACGCTGGAAGTGGCGGAAAACGATCGTCGCGGCGTGCTGCTGTCGGTACTTGCCGAAACCGCCCAGGACTACATTCAACTGCGCGGTGTGCAAAGCACGCGGGCCGTCACCGAGCAGAACCTCGACGTCGCCCGGCACAGTTTGAAACTCTCGCAACTGCGCCTGGCCGACGGTGTTGCCACAGATCTGGACGTCGCCGAAGCCGCTGCGCAAGTCGCGGCCATCGAATCACGTTTGCCGGCGCTGGAGCAGCGTCAGTCGCAACTGATCAACGCCTTGAGCCTGTTGATGGGCGAACCGCCGCAAGCGCTGTCCGCCGAGTTATCCACAGATGCCCCGGTGCCGCAAACCCCGCGTCAGGTCGCCATCGGCTTGCCGTCGCAATTGGCCGAGCGCCGCCCAGACATACGTCAGGCCGAAGCCCGCCTGCATGCCGCGACCGCCAGCATCGGCGTGGCCAAGGGCGACTTTTATCCGCGGATCACCTTGTCGGGCAACATCGGTTCGCAAGCCCTGCAACTAAGCGATTTCGGCTCTTGGGGCTCGCGTTCGTTCGGCATCAGCCCGCAGTTCAGCCTGCCGCTGTTCGACGGCGGTCGCCTGCGCGGGATGTTGCACCTGCGCGAAGCCCAGCAACAGGAAGCGGCGCTGGCCTATCAGCAAACCGTGCTGCGGGCCTGGCATGAAATCGACGATCAACTCACCGCCTACAACGCCAGCCAACTGCGCCGCGACAGCCTCGCCGAAGCCGTGCGCCAGAACCAGATAGCCTTGCGCACCGCGCAACAGCAATACGTCGAAGGAGTAGTGGATTTCGTCAACGTCCTCACCGTGCAAGGCGAATTGCTGGCGACCCAGCAGCAGTGGGTCGAGAGCTCGACCGGGGTGTCGTTGGCAATGGTTGGTTTGTACAAGGCGTTGGGTGGGGGATGGGAGTCGGTGTATCCGTTGACGGAGACGGCGCAGCGCTGATCAGCGCGCAGAAAAACGAAAAAACCGGCCGGAGCCGGTTTCTTCACCCTGACTGCCAGCGAATTTAATCGCTGCGTACAAGGTTTAGTTCGGCGAGATTAAGGTGTCAGGTCTACGTCTGCAATCTGTGGCTGTCCGGCTATGGTGTAGGAACCTTCTGGATGATTTGTAAGGCAATTAATACTGAACAGTGAGCACGCTCTTTCAACCAATGATGCCCATCCGCTTGACGCTCACTCCCGCTGTCTTAGACTCCGCTCATCCGTCAGGGAGTTACGGTTATGCGGCGTTTTCGTGTTTGGGTTGCAGGATTAACCTTTGTAACGTGCGTAGTACAGGCACAAACGCCTGCGCCAGACGATCCGCTGCTGGAAAATAGCGCGGTCGACGGTAATGCATCAGCCAGCAGTGAAGCCCGTGGTGTGCTGCGAGCCCGGGATCAGGCGGTGCTGGCCAGCGAGTTGTCGGGGCGGATTGTCGAGTTGCCGTTCAGTGAGGGCGAGTCGTTCAAAAAGGGCGACACCCTGGCGCGGTTTGACTGTTCGGCTTATCAGGCTCAGCTCAATGCGGCTCAGGCCGCCAGCCGTGGCGCCGGTGAAGAGTTGGCCCACAACAAACAACTGGCGGCGTTGAATTCAGTCGGGCGCTTTGAAGTGGCGCGGGCCGAGGCCAAGGTCAGCGAGATTCAGGCGCAGTCGCAGGTCTATCAGGTTCAGGTCAAACGCTGCAGCGTGGTTGCGCCGTTTGATGGCCAGGTCGTCGAACGTAAGGTCAAGCGCTACGAAAGCGTTGCCGCCGGTACGCCGTTGCTGGACGTGGTCGATAACCGCACCCTGGAAATTCACCTGTTGGTGCCATCGCGCTGGATGGGCAAGCTCAAGCCCGGCCAGACCTTCAGTTTTGTCCCCGATGAAACCGGTCAGCCGCTGGATGCCACGGTCAAACGCCTCGGTGCGCGAATTGATGAAGGCAGCCAGACTTTGCTGCTGGTGGCGACGCTGCCCAACGCCAGTGGTCTGTTGGCCGGCATGAGCGGAACGGCGCATTTCGCGGAGCTCAAATGAACGCCCCGGTGACCGGCGGCGCCGAGCAGGTGTTCGCCAGGTTTCTCGACCTCGAACGCCAGACCCGCGCCGCGCGCACGCCTTCGCAACTGGCTTACAGCCTGGTCAATGACGGTCAGGCGCTGTTCGGTTTCCGCCATGCCGCGCTGTTGATCGCCGGCAAGGTGCAGGCGGTTACCGGTGTCAGTGCCGTGGAACCGAATGCGCCGTTCGTGGCGTTTGTCGAGCAAGCGGTCGCACAGCTGTTCAAGCTTGAGGTGCTGAAACAGGCGCGGGTGATTGCGCCTGATCTCCTTAGCGAATCGATTCTGGCCGACTGGCAAAGTCTGTCAGCCGCTCAGGTGTTTTGGCTGCCGCTGATCGATCATCAGGGCGAGGTGTTCGGCGGTCTGTGGCTGGCGCGGGATGTGCCGTGGAACCCTTCCGAACAAGTACTGCTGTCGCAACTGGGCGACACCTACAGCCATGCCTGGCTCGCGCAGCAACCGCGCAAGCCCTGGCGATTGCGCTGGACGCGCAAGCGTCAGGTGGCGCTGGTTGCCGTGTTGTTGCTCGGGTTGCTGATCCCGGTGCGCCAATCGGTGCTGGCTCCCGCCGAAGTCGTCCCGTTGGGCGGTCGGGTGGTCGCCGCGCCGCTGGACGGGGTGATCGCCGAGTTTCTGGTCAAACCCAATCAGGCGGTGAAAACCGGCGACCTGCTGCTGCGCTTCGAAAGCACCACGCTCAAGGCTCAGGCCGATGTGGCCGAGCGCGCCCTGGGCGTTGCCGAAGCGGAACTCAAGGCCAATTCCCAACGTTCCTTCGCCGATGCCGAATCCAGTTCGAAAATCGATCTGCTGGCGGCGCGAGTGGAGCAGAAGCGCGCCGAACGGGATTACGCCCGGGAGCTGCTCAAACGCAGCGAAGTACGTGCCGAGCGGGACGGCATCGCGGTGTTCGCCGACGCCGAGCGCTGGACCGGCAAACCGGTGCAAACCGGCGAGCGGCTGATGGAAATCGCCGACCCGAACCAGGCCGAATTGCGCATCGAGTTGGCCGTGGGCGATGCGATTGCCCTGGAACCGGGCGCACAAGTCGCGCTGTTTCTCGACAGCGATCCGCTGCAGCGGCACTTGGCCAAACTCGAACGTTCGGCCTACGAGGCGCAGCCCACCGCCGCCGGGCAACTGGCTTATCGACTGGATGCGACGTTCGACGCCGCGCCGCCGCGCATCGGTTTGCGCGGCACTGCGAAAGTCTTCGGCGACCGTGCGCCGCTGGCGTTGTACCTGTTGCGCCGACCGCTGGCCGGGTTGCGTCAGAGCGTGGGCCTGTAGATGAGCCTGCCGAGCCTGCGGGCAGACCTGCAATTGTCGGCGGCGGCCCCGGCCCTCGACGGGTCGCCGCGCTGGACCCTGGCCGACCCGGTGCGCGGGCGCTATTTCAAACTCGGTGCGGCGGCGATGCGCCTGCTGCGCCATTGGTCGTTGGGCGACCCCGAGCAAGTGCTGCGTGCTGCCAATCGCGAACCGGGGCTGCCGCTGGATGGCGCGGCGCTTGAGCAATTGCTGGAGTTTTTGCGCGGCCACGACCTGATCAGCGCTCTCGACCCGTCGCAGCGCGCCAGTTATAGCCTGAAGGCCGCGGCTCAGCGCCAGAGCCTGTGGCAAATCCTGCTGCATCAATACCTGTTTTTCCGGATTCCGCTGTGGCGCCCGGACGCCTTTCTCAATCGAGCCTGGCCGTGGCTGGAGCGTTTCGGCCCGCGTGCATTGCGCTACGGACTGCCCGCGACGCTGGGGCTCGGGGTGTTTCTGGTGTCACGGGACTGGCAGCGGTTTATCGCCACCTTTCCGCACCTGTTCAGCCTCGGCGGTGCGCTGGCGTTCGCTGTAGCGCTGTTTTTCGCCAAGCTGTGCCACGAGTTCGGCCACGCCTTCATGGCCAAGCGCGCCGGTTGTCGGGTGCAGAGCATGGGCGTGGCATTCATGGTGCTGCTACCGATGTTTTACACGGATGTCAGCGACGCCTGGCGGGTCAATGATCGACGTGCGCGGTTGCTGATCGGTGCCGGCGGAGTGCTGGCGGAACTGGTGTTGGCGTGTATCGCGCTGCTCGCCTGGTCACTGTTGCCTGACGGCCCTGGGCGTACCGCGGCGTTCATGCTCGCCAGTGCGACCTGGATCACCACACTGGTGATCAACCTCAACCCGTTCATGCGTTTCGATGGCTACTTCTTGCTCAGTGATTTCTGGGAAGTGGACAACCTTCAAGGGCGGGCCTTTGCCTTGTGCCGCTGGCGGCTGCGCGAGTTTTTGTTCGGCTACGCAGCCCCGGCACCGGAGCCGTGGTCGCCGAAGATGCAGCGGCGTTTGCTGATCTGGGGGTATGGCGCGTGGCTGTGGCGCGCGGTGCTGTTTTTCGGGATTGCGCTGGCGGTCTATCACCTGTTCTTCAAGGTGTTGGGGATTTTCCTGATGCTGGTGGAACTGGTGTGGTTCATCTTCCTGCCGATCCTGAGCGAATGGCGGCAATGGTGGAGCCGTCGTGAACAGGCGCATGCGCCTCGGGTACTGCTCAGCGGTCTGGCGTTGCTTGGGCTGTTGTTGCTGCTGGCGTTGCCATGGCGCAGCGCGGTGGAGTTGCCGACGATGCTTGAGGCCGGACGCGCCAGCGCCCTGCACGCGCCGGTGGCGGCGCGGGTCAAAACGGTGAATGTGCACGACGGCCAGATCGTCGCTCAAGGTGAGGTGCTGATCGAGCTGGAATCCCCGGATCTGGACTCACGCCAAGCCATCGTCCGTCGCGAAATCCAGATTCAGCAATTACAGATGCGTCGTCAGGCCGGCCGTAGCGAAACCGCCGCCGACGCCGGAATCGTCGAACAGCGCCTGGCCGAAGCCGTGGCCGAATATCGCGGCCTGGCCGCTCAGCGTGAACGTCTGCTGCTGCGCGCGCCCCACGGTGGCAAGGTGCGCGATCTGTTGCCACAGTTAACGGTCGGCCGCTGGCTTTCGACCAAAGATCCTTTGGCCCGGGTGGTCGAGGACGGCGCGCGGTTGCGCGGGTATCTGGCCGAAGCCGAACTCTGGCGTGTCGCCCCGGGAGCCAGCGGACGGTTCATCGCCGACGATCCGATGCACCCAGCGATCGTCGTGCAATTGAGCGAAATTGACACCAACGGCGTGGCTTATGTCGATCAGGAAGCGCTGACTTCCGATCACCACGGGCCGATCGCCGTACGCCGCGACCAGCATCAGCGCGCCGAGCCGGTGCAGGCGCAGTACGGCGCGCGGTTGAGCATCCTCGAAAATACCACGACGCCGGTGCAGCCGTTGCGCGGCATTGTGGTGTTGCAGGGCAGTGGCGAGTCGTTATTGGGCGTTGCCTGGCGACGCATGGCGGCTCTGGGAGTCAGGGAAAGCGGTTTCTAAGGGAGGACAGCGATGGCGAACAGCAACTCAGTGGCAGCGGACGGCCTGGTGGTCAGGCCTTCGCGACCCAGCGACGGACCGTTTCTGCACAGCCTTTACCAAGCGGCGCGGCCGGATCTGCAATGGATCGACGGTGAGCAGGAGGTGGTTGAGCAGGTGGTTGCCCAGCAATTCAGGGTGCAGGAACAAGGGCTGGGGGAGAACTTCCCCAACGCCATGCATTATGTGATAGAGAAACTCGACACGGCCATCGGTGCGTTGACCACCGACTTTGGCCCCAATGAAATTCGCGTGCTGTACCTGGCGTTTATCCCCCAGGCCCGCGGCAAGGGTTACGGTCGGACAGTGCTGCAAGGCGTGCAGAAAGCCGCGCAGCAAATTCGCTGCCCGGTGGCGACGGTGGTCTGGGCCAATAACCTCCATGCTCGCCAGCATTACCTGGCGCTGGGGTTTCAGGTTGAAGAACGCAACCCGGCGGCGGAGCGGTTGGTGTGGTACCCACAGGGTTGAGCCCGGGGCAAGGCCCCCTCGCCACAGGCTCGCTCCCACAAAAGCTCGATACCGAATTCGAAGAGAACCACCATGAGTAACCTGACAATCGTCCCTCTCAGCTGCGCCCTCGGCGCGCAAATCAGCGGTATCGATATCAGCCAGCCGCTGAACGTTGAGCAACGCGATGCCATCGAGCAGGCGCTGCTCAAGCATCAAGTGCTGTTCTTCCGCGACCAGCCGATCGAGCCGCAGCAGCAAGCGCGATTCGCCGCCTATTTTGGCGACCTGCACATTCATCCGATCTACCCGAACGTGCCGGAGCAGCCGCAAGTGCTGATCCTCGACACCGCCGTCACCGACGTGCGGGACAACGCGATCTGGCACACCGACGTGACCTTCCTGCCGACCCCGGCCATGGGTGCAGTGCTCAGCGCCAAACTGCTGCCCGAATTTGGCGGCGACACGCTGTGGGCCAGTGGTATTGCGGCGTATGAAGCACTGTCCGCACCGATGAAAACCCTGCTAGGAGGGCTGACCGCAACTCACGATTTCACCCGTTCGTTCCCCCTGGAGCGCTATGGCAATACACCGGACGCGTTGGCCCAGTGGGAAGAAGCCCGGCGCAAGAACCCGCCGCTATCGCACCCGGTGATTCGCACGCACCCGGTGAGCGGGCGCCGGTCGCTATTCGTCAATGAAGGGTTCACGTCGAAGATCAATGAGCTGTCGGAAACGGAAAGCGAGGTGATTCTGAAATTCTTGTTCGCCCACACCACACGGCCGGAATTCACCATCCGCTGGCGCTGGCAGAAAGACGACATCGCGTTCTGGGACAATCGTGTGACCCAACATCACGCGGTGGATGATTACCGCCCGGCACGGCGGGTGATGCAGCGGGCGACTGTGTTGGGGGATGTGCCTTTTTTCCGGTGAACCGATCGTTCCCCCGCTCCGCGTGGGAATGCCTCAACGGACGCTCTGCGTTCGGCTTTGGATGGGACGCGGAGCGTCCCGGGCTACATTCCCACGCGGAGCGTGGGAACGATCAGTACGGAGTTATTCAGCCGTCGAAGGCTTCTCCCAAAGATTGACCCCACCCTCTTGGGCAAACCGATCAATCTCCGCCAGTTCTTCCACGCTAAAATTCAGATTCTTCAATGCCCCGACATTCTCGATAATCTGCTCCGGCCGGCTCGCGCCGATCAGCGCCGAGGTCACCCGTGGATCGCGCAGGGTCCAGGCCAGCGCCAACTGCGCCAGGCTCTGACCACGGCGTTTGGCGATTTCATTGAGCGCCCGCACATGGGCGATGTTGGCTTCGGACAGGTGAGCCGCCTGCAGCGAACCACCGCCCGGACGATTGACCCGTGCATCCGCTGGCACGCCATTTAGGTACTTGTCGGTCAACAGCCCCTGAGCCAACGGCGTGAAGGCGATCACGCCAGTGCCGAGTTCATCGGTGGTCTCCAGCAGGTCCTTTTCCACCCAGCGGTTGAGCAGGTTGTAGGCCGGTTGGTGGATCAGCAACGGTACTTTCCACTCCTTCAGCAACCCGGCGATTTCACGGGTTTTCACCCCGGAATAGGACGAGATGCCGATGTACAGCGCCTTGCCCTGCTGCACGGCAG
The DNA here is from genome assembly GCF_050280605.1 of Pseudomonas sp. NPDC089918. NCBI lineage: Bacteria > Pseudomonadati > Pseudomonadota > Gammaproteobacteria > Pseudomonadales > Pseudomonadaceae > Pseudomonas > Pseudomonas sp. NPDC089918. The sequence continues at coordinate 147,527 of NZ_JBNNVP010000009.1, read as the reverse complement.
TGGCCAGTGCGCTGGCGGTTTCTTCAAGCGGCGTGTCCGGGTCAAAGCGGTGGGAATAGAAGATGTCTACGTAATCGAGGCCCAGACGTTGCAGACTCTGGTCGAGGCTGGCCAGCACGTATTTACGCGAACCACCGCCCTGACCGTAAGGGCCGGCCCACATATCCCAACCGGCCTTGCTGGAGATGATCAACTCATCGCGGTACTGCTTGAAGTCTTCACGCAGCAAACGACCGAAGTTGATCTCGGCGCTGCCATACGGCGGGCCGTAGTTGTTGGCCAGGTCGAAATGGTTGATGCCCAGATCGAATGCCGTGCGCAGCAACGAACGCTGGGTGTCGATCGGCGTGCTGTCGCCGAAGTTGTGCCACAAGCCCAGGGACAGTGCCGGCAGCACCAGCCCGCTGCGCCCCACGCGGCGGTAAGGGATGGAATCGTAGCGGTTTTCGGCAGCGGTGTAGGTCATCGAATCCTCTCTTGTCTGTCTTGAATGGGGTATCGACTGCTTTGCAAGTTGCCCAGCATACGCTTGGACAAACGCCGATAAACCTCGGACTCGAGAAAATGCTGAAACGTTTCACAGAAGATCGTTCCCACGCTCTGCGTGGGAACGATCAAGAGCAGCGAGCAAGGTCAAACAGCCCCCTCAAACACCTCCCCCAACCAATCCACAAACACCCGAACCCGTGGCGACATGTGTTTGTTATGGGGATACAAAACGGAAACCGGCATCGGTGGCGGTGGTGTGTCGGTGAGGATTTCCCGCACCAGCCCTTGGGAAATCAGCGTTTCCATTCGGTAGTGCGGGCACTGAATCAACCCCAGGCCTGCAATCGCCGAGGCGGCGTAAATCTCCGCACCGAACACCGACAATGCGCCATCGATGGTCACTTCTTGCAGCTCGCCATCCACCATGAATTCAAACGGAAACAACTTGGCGGTGGTGCGCGAAACGTAGTTCACCGCGCGGTGTTTTTTCAGGTCCTCGAGGTTTTTCGGTTCGCCGTATTTGCGCAGGTAGGCGGGGCTGGCGCAGGTAATCTGCCGCAAGTTGGCGACACGTTTACCGATCAGTGCCGAGTCGCCCAAGGTGCCGGCGCGTAACACGCAATCAACGCCTTCGGCGATCAGGTCGACGAAGCGGTCGGCTTCGCTGATGGACAGTTCGATATCCGGGTAGCGCGCCATGAATTGCGGCAACGCCGGGATCACGAAGTGCTTGGCCAAGGTACCGTGCAGATCCACTCGCAACCGCCCTTTCGGCGCTACGCTGCGAAATGCAAGTTCGGCCTCTTCCAGTTCCGCCAGCAACTGCACGCAACGCAGGTAATACGCCTCGCCATCCAGGGTCGGACGGACCTTGCGAGTGCTGCGCTCCAATAAACGGGTACCGAGCCAGGCTTCGAACTGATTCAGCGTGTGGGTCAGCGTCGCCCGCGGCAGATTCAGGTCATCGGCCGCCAGGGTGAAGCTGCTGCGCTCGTAGATCCGCACGAACACCTTCATCGCTTTGACTTGGTCCACGGGTCACTCCTGGCGCTCGATTGTTGGCGATTATTGAACAGTCAAGGCAACTCTCATGCATTTATCGGCCTGAGTAAACATGTGAGTCTGGCTCCACTTCAAACCACTCCAAGGAATCAACGCCATGACTGCTCAAACTTCGAAAGTTGCCATCGTGACCGGCGCCTCCCGCGGCATCGGCGCTGTGATCGCCAGGCAACTGGCCAGCGAAGGTTTCGCCGTCGCCATCAACTACGCCAGCAGCGCCACTGAAGCCTCAAAACTGGTTGTGGAGTTGCGTCAGGCCGGGCATCAGGCCATAGCGGTCAAGGCTGACGTGGCCAATGCCGATGACGTGCGCCGGTTGTTCGACGAAACCGAAGCGCAACTGGGCAAGGTCGATGCGCTGATCAACAACGCCGGCATCCTCAAAGTGATGCCGCTGGCGCAGCACACCGACGAACTGTTCGACCAGACTTTCAACATCCACGCTCGCGGCACCTTCAACACCTTGCGTGAAGCGGCGACGCGTCTGAACAGCGGTGGCCGGATCATCAACTTCTCCAGCAGCACCGTTGGCCTTAACTTGCCGGGCTACGCGGTGTACATCGCCAGCAAAGCGGCTGTGGAATCCCTGACCCAGGTGTTCGCCAAGGAAATGCGCGGTCGCAACATCACCGTCAACGCGGTGGCGCCTGGCCCGGTGGCGACTGAGCTGTTTTTGCACGGCAAGAGCGAAGAGCAAATCCAGACTTTCGCCAAGATGCCTCCACTGGAGCGTTTGGGTCAGCCGGAGGATATTACTCGCGTTGTGTCGTTTCTGGTGGGGCCGGATTCGGCTTGGGTCAATGGGCAGATTTTGCGGGTGAATGGTGGGTTGGTTTAAGCGCAGCGGTGCCTATGCTCAATAAGTAGCAAGGACACCGAGGTGACCCCATCGCGAGCAGGCTCGCTCCCACAGATGACCGAGCTCTCATCCAGCAACGCGGTTGAATGTGGGAGCGAGCCTGCTCGCGATGGCTGCCTCAAAAGCAATGCATACCTGAAGGGTGGACTCACCATGCACACAGCAATCATCATCTTCTTCGGCCTGGTCCTGCTGGCGCTGATGCTGTTCATCGGCGAGAAAATCGGTTTCCCCCGCCAGACCCTGGCCTACAGCTTTGTCGTGCTGTGGCTGGCGTTGACCTTGATCAACGGCGCGGTCGGCATGGTCAACGCCGGCCAGCCGTTGAGCACGGAACTGGTGGTGGGTAGCGCAGTATTCGGCGTGCCGGTGGCGGCATTGGTGTTGTTCATGACGATGAGCACTGACGCCTGACAAGACGTCAGCGCCACCCTTCTCAATCAACGCACCAGGTGCAGGAACTGCATGTGCCGCTCGTACTGGTCGAGGATGTCGTTGATAACCTGCTCCTTGGTGTAGCCCACCAGATCGTAATCCTGGCTGCCCTCGCGCAAATGCACTTCGGCCCGGTGGTAACGACGGTTGTTGAGTTGCTTGGAACCCATGCCGCCACGGGCGAACGACGGCGTGAAGTACCCGCGCATCTGCACCTGATAGATGAACGGATGCAGTTCGCCGTGACCGATCTCCAGGCTGACGTTGTCATTGGCCGGATCGGGCTGAGTGACCACGTGCAAGCCCTTCTCGACGAACACTGCCGTCACTTCTTCAATCGCCGGACGCACCGTCGTATCGAGGAAGCGATAGACCTCATCGCGCGACGGGAAATGCACCGCCTGACTCAAGCGCTGACGCCAACCACCGCGCCGCGAGCCGGACACCGGCGCAAGGGAATGCAGTTGCGCGATCTGCTTCTGCGATTCCAGATAAAACGCCTTGTGCAGCCCCCACATCATCAGCAGCAAAATCATCGAGAACGGTAACGACGTCAGCACCACTGCTGACTTCAACGCATCGATGCTGCCGGAGAACAACAGCGCGCTGGTCACCAACGCCGTCATCGCGCCCCAGAACACTCGCAGCCATTTCGGCCCGTCTTCATCCGGGTTGCCACCCTTGGCGGACAACGTCGACAACACCACAGTGCCGGAGTCGGCGGAGGTCACGAAGAACACGAAGCTGATGAACACCGTGACCGCAATCACGGTTTTGCTCCACGGGTAGGTTTCCAGCAGCAGGTACAGGGTCATCGACGGGTTGTCGATGGCCGACATGCCGAGCGCACTCATGCCGTGGTTGAGGACCTGGTCGATGGCGCTGTTGCCGAAGATCGACATCCACGCCAGAGTGAAACCAAGCGGAATCAACAGCACGCCGAAGACGAACTCACGGATGGTCCGGCCCCGGGAAATCCGCGCGATGAACAGGCCCACGAACGGCGACCATGCAATCCACCAGGCCCAGTAGAACACCGTCCAGCCGCCCAGCCAGTCGCTCGGTTTATCGTAGGCGTAGAGGTCGAAACTCTTCATTGGCAAGGCGCCGAGGTAATCGCCGATGTTCTGGATCAGTGTGTTGAGCAAGTGCTGGGTGGGGCCAGCGAACAACACGAACAGCAGCAGCGCACAGGCCAGTAGCATGTTGATGTCGGACATCACCCGTACGCCTTTATCGACGCCGGACACCGCGACGATGATCGCCGCGCCCATCATCAGCGTGATCAGGCCGACCTGAATCCACTGGGTGTGGGCGATGCCGAACAGGTAATCGAGGCCCGAGTTGAGGTGCAATACGCCAAAGCCCATATCCGCGCCGAGGCCGAACACCGTGGCAATGATGCCGAAGCCGTCCACCGCGTAGCCGATCGGGCCGTTAATGCGCTTGCCGATCAGCGGGTATAGCGCCGAACGCAGAGCCAGCGGCAGGTTATGTCGATAGGCGAAATAGGCCAGCGCCATGCCGACGAAGGCGAACACGCCCCAACCGTGCAGGCCCCAGTGCAGAAACAGAATCTGCATCGCCTGACGCGCCGCATCCGCCGTACCAGCCTCACCTTGCGGCGGTTGTGCCAGGTGCGTCAGCGGTTCGGACACGCAAAAGAAAAACAGCGTGATGCTGATCCCGGCGGCAAACAGCATGCCGGCCCAGGACAGGTAGCTGAATTCGGGCTCGTCGTGGTCGGCACCGAGCTTGATCTTGCCGTAGCCAGACAAGGCGGTGACCACCACGAAGACCAGATACAGCGTCATCGCGAGCATGTAGTACCAACCGACCGTATTGGCCGCCCAGTTTTGCGCTTGCAGAAGCCAGGCACCGGCCTGTTCGGGTATCGCCATGACCACAACGGCGAACAACAAAATAAAGGTCGCCGCGAAATAAAACACCGGCGGATTCATGCGGACCTGGCCGCTTGCGGGGGTAGACGATGCACTCATGAAAAGTGCACCTCGAGAGGGCGAAACAGGGCAATCAATAACGGACTCGGCAAAGGCAAGCCTCCTGTTGTGAGCGGGCAGCAAACCGACGGTTTAACTTGAATGAGCGTTCAAGTTAAACATGGATAGGGGGCTAAGGACTAATCGCAGGGCTCGGCGGTCGCTTTCCTACATTAGTTCAGGGAAGGATATGACTTGGGGTTTGGAATGCCTTATCTCGGTTCGGCATGAAATCAATCGCGAGCAGGCTCGCTCCCACAGTGGATCTCCAGTGAACACAAGAACTGTGAACGACACGGAACAGTGTGGGAGCGAGCCTGCTCGCGATGGGGCCAGATCAGTCACCAGATACTCAGGGACCTACTTCTGCGTCCCATCATCATGCTGCAAATTCGCCTGGCTGAGGTTGCACCCCGCCGGCACACTGCGGGTCAGCCAGACATTGCCGCCAATGGTCGAGCCTTTGCCGATGGTGATGCGCCCCAGAATCGTCGCGCCGGCATAGATCACCACATCGTCCTCGACGATCGGATGCCGCGGGTGGCCCTTCTGCAACTGGCCGTCTTCGTCCGCCGGGAAGCGCTTGGCGCCCAGGGTCACCGCTTGATAAATCCGCACGCGCTCGCCAATGATCGCGGTCTCGCCGATCACCACGCCCGTCCCGTGATCGATAAAGAAACTGCGACCGATCTGCGCCCCCGGATGGATGTCGATGCCAGTGGCCGAGTGGGCGATTTCCGCGCTGATCCGCGCCAGCAGCGGCAACCCGGCACGGTACAAATGGTGAGCCAGACGATGGTGAATCACCGCCAGAATTCCCGGATAGCAGAGCAACACTTCATCGACACTGCGAGCCGCCGGGTCGCCGTGATAGGCCGCCAGTACGTCGGTGTCCAGCAGAGTGCGCAGCCCCGGCAAAGCCAGTGCGAAATCCTGAATGATCTGGATGGTTTTGGCCTCGACTTCAGTGTCGGCCTGGGCACTGTGGCGCGCGGCGTAACGCAGTTCGAGCCGCGCCTGAGCCAGCAACGCGTTCAGTGCGACATCGAGTGTGTGGCCGACGTAGAAGTCTTCACTCTCCTCGCGCAAATCCACCGGGCCCAGACGCATCGGGAACAGCGCACCGCACAAGGCTTCGAGAATATCCGCCATGGCCGCTCGGGACGGCAACTCGCGACCGCCCTGCTCGCCGCTGGCACGGCCGTTTTGTGCGCGCCACTGCTCGCGCGCCGTACGCAGTTGGCTGACGATGGTCTGCAATTGCCAATGGCTGGAACGCTCGCTCACGGTAAAAACTCCTCACGGGCGGCCGGACTGTCTGGCCGCGTTAACCGCGATTACTTTACGGCAACGGCTTGCAGCCGAATTAAGAACCAATAGTGCTGTGCTCAATACTTTTGGCTATAAGCGATTGGCAGTTGCCCCACTAAATACCCGTGCCTATAGTCCTGACATCTTCCTCCGCCAGTACGGACCCATGATCAAACAACAGCTTGCCCGCTTTAACCGCCTCGACCTGCTCGGTCATCCTACCCCCCTGGAAAAACTCGAACGCCTGTCGACCTGGCTGGGCCGCGATGTGTACGTCAAACGCGATGACCTGACGCCATTGGCACTGGGTGGCAACAAGCTACGCAAACTCGAATACCTGGCTGCCGATGCCCTGGCCCAGGGCGCTGATACATTGATCACTGCAGGCGCGATCCAGTCCAACCACGTGCGCCAGACCGCTGCCATTGCAGCCAAGCTTGGCCTGGGCTGCGTGGCCCTGCTGGAAAATCCGCTGGGCACTGACGACAGCAACTATATCGGCAACGGCAATCGGCTGTTGCTGGACCTGTTCGATGCCAAGGTCGAGCTGGTGGAAAACCTCGACAACGCCGACGAGCAATTGGAAGCGCTGGCCGGGCGTCTGCGCAGTAACGGCAAGAAGCCGTATCTGGTGCCGATTGGTGGCTCGAATGCATTGGGCGCTTTGGGTTATGTCCGTGCCGGCCTGGAGCTGGCCGAACAGATCAAGGACACCGGGCTGCAATTCGCCGCGGTGGTGCTGGCGTCCGGCAGTGCTGGCACCCACAGCGGCCTGGCGCTGGCCTTGAGCGAAGCACTGCCGGATTTGCCAGTGATCGGCGTGACTGTTTCCCGTAGCGATGAAGATCAACGACCGAAAGTCCAAGGCCTCGCCGAGCGCACGGCCGAGTTGCTGGGCGTGGGCCTGCCGGCGAATTTCAAAATCGATTTGTGGGACGAATATTTCGGCCCGCGTTATGGCGAGCCGAATGCCGGGACACTGTCGGCGCTGAAGCTGCTGGCGAGCCAGGAGGGGTTGTTACTGGATCCGGTGTACACAGGCAAGGCCATGGCCGGTTTGCTCGACGGCATTGGGCGCCAGCGCTTCAATGACGGCCCGATCATCTTCCTGCACACCGGTGGGGCGCCGGCACTGTTTGCCTACAAAGACTTTCTGTAAATGATTGTTCCCACGCTCTGCGTGGGAATGCCGCCCGTGACGCTCCGCGTCACTGGACGCGGAGCGTCCCTAGAGGCATTCCCACGCAGAGCGTGGGAACAATCACTTAGCAAAAAAAAGAATAACAAACTCAATATTTAGTATTTTCCTATCTAAAGACAACATCATATAGTCGCGCCGCAGGCGAATTTGCAGCAAGACGCATAAGCTGCTTTAGGGCAGGATATCGCAGTCGTTCAAATCCCGAATTTGCCAACTTTCCTTAAGCGTCTTCCATAAGAAAACACAGGGGCTTGTCATGAATTTTTCCGCATTACGTCGAAATCTGCTGGTGGGTTCGCTGGGCCTGGCGCTGAGCGCCGGCCTGCTCGGGCAGGCAGTGGCCGGTGAGCAACTGCAAAAAATCAAGGACGCAGGCGTGATCAACGTCGGTCTGGAAGGCACCTATCCACCGTTCAGCTTCGTCGACGAGGCCGGCAAACTGAGCGGCTTCGAAGTCGAGTTCTCCGAAGCCTTGGCCAAAGAGCTGGGCGTGAAGGTCAAACTGCAGCCGACCAAATGGGAAGGCATCCTCGCCGCCCTGGAATCCAAGCGTCTGGACGCGGTGATCAACCAGGTGACCATCACCGAAGAGCGCAAGAAGAAGTACGACTTCTCCACGCCTTACACCGTTTCCGGGATTCAGGCGCTGACCCTGACCAAAAACAAAGACACCATCAAGACCGCCGCCGATCTGGCCGGCAAGAAAGTCGGCGTAGGCCTGGGCACCAACTACGAGCAGTGGGTGAAGGAGAATGTGCCTAAGGCTGACGTCCGCACCTACGAAGATGATCCGAGCAAGTTCCAGGATCTGCGCGTCGGCCGCATCGACGCCATTCTGATCGACCGCCTGGCCGCGCTGGAATATGCCAGGAAGGCCAAGGACACTGCCGCCGCCGGCGAAGCGTTCTCCCGCCAGGAAGCCGGTATTGCCCTGCGCAAAGGCGAACCTGAGCTGCTGGCTGCGGTGAACAAAGCCATCGACAAGCTGCGTGCCGACGGTACGCTGAAAAAGCTGTCGGAAAAATACTTCAGCGCTGACGTCACTCAATAATGGGAGAAGCTTTCCAACTTGCGCTGGACTCCGCGCCCTTTCTGCTCAAGGGCGCGTACTACACGGTCATCCTGAGCCTGGGCGGAATGTTCTTCGGCCTGCTGATGGGCTTCGGCCTGGCGTTGATGCGGCTGTCGCGCTTCAAACTGGTGAGCTGGATCGCCCGCATCTACGTGTCGTTCTTTCGCGGCACACCGTTGCTGGTGCAACTGTTCGTGATCTATTACGGCTTGCCGCAATTGGGTATCGAACTTGATCCGCTGCCGGCTGCCCTGATCGGCTTCTCGCTGAACATGGCCGCCTACGCCTGCGAAATCCTGCGTGCTGCCATCAGCTCCATCGAGCGCGGCCAGTGGGAAGCCGCCGCCAGTATCGGCATGACCCGTGCGCAAACCCTGCGCCGGGCCATCCTGCCGCAAGCGGCGCGCACGGCCTTGCCACCGTTGGGCAACAGCTTTATCTCGCTGGTCAAGGACACGGCGCTGGCAGCCACCATTCAGGTGCCGGAGCTGTTCCGTCAGGCACAGCTGATTACCGCTCGCACCTTCGAAATTTTCACCATGTATCTTGCCGCTGCGCTCATCTACTGGGTTCTGGCCACGGTGCTATCGCACCTGCAGAACCAGTTGGAAGCGCGGGTCAATCGGCACGACCAGGAGTCCTGACCCAATGATTGTCGTGGAAAAACTGACAAAGCAGTTCAAGGGTCAGGTGGTGCTCAACGGCATCGATCTGCAGGTGAAGGAAGGCGAGGTGGTGGCGATCATCGGCCCCAGCGGCTCGGGCAAGACCACCTTCCTGCGTTGCCTGAACTTTCTCGAGGAGCCTAGCAGCGGCCGGATCAAGGTCGGCGACATCGAGATCGATGGCAGCCGTCCCCTGAACCAGCAGCAGAGCCTGGTACGGCGCTTGCGCCAGCACGTGGGCTTTGTGTTCCAGAACTTCAACCTGTTCCCCCATCGCACGGCCCTGGAAAACGTGATCGAAGGCCCGTTGGTGGTGAAAAAGATCCCGCGCGCCGAAGCCGTTGCCCTGGGTAAAAAGCTGTTGGCCAAGGTCGGCCTGGCGGGCAAGGAAGACGCTTACCCGCGACGCCTCTCCGGCGGTCAGCAACAGCGTGTAGCGATTGCCCGGGCGTTGGCGATGGAACCGGAAGTGATCCTGTTCGATGAACCGACCTCGGCGCTGGACCCGGAACTGGTGGGTGAAGTGTTGGCGACCATCCGTGGCCTGGCCGAGGAGAAACGCACCATGGTGATCGTTACCCACGAAATGGGTTTTGCCCGGGACGTGGCCAACCGTGTGGTGTTTTTCGACAAGGGTGTGATCGTCGAACAAGGCGAAGCCAAGGCACTGTTTGCCAACCCGAAAGAGGAACGGACGAAGCAGTTTCTCAGCAAGTTCCTTAATAACGCTTAGTGCTACCGCACTCAAAAACTGTCAACTTCCATGGATGGAAGTGACATCAACTCCGCTATATAAAAGCCAATAGCATCTTTCAACGACTCACACAATTCGCCCCCACCCTAAATAACTTCCCGGCATCCCATGCGGTACATATATATGTCCTGCAACAGATTCATATCGCCTAAAATTTATAAAATACCCTGCTACCCACGCTCAGAGGGTTGCTGCCTCAGAGGCATAAAACCCACCAAATACCACACTTTATTCGACAGAGTGATGCGGTTTATTAACCATACTGCGTAGGAGCTTTCTGAATCGCGCAAGAACTAACCTTTAACCAACCCACGCTATTGACACCTATTCAAACGCACTCTTATCTAGTTCCCAACAGGCAACAGTCATCACACTCATTATTATTTAATCGCGCCAATAGCGAATCGTTTTGTTGCTTGGTAATTCACGCCTTTCGATCTTTCAGAAATGGACTTCGCGGCAAAGCCTCAAGGAGAGAAACCCATGACCAGCACTTCCAACAAACCTGAACTTGCAGCCCCGACCCTGGCGCAAAGCCACAAGGCCGGTATCAACATCACCTCGGCCGCGCACCTTATGATCGACGTGCCACCCTACCCCGGCATGGACGAAGGCGATCTGATCGAGCTGTTTTGGGACAACTGCTACGTGGCCTCCTGTGTCTTGAGTGCCGATCATGGCAGCACAGCCGTGAGTCTGCGGGTGCCGGAAAGCTTCATTGCCAATGGTTCTGCCCGCGTCCATTACAAGGTCATGCAGGTGGGGCAAGGGCCAGCGGTATCACCGGCGGCGCGCGTCCAGATCAAACTCGATTGCCCGGGCGGCCTGCCCTCGCCCCTTTGCGACGAGGAAAACCAGAGCCTGGCGCCGGTGTTTATCCCCGAGACCATTCGCCGTCAGGGGGTCAATCCGAACCAGGTCAAACGCGGTGTCCCGTTGACCATCGAACCGTACCTGAACATGGCCGCCGACGACGAAATCACCTTGCGCTGGGGCGACGTGCGCATGGACCTGCCCAAGCTCAAGGCTTGCGATGTGGGTCAGCCGATTCAGGTGTGGGTGCCCCCGGCGATCATTGTCGAAGCCGGCGAAGACCTTCGATTGGAAGTGACCTACTGCATCCTCGACCGCGTGGGTAACAACTCACGCTGGGCACCGGCACGCACACTGAAGATCGGCTGTGCCAATCCCTACCTGAAAGTGCCGCAGAAAGAAGCGCTCATGGCCGCTGAATCCCGGAAGAAGTGAAGACCCTGTAGCAACACTCCTGTTGTGTCATGAGGTTTTTTTGTGGCGAGGGAGCTTGCTCCCGCTGGGGTGCGAAGCGCCCCTGAAACCGACAAACGCGTTCTTTCAGATTGAACCCCGTTAACGATTTTTGCGACTGCTGCGCAGCCGAGCGGGAGCAAGCTCCCTCGCCACGGGGGCTCCGACCACGTGGGCGAAGTCACCCTTCTATACATATTCCTAAAAGTTAGTTCATTAATTATTTATACACGTTTAGGGTATATACACCGGACCACCGGACATTCGTGTTTTTCGTTCGCCGCAACCCATGCGGCGCTTTCATGAGATGTGAGGTAGGTATGGTCCGGAACACAATCACCCCAGTGCAAATCGCCAGGGCATTGCGTGCAGCCAAGGAGCGGCACTGATGTCCAGTCTGGCAGACGCAGTAATCCAGAGTGATCTGGACATCGCCCCATTGTTGTTGCCCGCGCAGGTCTTGCGCAACGACGCACAAGCCATCAAGGCGGCCCATGAGCTGGCGCAAGTCGCCCGCCTGCAAGCAGCCAAACGTGACCAGCAACGCAAGTTGCCGTGGTCGGAAATCGAGCAGTTCACCCGCAGCGGTCTGGGCAGTATTTCCATCCCGCGAGAATACGGTGGCCCGCAGGTTTCATTCGTCACCCTGGCCTCGGTGTTCGCGATCATTTCCGCGGCCGATCCGGCGTTGGGGCAAATCCCGCAGAACCAGTTCGGGATTCTCAACCTGATCCTCGGCAGCGCCACCGAATCGCAGAAAAAACAGCTGTTCAAAAGTGTGCTCGAAGGCTGGCGGATCGGTAACGCGGGACCGGAGCGCGGAACCAAAAACACCCTGGAGCTCAAGGCGCGGATCAGCGCCGACGGCGATGGCTTCGTCATCAACGGGCAGAAGTTCTATTCCACCGGCGCGTTGTTCGCCCACTGGGTCGCAGTCAAGGCGCTGAACGACGACGGCAAGCAAGTGCTGGCCTTCGTCCGTCGCGGCACACCAGGGCTGCGCATCGTTGATGACTGGTCGGGGTTCGGCCAGCGCACCACTGCCAGCGGCACCATTTTGCTCAACAACGTACGGGTCGACGCCGAGCTGGTGGTGGATAACTGGAAGATCAACGACAGCCCGAATACTCAAGGCGCCGTGTCGCAGCTGATTCAAGCAGCCATCGACGCCGGCATCGCCCGGGGCGCCATCGATGACGCCATCGAGTTCGTGCAAAAACGCGCACGCCCCTGGATCGACGCCAAGGTCGACCGGGCCAGCGACGACCTCTATGTGATCGCCGACATCGGCAAGCTGAAAATCGAACTGCACGCCGCCGAAGCGTTGTTGCGCAAGGCCGGGCAAGTACTCGATCAGGTCAACGCCGCGCCGCTCACCGCCGAGTCCGCTGCGCGCTCCTCGATTGCCGTGGCGGAAGCCAAAGTGCTGACCACCGAGATCTCGCTGCAGGCCAGCGAAAAGCTCTTCGAACTGGCCGGCAGCCGCGCCACCCTCACCGAATTCAACCTTGACCGCCACTGGCGCAATGCCCGAGTGCACACGCTGCACGACCCGGTGCGCTGGAAGTATCACGCGATTGGCGCTTACCACCTCAATGGAACCTTGCCTGCGCGGCATTCCTGGATCTGACGACCAGACATCTGGAGAAACACATGACTCTTTCTCACCACGTCGCGGTCATCACCAGCGATGAGCAAGCCCTGATTGTCGCCAGTGACCTGGCCGACGATTTCAAACGCGACAGCGCCCTGCGCGACCGCGAGCGTCGTTTGCCATACCCGGAGCTGGAAGTATTTTCCCGTTCGGGTCTTTGGGGCATCAGCGTGCCAAAGGAATATGGCGGCGCCGGGGTTTCCAACGTCACCCTGGCCAAGGTCATCGCGTTGATCGCCCAGGCCGACGGCTCCCTCGGACAAATCCCGCAGAACCATTTCTATGCCCTTGAAGTGCTGCGCGTGAACGGCACCGATGAGCAGAAAAAACGCCTGTACGCAGAAGTGTTGGCCGGCCAGCGCTTCGGCAATGCACTCGCGGAACTGGGCACCAAAACCGCCCATGACCGCGTCACCAGCCTGACTCGCGATGGCAACGGCTACCGCATCAACGGTCGCAAGTTCTACGCCACCGGCGCCATTTACGCCCAGCGCATCCCGACGTCGGTGGTTGACGAAAACGGCGTGCAGCAACTGGCCTTCGTCCCGCGCAACAGCAAAGGGCTGACGGTGATCGACGACTGGAGTGGCTTCGGCCAGCGCACCACCGGCAGCGGCTCAGTGGTGTTCGAGGACGTCTACGTCGCCGCCGAGGATGTGATCCCGTTTCAAAGCGCATTCGAGCGCCCGACCACCGTCGGCCCGTTGGCGCAGATTCTCCATGCCGCCATCGACACTGGCATCGCCCGCGCCGCTTACGAAGATGCACTGCATTTTGTGCGCACCAAGACCCGGCCGTGGATCGACGCCACTCATGAAAAAGCCACCGAAGACCCGCTGACCATCAAGAGCTTCGGCCACTTGAGTATCCGCCTGCACGCCACCGAAGCCCTGCTGGAACGCTCCGGCGAATTCCTCGATCAGGCCCAGGCCGACACCAATGCAGAGACCGTCGCCGCCGCGTCGATTGCCGTTGCCGAAGCCCGGGCCATCAGCACCGAAATCTCCCTCGCCGCCGGCAGCACACTGTTCGAACTGGCCGGCAGCCAGGCAACCCTGGCCGAACACGGCCTGGATCGCCACTGGCGCAACGCCCGGGTGCATACCCTGCACGACCCGGTGCGCTGGAAATATCACGCCATCGGCAATTACTACCTCAACGATGAAAACCCTCCATTGCGAGGGACTATTTGATGGCTGATGCCAAAAAGAAAATCCTGCTCAACGCGTTCAACATGAACTGCATCGGGCACATCAACCATGGCCTGTGGACGCATCCACGGGACAATTCCACCCAGTACAAAACCATCGAATACTGGACCGAACTGGCTCAGTTGCTGGAACGAGGACTGTTCGACGGTTTGTTCATCGCCGACATCGTCGGCGTGTACGACGTCTATCAAAACTCGGTGGACGTGCCGCTCAAAGAGTCGATCCAGTTGCCGGTCAATGACCCGTTGCTGCTGGTCTCGGCCATGGCTGCGGTCACCAGAAACCTCGGCTTCGGCCTGACCGCCAACCTGACCTACGAACCGCCGTATCTGTTCGCCCGGCGCATGTCGACGCTTGATCATTTGAGCCGTGGGCGGGTCGGCTGGAACATCGTCACCGGCTACCTCGACAGCGCCGCCAAGGCCATGGGCCTGAGCGAACAGGTGGAACACGACCGCCGCTACGACCAGGCCGACGAGTACCTGCAAGTGCTCTACAAACTCTGGGAAGGCAGCTGGGAAAACGGCGCGGTGCTCAACGACCGCGAACAGCGGATCTACGCCCAGCCAGACAAAGTGCACAAGGTCGAGCACAAGGGCGAGTTCTATCAGGTCGAGGGCTATCACCTCTGCGAACCGTCGCCGCAACGCACGCCAGTGCTGTTCCAGGCCGGCAGTTCCGATCGCGGTTTGCTGTTCGCCGGTCGGCATGCCGAGTGCGTATTCATCAGCGGTCAGAACAAACCGGCGACCCGGGTTCAGGTGGACAAGGTGCGCGCCAGCGCCGTCGAGGCCGGGCGCAATCCCTGGGACATCAAGGTGTTCATGGGCTTGAACGTGATTGTCGGTGAGACAGAAGAGCTGGCCTGGGCCAAGCATGCCGAGTACCTGAGCTACGCCAGCGCCGAGGCCGGTGTGGCGCACTTTTCGGCGTCCACCGGGATCGATTTTTCCGAGTACGAACTCGACGAACCAATCCAGTACGTGAAGAGCAACGCCATCCAGTCCGCCACCAAGAACCTGCAAAACAACGACTGGACCCGCCGCAAATTGCTGGAACAACACGCCCTCGGTGGCCGCTACATCACCGTGGTCGGCTCGCCGCAGCAGGTGGCGGATGAGCTGGAATCGTGGATCGCCGAAACCGGCCTGGACGGCTTCAACCTGACACGGATCGTCACCCCGGAAAGCTATGTGGACTTCATTGAACTAGTGATTCCGGAGTTGCAGCGCCGAGGGTCGTACAAGACCGCTTACGACAACGGCAGCCTGCGGGAAAAGCTGTTTCATGGCCAAGCGCATTTGCCTGAACAACACACAGGTTCCCATTACCGACACTAACCCCCGACCCTGATCGTTCCCACGCTCTGCGTGGGAATGCAGCCAGTGACGCTCAGCGTCACCGCCGCAGGGACGCGGAGCGTCCCGGGAGGCATTCCCACGCGGAGCGTGGGAACGATCGCCTTAACTTGACTGGAAAACTCATCATGACCAAGAAACTCCTCTCCCACCCAGTCAAAGCACTGGCCCTGGCCCTCGGCCTCTTCAGTTCCGTCACCTTCGCCGCCGACGCACCGCTGAAAGTCGGCACCACCGCCGCCTTCGCCATTCCCCTGGAGGCAGCAGTAGAAGAAGCCAACAAACAAGGCCTGAAAGTCGAACTGGTGGAGTTCAGCGACTGGATCGCCCCCAACGTCAGCCTCGCCTCGGGCGACATCGACGTGAACTATTTCCAGCACATCCCGTTCCTGGAAAACGCCAAGGCCGCTGCCGGCTTTGACCTGGTGCCGTTCGCTCCGGGGATCATCAACAACGTCGGCCTCTATTCGAAGAAATACAAAAGCTTCGACGCGTTGCCCGAAGGCGCCAGCGTGGCCATCGCCAACGACCCGATCAACAGCGGTCGCGGCCTGCAACTGCTGGCCAAGGCCGGGCTGATCACGCTCAAACCGGGCGTCGGCTACAAGGCCACCGAAGAAGACATCATCGCCAACCCGAAGAAAATCAAAATCCTTCAAGTCGAGGCCGTGCAACTGGTGCGCGCCTACGACGACGCCGATCTGGTTCAGGGCTACCCGGCCTACATTCGCCTGTCGAAGACCTTCGATGCCAGTTCCGCCCTGCTGTTCGATGGCCTCGATCACAAGGAATACGTGATCCAGTTCGTGATCCAGCCGAAAAGCAAAACCGATCCACGCCTGATCAAATTCGTCGACATCTACCAGCATTCGCCAGCCGTTCGTGCAGCGCTGGATAAAGCCCACGGCAAGCTCTATCAAGCCGGTTGGGAAAGCTGAGCATGACGGCCGCGATCCAACGGCGACTGGACCTTCCAGAGCCACATAACGCCACACAAACCGAACTGCACCCAGAGCTCAATCGCGCCCATGTGCGCTTCATCGGCCTGGGCAAAACCTACAACGGCCAGCAAGGTCCGGTGGCGGCCTTGCACGGCATCGACCTGGCGATCCAGCGCGGTGAAGTGTTCGGCATCATCGGTCGCAGCGGCGCCGGCAAGTCGTCGCTGATCCGCACCATCAACCGCCTCGAACAACCGAGCAGCGGGCGGGTGCTGATCGATCAGGTGGACATCGGCGAGTTCGACGAAGACCGCCTGGTGGCGCTGCGGCGGCGGATCGGCATGATCTTCCAGCACTTCAATCTGATGTCGGCCAAGACGGTTTGGCAGAACGTCGAATTGCCGCTGAAAGTCGCCGGCGTGCCCAAGGAGACGCGCGAGCAGAAAGTTCGCGATCTGCTGGAACTGGTCGGTCTGCAAGGCAAGCACAAATCTTATCCGGCACAGCTTTCCGGCGGGCAGAAACAGCGCGTCGGCATCGCCCGCGCGCTGGTGCATGATCCGGAGATTCTATTGTGCGATGAGGCGACTTCGGCCCTCGATCCGGAGACCACGCAATCGATCCTCGGCCTGCTGCGCGAGATCAATCAACGGCTGGGTTTGACCATCGTGCTGATCACCCACGAGATGGCGGTGATCCGCGACATCTGTGATCGGGTCGTGGTGCTGGAACACGGGCGAATCGTCGAACAAGGGCCGGTCTGGGAAGTCTTTGGCAACCCGCAACATGAGGTCAGCAAGACCTTGCTGGCGCCATTGCAACACGAACTACCGGAAGAACTGCAAAGCCGTTTGCAAGCGCAGCCGCAGTCTTCCGACGCCGCTGTGGTGCTGCGTTTGCAATTCACCGGCAGCACCAGCGACGAGCCAGACCTGGCGGCGCTGTTCAACGCCCTCGGTGGCCGCGTGCGCTTGCTGCAAGGGGGCGTGGAACGGATTCAGGGCCATGCCCTCGGGCAGTTGCTGCTGGCGGTGACCGGCTCGTCCCTGGGCGCCGAGGAATTGCATCAGCGCGCCGGCAACTGGGCGCAACAGGTGGAGGTGCTGGGTTATGTGGTTTGATCGGTTGCTTCAGGGGTTTATCGACACGTTTTTGATGGTCGGCGTGTCGTCGTTGATTGCGCTGCTGGCGGGCATTCCGTTGGCGGTGATTCTGGTCACCAGTTCCAAGGGCGGGATCTACGCAGCACCGGCGTTAAACCGTGCATTGGGTGCATTCGTGAACCTGTTTCGCTCGATTCCGTTTTTGATTTTGATGGTGGCGCTGATTCCGTTTACCCGGTTGATTGTCGGTACCACGTATGGCGTTTGGGCAGCCGTGGTGCCGCTGACCATTGCGGCCACGCCGTTCTTTGCGCGCATTGCCGAGGTCAGTTTGCGGGAAGTCGACCATGGGTTGATTGAAGCGGCGCAAGCGATGGGTTGCCGACGCTGGCATATCGTCTGGCATGTGTTGTTGCCTGAAGCGCTGCCGGGGATTGTCGGTGGTTTCACGATTACGTTGGTGACGATGATCAACTCCTCGGCCATGGCCGGGGCGATTGGGGCCGGTGGGTTGGGGGACATCGCTTATCGGTATGGGTATCAGCGGTTTGATAGCCAGATCATGTTGACGGTGATTGTGTTGCTGGTGGTGTTGGTGGCTGTGATTCAGTTGGGTGGGGATCGGTTGGCGCGTGGACTCAACAAGCGCTAAGCATGTCGCGAACACTCATTGTGGTGAGAGCCCTTTGTGGCGAGGGGGCTTGCCCCCGTTCGGCTGCGCAGCAGTCGTAAACCGGCTGACGCAGCAATCCTGAAGAAACGCGGTGACTGGTTTTAGGGCCGCTTCGCAACCCAACGGGGGCAAGCCCCCTCGCCACAAAAGCTCCATTGCCACAGGTAATCACCGACCTTCGGAGGGAACATTTCGCACAGGAAAATCAGAGTGCCAGCAGGCCCGATCCCTTTCATTTGCAGGACATTTCCTAGATCATTCCGCTCGCTTGCGCCGACAGAATCTGGTGGCTAGTCTCGGTTCGTCACTGCTCATCAGTGATCGGGTTTAGTAGCCCGGATCAATAGGCGCATAGCGTTTCATACTCATGTCCGGCACTTTTTCCGGATGTTGAATATGGTGGCTGTGCGTGGGGCGCCCTCGGGTGCACCGGTTTTCCTATTGACCGGCCTACTAACCTGCGTACAGCCGCCACCCATCGTTTAGTAGGCGAAAAGTGACGGCTCCCATGCAGCAATAGGAGCAACATTCATGGAAAGATCCATTCCAGATCCACCCCCAGACACATCCTCCAACAAAGCCTTCACCGACGACCTGCTCAAGGACCGTTCCGCGCTTTACCGTGCGATCGATTTCCACCTCACCGGCAAGCAGCCGACGGCGCCCGATGAATTACGCTTCTACAACGTCAGCAAAGACGTGAGCTTCGAAGACGCCCAGCTCTATGTGGCGGATCTGTTGCGCTGCGCCTCGGTCACGGCGTATCAGTGCGGCGATCAACTCAAGGGGGCCGATCGGGCGTTGGTGTTCTCCGTTTGGCATTTGCTGGAGATTGCCAAGGCGATGGTTGATCGGTCCATTGAATGTCTGGGGATGAAACAGAGTTGAGTCTGGCTGAAGTCATTGGTTGTCAGTGATACCGCCATCGCGAGCAGGCTCGCTCCCACAGTTGATCTGCTGCGAACACACAACCTGTGTTCGACACGATCCATTGTGGGAGCGAGCCTGCTCGCGATGGGCTGCGCAGCAGCCCCCGGCGTCATGGCGTATATTCGGCTAATCCCAATTACCTGCGCAGCCAACCATGAAACAGACTCCCGATGACCTGGAGCAAATCACCTCCACCACCCTGGGCCATTACAACGCGGTGGCCGAGGACTTCCGTGAGGGCACTCGCGATCACGATGTCAGCCAGAACATCGACGCCCTGTTGCGGCATATTCAGGGTGAGGCGCCATTCAGCATTCTCGACTTCGGCTGTGGCCCTGGCCGCGACCTGAAAACCTTCACCCGCCTGGGCCACAGCGCCATCGGGCTCGACGGTTCGGAAAAGCTTGCACAGATGGCCCGGGAGGACAGCGGTTGCGAAGTCTGGCAGCAGGACTTTCTGAAACTCGATCTGCCGGCCGAGCGGTTTGACGGAATTTTTGCCAATGCGGTGCTGTTTCACATTCCGAGTCAGGAGTTGCCTCGGGTGCTGAAGGAACTGCGCGGGGCGTTGAAACCGGGTGGCGTGTTGTTCAGCTCTAATCCGCGTGGCGAGAATCAGGAAGGCTGGAACGGGCCGCGTTATGGGGCTTATTACGATCTTCAGGTGTGGCAGCAAATGCTGGCTGAGGCCGGGTTTGTGGAGCTTGAGCATTACTACCGGCCGGCGGGGTTGCCGCTGGAGCAGCAGCCTTGGTTGGCGAGTGTCTGGCGTCGAGCCAACTGATCATTCCCACGCTCTGCGTGGGAATGCCTCTCGGGACGCTCTGCGTCCCTGCGGCTGTGACGCAAAGCGTCACTGGCTGCATTCCCACGCGGAGCGTGGGAACGATCATTAGGCAGGCGCTTTCTTCGGCTCGCGAACCTTGTACCAGGCCACGTACAGCGCCGGCAAAAACAGCAGTGTCAGCAACGTCGCGATGATGATCCCGCCAATCATTGCGTAGGCCATCGGCCCCCAGAACACTTCCCGCGCGATCGGGATCATCCCCAAACTCGCCGCCGCCGCCGTCAACAAAATCGGCCGGCGCCGGTGTTCCGTGGCTTGCACCACCGCATCCCACGGTGTGTAGCCACTCTTCTCGAAAGAGTCGATCTGGGTCACCAGAATCACCGAGTTGCGGATAATGATGCCGATCAGCGCCAGAATGCCGAGGATCGCCACGAAGCCCATTGGCGTGCCGGTCGGGATCAGCGCCAGTACCACGCCGATCAGGCCCAGCGGCGCGACGCTGGCCACCAGGAACAGCTTCTGCACGCTGTGCAACTGGATCATCAGGAAGGTCGCCATCAAAAACAGCATCAACGGCACCACCTTGGCAATCGGCCCCTGGGCCTTGCCGCTTTCTTCTACCGTGCCGCCAGTGGCGACTTTGTAGCCCACCGGCAAACTGGCGGCGAATTTGTCGATATCCGGTTGCAGTTGTTGCACCAGGTCGGTCGGCTGAATCTCGTCGCGCACCGCCGCCTTGATGGTGATGGTCGGTTTGCGATCACGACGCCAGACCAGCGGCTGTTCGAGTTCATAACGCACCGTGGCAAACGCCAGCAGCGGAATCGACGTGCCGCTCGGGGTGACGATCTGCAAGTTCTCCAAGGTTTTCGGACTGCCGCGTTCGGCATCCTCGGCACGGCCCACCACGTTGATCAGGTAGATATCATCATCGACCTGCGTGACCGGCAAGCCGACGACGATGCTGTTCATCAGGTTCGCCACATCCTCCGACGACAGCCCCAGTTGCCGTGCCCGGTCTTGGGCGATGTCGATGCGCAAGACTTTGCCCGGCTCGTTCCAGTCGTAAATGATTTCGCCGATGTGCGAGTTCTTATCCAGCTCGGTCGCCAGGGCAATCGCATGTTTGCGCACCTGATCGATGTCTTTGCCGCTGACCCGGTACTGAATCGGCCGCCCTACCGGCGGGCCCATTTCCAGCGCCTGGACGTAACTGCCGACACCGACGAATTCTTCGCGCAGGCGCTTTTGCAAACGCTCGGTCAGGGCCGTGCGCGATTCCAGGCCTTTGCTGACGATCACCAGTTGCGCGTAGTACGGGTTCTGCAATTGCTGGTCGAGGGGCAGGTAGAAACGGATCGCCCCCTCACCGATGTAAGTGCTCCAGCGCACGATGTCCGGGTCATCCTTGAACGTCGCTTCAAGCTTGTCCACCACCTTGCGGGTTTCGGCGATCGAGGCGTTTTGCGGCAGGTTCAGGTCGACGAGAATTTCCGGGCGGTCGGAGGACGGGAAGAACTGGTTCTGCACGAACTGCATGGAAAACACCGAGAGCACAAACAGCGCCACGGTGATGCCGATGGCCCACCAGCGATTGCGCATGGCCCAGAGCAGGCCGCCATTGAACGCCCGACCGATGCGCCCAGGCTCCGCGTCATGAGGCTTCACCTTGGCGCTCAGAATATGCACACCAAGCACCGGGGCGAACAGCACGGCGACGATCCAGGACACCAGCATCGCCACTGCGATCACAGCAAACAGTGTGAAGGTGTACTCACCGGCCGAGCTTGCGTTCAAGCCGATCGGCACAAAACCGGCGACGGTGACCAAGGTGCCGGTGAGCATCGGGAATGCGGTCGAGGTGTAGGCGAAGGTCGCCGCCTGCTCCTTGGTTTCGCCCATTTCCAGGCGCGTGACCATCATCTCCACGGTGATCATCGCGTCATCCACCAGCAGGCCGAGGGCGATGATCAGCGCACCGAGGGAGATCCGCTGCATGGTGATGCCGCTGTATTCCATGAAGAGGAAGACCATCGCCAGCACCAATGGAATCGAACACGCCACCACCAGCCCGGCGCGCACGCCAAGACTGACGAAGCTGACGATCAGCACGATCACCACGGCTTCGAACAGCGCACTGGTGAAACCGCCGACGGCTTCTTCCACTACGTCGGCCTGGTCGGACACGTTATGCACGCCGACGCCCACCGGCAGGTCCGCCGTCAGTTCATCCATGCGCAGGTGCAACGCCTTGCCGAAGTCCTGAATGTTGCCGCCCTTCTTCATGGCGATCGCCAGGCCAATGGCCGGCTGGCCGTTGAAGCGAAACTCCGGGGTCGACGGATCGACGTAGCCACGGCTGATGTTGGCGATATCGGCCAGTCGATAGAAGCGATCGTTGAGCTTCAGGTTGACATTGGCCAGGTCTTTTTCAGAGGCAAACTGGCCCGAGGTCCGCACCGAAATCCGCTCCGGGCCGGCCTCGATCACCCCGGCCGGGGTCACGGCGTTCTGTGATTGCAGGCTCTGCACCACCTGACGCTGATCGATGCCGAGGGCGGCGAGTTTGCGAGTGGAGAAGTTCAGGTAAAGGACTTCATCCTGCTCGCCGACCATCTCGACCTTGCCCAACCCCGGGACTTCACGGATCTCGGCACGCACCTGTTCCACGTAATCGCGCAACTGGCGCATCGACAGGCCATCGGCGGTAAAGGCATACACCGAACCGAACACGTCGCCGAACTCATCGTTGAAACCCGGCCCTTGCAGGCCCTTCGGGAAGTCACCGCGAATGTCGTTGATCTTCTTGCGCACCTGGTACCAGATTTGCGGGATGTCCTTGGCGCTGGTGGTGTCGAGCAGGTTAACGAAGACCGTTGATTCGCCGGGGCGGGTGTAGCTTTTCACGTAGTCGAGCGAGTCGAGTTCTTCGAGTTTTTTCTCGATCCGGTCGGTGACCTGCTTGAGGGTCTGTTCCTGGGTCGCGCCGGGCCAGCGAGTCTGGATCACCATGGTTTTGATGGTGAACGAGGGGTCTTCTTCGCGCCCCAGGTTCAGGTACGAAAACACGCCCATCAGTAGCGCGACGAACATCAAATACCAGACGAACGACTGATGTTTGAGGGCCCATTCGGATAAGTTGAAACTCCCTTTCATTGCGGGCTGCCCTCGTCGATTTTCACTTTCTGCCCCGGTTTTAGGCTGTTCACACCCGCGCTGACCACCCGCTCGCCGGTTTTCACACCGTTGGCCAGGACCACCGTGGCATCGGTCCTGCTGATCAGGCTGACCTCCCTTGGCGAAACGGTTTGCGTCTGTGGATCAACAACCCAGATCCGCAGCTTCCCATCGACCTCCTGCAGCGCGCTCACCGGCAGTTCGAGGCGCGGCTTGATCGCGGAGCTGAGGGTCACGCTGATCGCCGTGCCAAGGCGAAAGCCCGGTGGCGTATCGGCCAGGCTCAGGCGGGCGCGACGGGTGCGTGTCGCGCTTTGCGCCTGGGGTTCGATTTCGCGCACGATGGCGGTGCTGGTGATGCTCGGGTCCAGTTGTGAGGCGACCTGGAACACCACGTCGGCTGGCAACTGATCAACCAGGGTATCGGGCAGGTCGATCACCGCTTCCTTGATGTCCGGCTGCGCCAGGGTCACTACTTGCTGGCCGGCCGTGACCACTTGCCCGGCTTCGGCGTTCCACGCGGTGACGATGGCTTTGTGGTCGGTGCGTAGCTCAACGTAGTTGAGTTGGTCCTTCGCCTGATCGACGGCGGCCCTGGCTTGATCGAGGGACGCCTGGGTTGTTTTCAGGTCGGTCTGGGCGATATCCAGTTGCGCCTGCGCTCCAACCCCGCGATTGAACAGTTCCTGCTGACGCCGGGCGTTGGCCTGAGCGTTGATGAGCTGCGCCTGAACCCGCGCCAGATCACCCTGGGCGGAGCGCAACTGGTTCTGCTGATCGGTGGGGTCGAGGGTCGCGAGCAACGCGCCCTTCTGCACTTCAGCGCCGACATCGACGTTACGGCTGGCGATACGCCCCGGCACCCGGAAACCGACGTTGCTTTCGTAACGGGCCTGAATGCTGCCGGCAAACCGGCCGAGGTCTTCTTGATTGAGCGCCCTCACTTCCACCGACAACACCGGCCGAACCGGTTCTGGCGGCGCTTCCTCCTTGGAACAGGCGACCAGCAACAAACCGGCGGACAACAGCAACAGGCGCTTCATGGCTGGGCTCCTGTCGCTGGGGGCTGGTAGGTGTTTTCGACAATCTCCACGCGCACGCCCGGATGCAGTAACTGGCCGCCCGCAGTGACGACTTTTTCGCCCCCGTTGAGGCCAGCGCTGACAATGACTTTGCCAGTCAGGTAACGACCGACGGTGACGGTGTGCAATTGCGCCTTGCCCTCGGCATCCACCAGCCACACGGCCGGTTCACTGACGTTTTTGGTCAGGGCCGACCACGGCAGTTCAACCGCAGTTTTACCGACGGGCTTGGCGGTGGCGCTCACCACCGAGCCGAGTTGCATGCCCTCGGGAAGACTGTCGAGGCTGACTTTGACTTGCACCGTGCCGGTCTGCGCGGACACGGCTGGCGTGACTTCCCGAACGGTGCCCGTGGTCTTGATTTTCGGGTTGTCGAGCAGGCTGACCACAATCGATCTATCCGATGGTGGCTCAGTCAGCAGTGATTCGTACACGTTGAACACCGCGTCACGCTCGCCGTCCCGGGCCAGGCTGAAAATCGGCACTGTGGCTTGTACCACTTGGCCGACTTCAGCCTGGCGCGCGGTAATCACCCCCGGCGCATCGGCAATCAACGCGGTGTAGCTCAGTTGATCACGGGCGTTGGCCAATTGCGCTTGAGCAGCGGTCAGCGCGCTCTGACTGCTGCGCAAGGCGGCTTGGGCGGAGTCGTATTCGCTCTGGCTGGTGTAGCCCTTGGGCAGGAGTTTTTGTTGGCGAACGAAGGCGGCGGCGGTTTGTTTGACCCGCGCCTGTTCGGCAACGACCTGGGCCTGGGCCGAGTCGACGCTGGTTTGCAGGTCTTTGGGATCGAGCTTGGCCAGCACTTGTTTGGCCGAAACCCGGTCACCGACATCGACCATGCGCTGGATGATCTTGCCGCCGACACGAAACGACAACTCGGTTTGCACTCGCGCCTGGACGTCGCCGGTGAGTGTCACTGCGGCGGCGTAATCGGTTGGCTTGACCTCTTGCACGAAGACTCGTGGGCGGTCCTTCTCGACGGGCTTTTTATCGCCACAGGCGGTCAGCAGGGCGATGAGGCTCAGGCCAACCATGAATTTCAATCCGGGACCCGCCATGCAGACTCCTTTGCGTTGTACGAACGTGCAAGTGACGATACGACTGTGAGCTTAGAACAGCGTTCCACGTCTGCACGAGCGATCCTTATACTCCACTGATCGTTCCCATGCTCTGCGTGGGAACGCCGCCATGGACGCTCTGCGTCCACTGTGACGCGGAGCGTCACGGGATGCATTCCCACGCGGAGCGTGGGAACGATCAATGAGGAACTCATGCTCAAAACCCTCGCGGTGGCCAATTACCGCTCGATCAATAAATTGGTGATTCCGCTTGGCCGGTTAAACCTGATCACCGGTCCCAACGGCAGCGGCAAGTCCAACCTCTACCGCGCCTTGCGCCTGCTGGCGGAAACCGCTCAGGGCGGGGTGGTCAATGCGTTGGCACGCGAGGGTGGGCTGGATTCGACATTCTGGGCAGGTCCGGAAAACATCACCCGACGCATGCGCAATGGTGAAGTCCCGATCCAGGCGACCGTGCGACACGGCGCCAAACGCCTGCGTCTGGGGTTTGCCGGTGAAGATTTCAGCTACTCGATCGCGCTGGGCCTGCCAGAGCCAAGTCATTCCGAGTTTTCTCTGGACCCGGAAATCAAAAAGGAATGCATCTGGTCCGGGCCGTTCTATCGACCGGCCAGCCTGTTGGTGGATCGCGATGGCCCGCTGATCCGCGCTCGGGTCGGTCGCGGCTGGGAAGTACTGGCGCAGCACACGCCGAACTTCGACAGCCTGTTCGATCAGGTCGGTAGCTTGCGCACCTCGCCGGAAGTCTTGCAGCTGCGTGAGTTCATCCGCCGCTGGCGCTTCTACGACCACTTTCGCAGCGACGCCGACGCGCCAGTGCGCCAACCGCAACTGGGCACCCGCACGCCAGTGTTGCACCACGACGGTCGCGACCTCGCCGCAGCGTTACAGACCATCCGCGAAATCGGCGATCCCGAAGCATTGCAGGCGGCAATCAGCGATGCGTTCCCCGGCGCGACACTGAATATCGCACCGCTGCAGGGTGGGCGGTTTGCGATCGAGTTCTATCAGGAAGGGTTGTTGCGGCCGTTGTCCGCCGCCGAGTTATCGGATGGGACGTTGCGCTATTTGTTGCTGGTTGCGGCGTTGCTGACTCCTCGGCCGCCGACGTTGATGGTGTTGAACGAGCCGGAAACCAGTCTGCATCCAGACCTGCTGCCGGCGTTGGCGCGGTTGATCATTCGAGCGTCCGAACAGTGTCAGGTGTGGGTGGTGTCTCATGCGCGGCGGTTGATCTCGGCGCTGCAGCAAGACCCGGAATGCAATTGCATTGTGCTGGAGAAGGATTTCGGCCAGACCGGGATAGTCGGGCAGCGGATGCTGGATGAGCCGGCGTGGTATTGGCCGGATTGAGACACACTGATCGTTCCCACGCTCTGCGTGGGAATGCAGCCAGTGAGCTCTGCGTCACAGCCGCAGGGACGCCGAGCGTCCCGAGAGGCATTCCCACGCAGAGCGTGGGAACGATCATCTGAAGCAAATCACCCCTGCCACTTCCCACCCTCGACAATCACGCTCTCAGGCTTGGTGTCATCGCTCAATTCTTTACGCACATACTGGTCGTACAGCTTGAGCAGAAACTTTTCCTCGCCCAACTTCGCCAACTCCACATTCACCCAGTCGCGCAGTTCGATATTGCCCTTCTTCACCGCCGGAGCGATCGGTGCTTCGGCACCCAGTTTTTCCTCCAGCACGCGGTAACCCGGGTTCTGCTTGGCCCAGCTGAACAGCACCAGGTTGTCCTGCGCATAAGCGTCGCCGCGACCATTGGCCAGGGCTTGCAAAGACTCGGAGTTTTTCTCGAACTTCAGCAGTTTCCAGTCCGGATGATTCTTGGTCAGCCAGATATCCGCCGTGGTGCCCGTGGTCACGATGGTGGTGCGGGTCGCCAGGTCATCAAGGTTCTTCACCGAACTCGCCTGCGGCACCAGTGCCTGCACCGCAACCTTGAGGTTCGGGTTGGTGAAGTCCACTGCGTCCTTGCGCTCCGGAGTGACGGTCATGTTGGCCAGGATCAGGTCGACCTTGTCGCTTTGCAGGAACGGAATCCGGCTCGCCGGCTCCACCGCAACAAACTCCACTTTGTTCTCATCGCCCAACAGATCCTTGGCGAATTGACGACCAATGTCGGTATCGAACCCCACGTAGCGCCCGGCCTCATCGACAAAACCGAACGGCGGTTTATCAGTGAAGACGCCGACGATCAGCTTGTCCCGGGCTTTGATTTTTTCCAGATAACCAGCCGGTGCGGTGCTGACGCTGGCGGCTTTCGGCTTTGTCGGTTCTTCGGTTTTGTTGCAGCCGGCGAGCAGCGCCAGGCCGAACAGCGGGAGCAGCAGCAGAGAAGACTTGGCAGTTTTCATGACAGTTCCAATTCCTTTGTTTGAGTCGTTTTGGGTAGTGCGGCGACGTAGGAGAACTTCTCCAGGAACTGCTGCGCTCGTGCGGTTTGCGGGTTCGTAAAGAAAATCTCGGGGGGGTGTTGCTCAAGAATGCGCCCGGCATCCATGAACACAATGCGGTCGGCCACCGCGCGGGCGAAGGCCATTTCATGGGTGACGATCAGCAGGGTCATGCCCTCGCGGGCCAGGCCCTGAATCACTTCGAGCACTTCCTTGACCATTTCCGGATCGAGGGCGGCGGTGACTTCGTCGAAGAGCATGACCTTGGGGTTCATGCACAGCGAACGGACGATAGCGATGCGTTGCTGCTGGCCGCCGGAGAGCTGGCGCGGAAAGGCGTCGCGCTTGTCCAATAGACCCACGCGCTCCAGCAAAGCCTCGGCCTGTGCGCGGGCTTCACGGCGTTCGCGTTTCTGCACCTTGAGTGGGCCGAGCAACAGGTTGTCGAGCACACTCATGTGCGGGAACAGGTGGTAGCTCTGGAACACCATGCCGATCTGCTGACGCACTTCGCGCCAGTCGGTGCCCTTGTCCAGCAACTCGCGCCCGGCAAAATTCAAGCTGCCGCTGTGAGCGACTTCCAGGCCGTTGAGGCAGCGCAGCAAGGTGCTTTTGCCACAGCCGCTGGGGCCGAGGATGACGATCACCTCGCCCTGTTTCACCTGCAGGTCGATGCCGTTGAGCACCTGCTGCTCGCCGAAAAACTTGTTGAAACCCTTGAACTCGATCAATGCACTCATGCTTGCGTCCAGCGCCGCTCCAGCACGCGTGAAGCGGCCGACAGCGGGTAGCAGATGAAAAAGAAGAACAGAAATAGCGCGCCGTAGATCAGCACCGATTCGTAGGTACGTTCGATGATCTGCTGACCGACCTTGATCACATCCACCACGCCGATCAGCACCGCCAGGGAACTGGTTTTGATGATGCGCGTGTAGACGTTGATGGTCGGCGGCGTCATGCGTTTCAGCGCTTGAGGTAGCAGCACGTAGCCGTAGAGTTGCGGGCCATCCAGGCCAATCGACAACCCCGCCTCACGCTGGCCGCGCGGCAACGAATGCAACGCGCCGCGCACCACTTCACCGACTTCGCTGGCGCCCCATAGCGACAACACCAGCACCGCGCACCAGAAGCTCGGAATGCTCAGCCCAAAAAAGATCGGCAGGCCGAAGAACAGCAAATACAGCCAGACCAGCACCGGGATTGCCCGGAACAGCTCCAGATAGACCCGCAGAAACCCGTTGAGCCATTTCGAATTCAGCGTGCGCAACACACCGTAAAGCACGCCGCCGACGGTGCTGAAGGCGATGCTCAGAAAAGAGATCGACAGGGTTTGCGCAGCGCCCTTGCCCAGTTGCGGCAACGACACCCAGAGCAACTCAAGACCCGAACTGGCCATGCTGGAGCCTCCTTTCCAGACGGCTGAGCAGCAGCGACAACGGCAAAAACAGCAGCACGCAAATCAGCGTCAGCACGGCGAGCATTTCGTAGGTTTTGTAGTAGAGCGCGATGTAGCTCTTGGTGGTGTAGAGAATCTCCGGCACCGCCACCGCCGAGACCACAGTGGTTTCCTTGAGCAGGAAAATGAAATTGGCGAACAGCGACGGCAGGCTGAGAATGCCGGCCTGCGGCAGAATCACGTAGCGCAGCAATTGCCCGTGGGACAGACCAATGGAGCGGCCGGACTCAAGCTGCGCCTGGGGCACCGCATCCACACCGGCACGCAGGACTTCGGTGAGGTAGGCACCGCCAAGGAAAGTCATGGTGATGATTGCCGCCGCGAAGCCCGAGACTTTGATGCCCAGCGCCGGTAAGGCGAAGTAGACGAAGAACAACTGAATCAGCAGTGGCGTATTGCGTGCCAGTTCCACATACAGCCCGACCAGGCGTTGAAGGTAGGGGGTGCGAAACACCAGAATCGTCGCGTTGATCAGCGCCACCAGCAACGAAGTGCCGATGGCGATAAAGCCGACCTGCAGCGTCACGCCCACGGCTTTGAGAAACGCCGGCAGGGTGCTAAGGATAAACGCGTAATCGAAAGTCATTGAACATCCTGTACGCCGCTCGGTAAGCGACGATGGCGCAGTCCATGGGCAGTGGATAACCACCCGGCAGGCACCGACTTTAAAGGTATAAAAAGAAGAATTTAAATACCGTTAAAGCATATTGATATCACGCAAAAGACTATCCTGCGGATTTGCCGAGACTGGGGAAGACGACTATTTTTCTTTGTGCTGTAGGAAGGATCTTTTTTTCAAAATACCCCTCCAAGGACGTGCAGCTTTTGGCCAGACTCCCGGCCGAACCATCACAAGGAAGAGAAAAATGGCTGACGTAAACGTGCCGCAGCGGCTGGATCCGCAAGACATCGTGAAATTGCTGGTGGCGTTGCGCAAGGCGCTGAAGGCGCGGGTGGCCTGAAACTTTAAAGCAAAAGATCGCAGCCTCGTTTCACTCGACAGCTCCTACAGGGATATGCATTTCAATGTAGGAGCTGTCGAGTGAAACGAGGCTGCGATCTTTTGATCTTGGCGTAATAAAAAACGCCGACGCTATATCAGCCGTCGGCGTTGAAACCTTGAAGGGGTTGAGACTGCGGTCGATCAGAACGCCGGCAGTACCGCGCCGCTGTACTTCTTGGCGATGAATGCCTTCACTTCCGGGCTGGTCAGGGCCTTGGCCAGTTTCTGGATGGCAACGCTGTCCTTGTTGTCTGGACGCGCCACCAGGAAGTTCACGTAAGGCGAATCGGCACCTTCGATCACCAGCGCATCTTTAGCCGGGTTCAGACCCGCGTCCAGCGCGTAGTTGGTGTTGATCATGTCCAGGTCGACCTGGTCCAGAACACGCGGCAGCATGGCCGATTCCAGCTCCTTGAACTTGAAGTTGTGCGGGTTCTTGGCGATGTCTTTCGGTGTGGCCACAGCGTTTTTCGGGTCTTTCAACTCGATCAGGCCAGCCTTCTGCAGCAGGATCAGGGCACGGCCACTGTTGCTGCCTTCGTTCGGGATGGCGATGGTTGCGCCGTCTTTCAGCTCAGCCAGGCTTTTGACTTTCTTCGAGTAGCCGCCGAAGGGTTCGACATGCACGCCAATCACGGTCACCAGGTTAGTGCCTTTGCCTTCGTTGAAGTTTTTCAGGTACGGCAGGGTCTGGAAGTAGTTGGCGTCCAGACGCTTCTGGTCGACCTGTACGTTCGGTTGAACGTAGTCGGTGAAGACTTTGATCTCCAGGTCCACGCCTTCTTTGGCGAGGGTTGGCTTGATCAGTTCAAGAATCTCGGCGTGTGGGACCGGGGTCGCCGCCACCACCAGTTTCTCGCCCGCCTGGGCCAGGCCCGCAGTCAGGGCAGCCGCCAATGCGGTGAACAACAGAACCTTTTTCATGCAGTGTCCTTATCGAAAATCGCGATCGTCATCGACGACGGCTAAAAAATGAAAGTGCCAGCGAAGTGCTATCGCTGGCGTGACGCGGACAATACCGGGATTTTTTATTCCCGAACAATATCTTTTATTCACTTTCATATTCCATTTTGTTCATACAACCGCCACGCCCGATGTAGGAGCTGCCGAAGGCTGCGATCGTTTGATTTGGCGATTTCAAAGGCACCGAAAATCAAGATCAAAAGATCGCAGGCTGCGCCAGCTCCTACACAAGCCCGGTGGCTTTGAGCAGTTGTTTCAAGGCATCCTTCTCGGCGGCGGACCCGTTTCCGAGGATTTTTTTGAGTTGCTGCTCGATCTGAAGCAGCGATACCGATGCCTCGGGCAAATTCAAATGCTCCGGCAAAATCTCATCGCCGGTACTCACCAACAACGCAAAGTGGATGACGTTCTCCAGCTCCCGGGTGTTGCCCGGCCAACTGTGCTGCTCCAGCAGATGCTGTGCGGCGTCGCTGATCAATGGCACCGGCAGATCGAGGCGTTGGCTGTAGATGCCGAGGAAATATTCGGCCAGCGACAAAATATCACCCACCCGTTCGCGCAAGGCCGGCAGTTCGAGCTGGCCTTCACTGAGGTAGTGATAGAGCCGCTCATGGAATTTTCCGGCAGCCACGGCCTGAGCCAGATCGATGCTGGTGGCGGCCACCAGACGTACGTCCACCGGGCTTGGCTGCTGAGCGCCAACGCGAGTGACTTCGTGGTTTTCCAGGGCTGCGAGCAGCTTGATCTGGATTGGCAACGGCAAGTCGCCGATCTCGTCCAGATAGAGCGTGCCGCCATTGGCCGAACCGAACCAGCCAGCGCGACTGCTGGCCGAACCGCTGTAACTGCCGGCGGCATAGCCGAACAGTTCAGCGTCGGCGTAGGTCGGGCTGATCGCCCCGCAATTGACTGATACGAACAATCCACCACGATCACTGGCGCGATGGATGTGCCGCGCCAGCAGTTCTTTACCGCTACCGGTTTCACCGCGAATCAATACCGAGATCGAACGTGGCGCCAGTTGTTCCAGCTCCTGGCGCAACTGTCGGGAACGCGGATCGACAAACACCAACGCCTTGGCGCGAATGCTCAGCGGGCTTTTTTCCGCATCGGGAAAGGTCAGCAGCGGTTGACCGAAGGTTTCATGCAAGCTCATGGCAGACTCCCGCCCAAAACCGCCGGCAGACGGGGGCGTTTTTTAAAGAAATAAAGGGCTCAAGCGCGACGCAGGGCGTGTTGCTCCATGCGGTTTTGCAGACGATAGAGGTACGCAAAACCCTGCTCCCAACGCTGGTGACCGGACTTCACGTTGATGTGCCCGGCCCCCGATAAAATCCCCGCCTCGGCGCCCCAGTTACGTGCCAGCTCAAGCGCTCGTGGCGCACTCACGGCACTGTCGTTGTCGGAGCTGACGACCTGGCTCGGGAATGGCAGCAAATGAGTCGGGATCGGTGCAAAGTTACGCAAGGCCGGTGCACAGGCCGGGCGCTCGACGTCCGCTGGCGCGACCAGCAGGGCGCCGCGCACCTGACGCAAAAATGGCAGCGGTGCCGTGGCCGCCCAATGGGCGACGGTGATGCAGCCCAGACTGTGGGCGATCAGAATCACTGGCGTGCTGTCGGCGGCAATCGCCTCGGCCAGTGCCGCGACCCAGTCCTCACGACGAGGCGTCAGCCAGTCGGCCTGCTCCACCCGCGCACTGTTTGGCAGGCTGTTCTGCCAATGGGTTTGCCAATGATCTTCTGGCGATCCTTGCCAGCCCGGCACAATCAGGTAGCGAATTGATTCGTTGCGCATGGGGGAGCTCTCCTGCTGCGTGTCTGTTCGTGACCGAGTATAGGGAGGAGAGTTATATTCGTTAAGGAATAAGAAGCTATTTATTAATACCCATATCGAATATTGATTCGATCACCTGTGGGAGCGAGCCTGTGTGGCGAGGGGGCTTGCCCCCGTTCGACTGCGAAGCAGTCGTAAAACCAGTCACCACTTTCCAAATTCAGAATCGTGGGGACTGATTTAGGGGCGCTTCGCACCCCAACGGGGGCAAGCCCCCTCGCCACATAAGCGCCCACAGGGTTTGGTATTTGTCTGGAATAAAAAAGGGACCGCACCCTGCCAAGGAGACGGCCCCGGAAACTCGAAATCTGTTAGCGCTGATCAACATCGCTGTGACGCGATAATTGGCTGAAACGGTTATCCGATAAAGGAATATTTAATTACTTTAATAGACCTGAATCGTATATGCGAATCACTGCTTGCGTCACACCGTATCGTCCCTTTGGGTCAAATTGATGACCAGCATTTGAGTTTCCGGTTACATCATCAAACCCGAGCGGCACGCACCTCTTGCGTCTCGGTGGTGTCCTTGCGCACAAACCGGTTCGCCCGCCCGAACGTCCCGAAATCATTGAACCGCACCCCCATCTCGTGCATTACCTTATGCGCCACCGGGACGGTCATCTGCCGGATGTAAAACGGCTCTTTCACCACAAAGTGATGGATCCCGTGGCTGCTGCCAAAGTTGAAGCAGAATGCTTGCAACGGCCACATCCACCAAGGGTTCAACACCTGAGTCTGCTGAATCACATTCCCCGGCTCCACGTCACCGTAGTAGTGCATGTTCGAGCTGACAAAGTGCAGGCAGAACGTACGCAACACGTTCGGGCCGATGATCACGACGGCCGCGATGTCGATCACCTGCATCACCGCCAAAGTAGTTGCCGACCATTCGATGGGCGCCCCCAGCAGATGCGCGATGCCGTTGGCGGAGTGAAAACCGAGGAACACGTACCACGCCCCCCAATGCACCAGCGCCAGCGGTGCGTAAACCTTCAGAAAGCGCTTGATGATGCTGAACTTGTGCGCCCGGGTCTTGGCCCGCAGCATGCGGATGAACGCCGACATCACGTTGTCGCCGACCATCAATAGCCGCGCGATTCCCCACGGCTCACCGTTGGTGATCGCCCGCTCTTCCATGTCGGCTTCGGTGCCGGACACCTTGTGATGGTTTAGGTGCAAATGACGGCGGATCCAGGGGTTGATGGTGCTCGGCCGCGCCAGCCACACCAGGCCCATCATCAGGTTGTGCGGAACGCGCTGTTTGCGGAAGTACATGCTGTGGATCAGGTCATGCTCCAGCTCGTGGGTCAGCGAGGCGAAAAACGCGTTGAGCAACAGGCATACCCACCAGGCCATGTACCCGGTGATGTACAGCGCTGCGGAACCGATCATCCCGGCCAACGCGAAGGCCAGAATACCCGCGCCCAGGGCGTCCTGATGGGTAAGAATCGGGTAGCGCTGGCGCAGTTCGACGCCTTTGGCCAATACCACCTGGCGAATATGCGCTGATCGCTGTGCTGCATTCAGTCGCTGGGGACTTGCACAAGTACCGTCCATGCTTCCATCCTCTGGTTATTGATGTTCGCATCCTGCCCTGTGATGATTTACAGAGCGGTAGCCGTGAACGCCAACCTGTTGACCGGACGCGCCAATCAACATGACTGAACCGACCTCCCTCGCCAGCTGGACCCGCGCACTGCGCAAGCAGCTCGATGCGCTGGGGCTCGACAGCACAGCCCTGTGCCAACAGGCGGGGCTCGACCCGCAGTTGATGGACGACCCGAACGCCCGTTACCCGTTGTCCGGCACCACGCGCCTGTGGCACATCGCGGTGCAGGTCAGCGGTGACCCAGCGATTGGCTTGCGGGTGTCGCGTTTCGTCAGCCCCACCACGTTTCATGCGCTGGGTTATGCGTTGGTGGCCAGTGGCAGCCTGCGGGAAGTCTTCGAGCGCATCGTGCGTTATCACCAGGTGGTCAGCAACGCGCTGGATCTGGAATTGATCCGCGCCGAGGATCGCTACTACTTCCGCCTGAAAATCCCCCAAGGCAACCCCGCGCCAGCCTTCGAGGCAATCGACGCCTTCGCGGCGATTTACGTGCGCACCTGCCGCAATCGTCTGGGCCGTGACTACGCCCCGCTGGCGGTCTACCTGCGTCGTCCGGAACCGGCCGACCCACACCAATGGCACAAAGTGTTCCGCTCGCCGGTATATTTCGCCGCCGACGAAGACCGACTGGAATTCGCCCTGGTGGATTTCGACAGTCACCTGGACGATGCCAACCCGGAACTGGCCGAACACAACGAAACCGTGCTCAAACGCACCCTGGCGCAACTCAAACCCCTGACCTGGGAGCGCAAGGTTCGTGACGCCATTGAAGAGCAATTACCCGAAGGTGAACCGTCGGCCGAATGCATCGCCCAAGCGCTGCACTTGAGTCTGCGCAGCCTGCAACGGCACCTGGCGGACGAAGGTTGTCGGTTCGATACGCTGCTCAACGAAAGTCGGGAAAACCTGGCGCTGCTGCACCTGCGCGACCCGCAATGCTCGTTGAGCGAAGTCAGTTACCTGCTGGGGTTCGCCGACACCAGCAGCTTCAGTCGTGCGTTCAAGCGCTGGACCGGGATGACGCCGGGGCAGTTTCGGGATGGGTTGCAGTGACAGATCTGGAAGGTGTTTTGTATGTTCCGGCCTCTTCGCGAGCAAGCCCGCTCCCACAGTGGACCTGTGTGAATCACAATGTTGTGAACAACCGAAAACCCTGTGGGAGCGGGCTTGCTCGCGAAGGCGGTAGTCCATACGCCGCAAACCTTCAGCGCCCGCGATCCCGCCGCAACAGCTTGCGCACCCGCTTCACCAGTTCACTGACGGCAAACGGCTTGAGCAGGTAATCATCCTCATGCAATTCCAGCCCGCGCAGCCGATCTTCGATGCCATCCTTGGTGGTGAGGAGCAGCACCGGCGTATCGCCGAGCTTGCGGATCTGTTGCAGCAACTGCCAGCCGTTGAGCCCCGGCAGCATCACGTCGAGGATGATCAGTTCGTATTCGCCGGATTCGATAAAGCGCCGGCCGTCCATTCCATTGAGCGCCACATCCACCGCGTAACTCGCTTCGCTCAAGCCTTTGGCCAGGAGGCTGGCGGTCTCGGGTTCGTCTTCCACTAGCAACACACGCATGGCACACCTCGATTGTCGTCGTCACAGGCTAGGCGCGTTCGCGGATAAAGCCCATCAATACCGTGGTGATTTCAAAAGATCGCAGCCTTCGGCAGATCCTACAGGTGCACATCAAATCACCGCCAATGCTCGCAACCGCTCGGCATCCAGAATCTCGATCTCGCCATACTTGAGATCCACAACCCCTTGCCCCTGCAAATCCTTGAGGAGCTGGTTGGTGGTCTGGCGCGACAGCGACAGCATCGACGCCAGTTGCTCCTGAGGCAGTTGCAGAACACGGCGCGGCGGGTCGATTTCACCGTAACCCTCGGCGATCATCAGCAAGCGATGAGCCAAGCGTGCCGGGGCAGACATCAGACTCAGCTGTTCGAGGTTGATGAAGGTCAGGCGCAGTTTGTGGCTCATCAGCAACGCCAGTTGCCGCCAGTAAACCGGTTGTTGGTCGAGCACCTTCAGCAGCGTCGCCTGCGGGATGTGCAACAGGATGCACTGGCCGACAGCGTAGGCATCGTGGGTTCGCGGCTGGCCATCGAACAGGCAGATTTCGCCGAACCAGTGCGGCGCTTCCACCAGGCTCAGCAGCGCTTCCTTGCCCTGCTCGCTCACCGCGCCAATGCGCACCGAACCTTCGAGCACTGCATACAGCCCGCACGGCGGATCACCGCGTTTGAATAGCAGTTGCCCCGACGGCAGGCGCCGAACCCGGGCCGCAGTCAGCAGACTATCCTGTAAAGGAACAGGTAAATGACTGAACCACTGCCCCGTATCCAGGCGAGAACGCCAAATCTGCATGTCCATGAAAACTCCTGGAGATTGTCGCCTGGCTGACAGAGCGAGAGATGAAACCCGGGGCATCATCCATCACCCTACAGGAGGAATAACAATGAAAAGCCTCGTTGACCATCTCAGTCAATACGCCGCCT
This sequence comes from Pseudomonas sp. NPDC089918, assembly GCF_050280605.1. Classification (NCBI taxonomy): domain Bacteria; kingdom Pseudomonadati; phylum Pseudomonadota; class Gammaproteobacteria; order Pseudomonadales; family Pseudomonadaceae; genus Pseudomonas; species Pseudomonas sp. NPDC089918. The sequence goes on along the minus strand of NZ_JBNNVP010000009.1, from coordinate 110,647 downwards.
ACCACCGTGACCCGCGCAATATTGCCAGCCACTTTATCGGTATCCCGCTGATTGTAGTGGCGGTTGCGGTGTTGCTGTCGCGGCCGCAATGGGGCGCAGGCTGGATTTCGCCGGCAGTGCTGGCCGCGATGGCATCGGCGTGGTTTTACCTGCGTCTGGAGGTGCGTCTTGGGGTGTTGATGACCGTGTTGCTCGGTCTGTGCATTTGGGCAGGTCAGGTTCTCGCGCAGCAAAGTACGCTGGTCTGGCTGGCCAGCGGCATCGGGATGTTTGTGGTGGGGTGGGCGATTCAGTTTGTCGGGCATTATTACGAGGGACGCAAACCGGCGTTTGTCGATGACGTGACGGGGTTGATTGTCGGGCCGTTGTTTGTGGTAGTTGAGTTGGCGTTTTTGCTCGGGATGCGGCGTGAGCTGAAAGAGCAGATCGAGGCGCGAGTGGGTGGTGTGCGTTTGCGCCAGAAAAACGCAGCGACGTAAGACGCCATCGCGAGCAGGCTCGCTCCCACAGGGGATTTGTGAACGACACAAATCACTGTGGGAGCGAGCCTGCTCGCGATGCTTTTTCTTTAGATGTTGGCGACTTTCTGCCAGACCTTGGGCTTGAAGAACAACGTCTCACCCTTCGCCAATCCGACCAGGCTGTCGTGATCCTTCACCACTTCGGCTTCGATCAGCTCGCTCTGGCCTTCGACCTTCAGTGTCACCCGCGTAGTCGCGCCCAGCGGACGAATATCCCGCACTTCGGCCGCATGGTGGTCTTCCAGTTCATGCCGCGACAGCGATACTTCGTGTGGACGGAACAGCACGTGCCGGTCTTCGCCCAAATGCAGACGGTTCGAGTCGCCAAGGAAGTGATAGACGAAATCGCTGGCCGGGTTTTCGTAGACGTCACCCGGTGAGCCGATCTGCTCGATCACGCCCTTGTTCATCACCACGATACGATCGGCGACTTCCATCGCCTCTTCCTGGTCGTGAGTCACGAACACCGAGGTCAGGTTGATGTCTTCGTGCAGCCGTGCAAGCCAGCGACGCAGCTCTTTACGGACCTTGGCATCCAGCGCACCGAAGGGTTCGTCGAGCAGCAAAACTTTCGGCTCCACCGCCAAGGCACGGGCCAATGCGATGCGCTGACGCTGGCCGCCGGAGAGTTGTTCCGGGTAACGATCGGCCAACCAATCCAGTTGCACCATGTTCAGCAGTTCGTGGACTTTCACCGCGATCTGGCTCTCGCTCGGGCGTTGGTTTTTCGGCTTCATGCGCAGGCCGAACGCGACGTTGTCGAACACCGTCATGTGCCGGAACAGAGCGTAGTGCTGGAACACGAAACCGACATTGCGATCACGCACGTCGTGGCCGGAGACGTCTTCACCATGGAACACGATGTTGCCCTGATCCGGGGTTTCCAGGCCGGCGATGATTCGCAGCAACGTGGTCTTGCCGCAGCCGGACGGCCCCAGCAACGCCACCAGCTCGCCGCTTTGAATGTCCAGGCTGATGTTGTCCAGCGCCTTGAACGCGTGGAAGTTCTTGCTGACGTTACGCACTTCGATCGACATGACTTATTCCTCCGCGGCGCTGGCGCGCAGGCGGTTAATACGGTTTTCGCTCCACTGCTTGAGCAGCAGGATGAAGAGCGCCAGGATCAGCAACAGGCTCGCCACGGCGAACGCGGCCACGTGGTTGTATTCGTTGTAGAGGATCTCGACGTGCAGCGGCAGGGTGTTGGTCACCCCGCGAATGTGCCCGGAAACCACCGACACCGCACCGAACTCACCCATGGCCCTGGCCGTGCACAGCACCACGCCATAGATCAGGCCCCATTTGATATTGGGAACGGTGACGTGCCAGAACATCTGCCAGCCATTGGCGCCGAGCAGGCGCGCGGCCTCTTCCTCCTGCGTGCCTTGTTCCTGCATCAGCGGGATCAGCTCACGGGCGACGAACGGCACGGTGACGAAAATCGTCGCCAACACGATACCCGGCAAGGCGAAGACGATCTGGATGTCGTGATCCTGCAACCACGGGCCGAACAGGCCCTGGGCGCCGAACATCAATACATAGACCAGACCGGCAATCACCGGCGACACCGAGAACGGCAAGTCGATCAGCGTCACCAGCATGCTCTTGCCGCGGAACGAATATTTGCTCACGCACCATGCCGCGCTGACACCGAACACCAGGTTCAGCGGCACCGAGATCAGCACCGCGATCACGGTGAGTTTCAACGCCGACAAGGCGTCCGGCTCGAAGATCGCGGTGAAGAACGCACCCAGGCCCAGCTTCAGGCCTTGGGACACCACGATGAACAACGGCAATAACAAAAACAGCGCGAAGATCAGCCAGCCGAGGCCAATCAAGACTCGCCGCGACGTGGCACTGCCACGGCGGGCGGCGTTCGAGGAGGCTGCTGCAATAGACGATTGGGACATTTTTCGCGCCTCCTTATGGGGTTTCGATGCGCCGCTGCAGTAAGTTGATCAGCAGCAACAGGACAAAGGAAACCACCAGCATCAGTACACCAATGGAGGTGGCGCCGGTGTAATCGTACTGGTCGAGTTTGACCATGATCAGCAGCGGCAGAATTTCGGTTTTCATTGGCATGTTGCCGGCGATGAAAATCACCGAACCGTACTCGCCGACCCCGCGGGCAAAGGCCAAAGCGAAACCGGTCAGCCAGGCTGGCAGCAGCGCCGGCACCAGAATATGGCGGAAAACCTGTAACGGTTTCGCCCCCAGGCAAGCCGCCGCCTCCTCCACTTCACGCGGGATATCAGCCAGTACAGGCTGTACCGTACGTACTACGAATGGAAGCGTTACAAAAGTCAGCGCCAGGGTGATGCCGAGGGGGGTATACGCGATCTTGAAACCCAGGTCCGCCGCGAACTGACCCACCAGACCGGTGGGGGTGTACAGCGCGGTCAGCGCGATACCGGCCACCGCTGTGGGCAAAGCAAAGGGCAGGTCGATCATCGCGTCGATGACTTTTCGTCCCGGGAAGGTGTAGCGCACCAGCACCCAGGCCAGCAGCGTGCCAATGATGCCGTTGATGATCGCGGCATAGAGCGCGGTGCCGAAGCTCAGCTTCAACGCCGCCAGCACCCGTGGCGCCGAGATGATCGCCCAGAACTGCTCCCAGGTAAGTTGAGCGGCATGCACGAACATCGCCGCCAGTGGAATGAGCACAATCAAGCTGAGGTACACCAAGGTGTAGCCCAGCGTCAGCCCGAAGCCGGGTATGACGGGGGAGATACGACGCGACATAAAAGTCCTTGGTTGAGAACGCGCTAAGCCCCGACGGTGAAATCGGGGCCTGTTGGCTAATTCCAGCCAGTTAAGGATTTGGACACTGCAGCCCTTGTGGGAGCGAGCCTGCTCGCGATAGCGGCGGGTCAGCCAACATTTATGCTGAATGTACCGCCGTCATCGCGAGCAGGCTCGCTCCCACAGGTTCAGCACCTTAACTGCCTGGAATCAGGTCCATTGACTGATCCGTTTCAGGTTACTGCGCCTGATAAATCTGGTCGAACACGCCACCGTCATTGAAGAATTTCGGTTGCGCGGTTTTCCAGCCGCCGAAATCCTTGTCGATGGTCACCAGCTCCAGTGTCGGGAACTGTTTGGCGTACTTGGCGGCCACCTCTTTGTCACGTGGACGATAGAAGTTTTTCGCCGCGATTTCCTGGCCGGCCGGGCTGTACAGGTGCTTGAGGTACGCTTCAGCAATGTCAGTGTTGCCCTTTTTCTCGGCGTTCTTGTCGACCACGGCCACCGGTGGTTCGGCAAGGATCGACAGCGACGGTACAACGATGTCGAACTTGTCGGCACCGCCGTCTTCTTTCAACGCCAGGAAGGCTTCGTTTTCCCAGGCCAGCAACACGTCGCCCTGACCGTTGTTGACGAAGGTGATGGTCGAGCCGCGAGCACCGGTGTCCAGCACAGGCACGTGTTTGAACAGGGTCTGCACGTACTCTTTGGCCTTGGCTTCATTACCGCCGTTGGCTTTCAGGCCATAAGCCCAGGCCGCGAGGAAGTTCCAGCGTGCGCCGCCGGAGGTTTTCGGGTTCGGGGTGATGACTTCCACGCCGTTTTTGGTCAGATCACCCCAGTCCTTGATGCCTTTCGGGTTGCCTTTGCGCACCAGGAACACGATGGTCGAGGTGTAAGGTGTGCTCGCTTCCGGAAGACGCTTCTGCCAGTCGACCGGCAGGCTCTTGCCGAGCTTGGCGACTTCATCGATGTCACCAGCCAGGGCCAGGGTCACCACATCGGCCCGCAGACCGTCGATCACCGCCCGGCCCTGCTTGCCCGAACCACCATGGGACTGCTGGATTTTCACGTTGTCGCCAGCGTGGTCCTTTTTCCAGAAGTTGATGAACTCGGCGTTGTACTCCTGGTACAGCTCACGGGTCGGGTCATACGACACGTTGAGCAGCTCGTAATCCTTGGCAACCGCGGAACCAGCAAAAAGGGCACTGGCCAGGGCGGCCAAAGCAAAATGACGAATCGACGACATGGTGAAAGCTCCTGGAATACTGGGTGTGTTGGCTTTTCTTATGGATTTCTGGAATCGGGTTGCCTGTTCAAAGATCGCAGCCTTCGGCGGCGCCCACAGGCGCGTAGGAGCTGCCAAAGGCTGCGATCTTTTGATCTTTCAATCTTTCGCTTCAGCTCGGCTTGTTGCCCGGGCTCTGCAAACGGAATTTCTCTTTGCGTTCGATCTGAACCACCTGGGCGTTATGCACGGTGATTTCCACCGCGCCAAAGCGCAGATCGCGCAAAGCGCTTTGGATCTCACGCAAAATGGTGGCTTCGTCCTGCCCGTCAACACTACGTAGGGATGCGCTCATGGTGCTGCTCCTTAATGAGATATGCCTGGCAGTGGCGGGCACTGCTTGCGGCGTAGGGGCAATAGTAGATAGGCGCGTATATTCTTAAAAAGACTATTTAAGAATGTTTATATAACCAGAAGACTGATAGTTCCCATGCTCCGCGTGGGAATGCCGCCCGGGACGCTCTGCGTCCCTGATCGAGAGGTGACACAGAGCGTCACTGGATGCATTACCACGCAGAGCGTGGGAACGATCATCAAGCGCTCATCCAATCGTTGGCGCCCGGGCCCAATCCAATGATGCCGCCGGCACTGGCCGCCCAAACCAGTACCCCTGCCCCAAATCGCAGTCATGCTCGAACAGGAAACTCGCCTGCTCGACCTGCTCGATCCCCTCGGCATGCACTTGCATCCCCATGCTCTGCGCCAGCGCAATGATTACCCGCGCAATCGCCGCGTCATCTTCATCACCCGGCAAGCCTGCGACAAACCCTTGATCAATCTTGAGCTTTTGCACCGGCAAACGCTTGAGCCGCAGCAACGATGAATAGCTATTAGTGACCAGCACCCCTTCACGGGTGCAATCGAACGCTGCTGCCGCCCGGCGCAAACGTTCCCTGTCTGCATTACGCTCACGCAACTTGGCGCCGACACCCAGACAGCGAAACAATCGCGCCCGCGCAATGAAGATCAGCCCGGCACTGAACGCCACCCAGGCATAACCGTTGATCAGCTGCCAGCGCAGCAGGTCGGGGGAACTATCGAAGAACCTGTTCAGTAAATAACCACTAAACTGGAACCAGGCGACGGAAAGCACCAGGTAGGGCAGCGCTGCACGCAAAGCATCGCGATAGGTGGCTGACATTAGAACGGCCATGTCCCTACAAAAAGGCTGGAATTATAGATTAAAGACACATCCAGCCACTCTTATCTGAAAGGGCGACTGGTTTTATCTGTGGGCTAAGTGATAATGCAACGGCTGTTTTTTTCTTTATCGAGGGTCCTATAGGCTATGTGGTACGAAGGTTTTCTTGGCTTATCGCCCTGGTCACTGGTGGCAGTCACCCTACTGATGACCCACGTGACGATCGTCGGCGTCACGGTTTATCTGCATCGCTATTCAGCCCATCGCTCGCTTGAGCTCAATGCCGGCCTGAAACATTTTTTCCGCTTCTGGCTGTGGTTGACCACGGCGCAGAACACCCGCGAGTGGACAGCTATCCACCGCAAACACCACGCCAAATGCGAAACCGTCGACGACCCGCACAGCCCGGTCATCAAGGGGCTGTCCACCGTTCTGCGCAAAGGCGCCGAGCTGTACCGCGCCGAAGCGGAAAACCCCGAGACCCTGCGCATCTACGGCAAGAACTGCCCCGAAGACTGGATCGAACGCAACCTCTACAGCCGCTTCCCCCTGTTGGGCGTGGCGATCATGGGCGTCATCGACCTGCTGCTGTTCGGCACCATCGGCATCACCATCTGGGCCATCCAGATGATGTGGATCCCGGTGTGGGCCGCAGGCGTGGTCAATGGCCTGGGCCATGCCATCGGCTACCGCAACTTCGAATGCCGCGATGCGGCGACCAATCTGGTGCCTTGGGGCATCCTGATCGGCGGCGAAGAACTGCATAACAACCATCACACCTACCCTAACTCCGCCAAACTGTCGGTGAAGAAATGGGAATTCGACCTCGGCTGGGCCTGGATCCAGGTTTTCAGCTTCCTGCGTCTGGCCAAGGTCCAGCGGGTTGCGCCGATCGCCCACCGCGTTGAAGGCAAAGGCAGCCTGGACATGGACACTGCCATGGCGATCCTCAACAACCGCTTCCAGATCATGGCTCAATACCGCAAGCTGGTGATCGCGCCGCTGGTCAAGCAAGAGCTGGAAAAGGTCGATCACTCGGTCCGTCATCAGTTCCACCGGGCCAAGCGTTTGCTGTCGCGGGAAACCAGCCTGCTGGACGACAAGCACCATATGCGCATCCAGACCATGCTCGAGCACAGCCAGGCGCTGAAGGTAATTTACGAGAAACGCCTGGCCTTGCAACAGATCTGGGTCAAGACCAGCTCAAATGGTCACGACATGCTGGCTGCCATCAAGGATTGGGTACACGAGGCCGAGGCCAGCGGGATTCAATCCCTGCGTGACTTCGCCGGTCAGTTGAAAACCTACTCCCTGCGCCCTGCCACCTGACCTGTAGGAGCTGCCGCAGGCTGCGATCTTTTGATTTGAAAGAGCAGATCAAAAGATCGCAGCTGCGACAGCTCCTACAAACGCATCACCAGTACCGCCCAGCGGCCTCCTCCCCCATCACCACAAATACCGGGAACTTCGCTCCAAATCCCCTATCTCAAAGACACTTCGCCATCCAGGCGGGCTCTGTTTTTGGCCGCTGTCGACATAGCGGCATGCCCTTTGAGATTTGTGCCGATGGTCCATAAAAACCTACAAGACACATCCCTTCCACAGTGGCCCGAGGCCGCGCAAACCCTGATGGCGCTGATGCATGCCCAGGGTGAAGTGGCACGCCTGAGCGAACGTGAACAGCTGTTCAGCTCGCTGCTGGTCAGCGTCAACGCCGTGCTTTGGGCATTCAACTGGGAAACCCGTCAGGTGCTTTACGTCAGCCCGGCCTATGAACGGATTTTCGGCCGCCCCGCCGGTCTGTTGCTGTCCGACTACAACCACTGGCGCGACAGCGTCTATCCCGACGATCTGGACTACGCCGAGCGCAGCCTGGCGCAAGTGCTGGTCAAAGGCGCCGTTGAAGACCGCGAGTACCGCATCATCGCTGCCGACGGCCAGGTGCGCTGGCTCAGCGACAAGTGCTTCATCAACCGTCAGGCCGAGCCGGGGCAACCGGTGATCATCGTCGGCATTGCCGAAGACATCACCGAAAAAAAGCAGATGGAAGCCGAGCTGCAACATCTGGCCAGCACCGACGTGTTGACCCAAAGCAGCAATCGCCGACACTTCTTCGAATGCGCCCATCGCGAATTCGAGCAGGCGCGGTTGAACGGTGCGCCGATGGCGTTCCTGCTGCTGGACATCGATGACTTCAAAATGGTCAATGACACCTACGGCCATCAGGAAGGCGACAAGGTGCTGCAACGCATCGCCGAGAGCGGTCGCGCGGCCCTGCGGCGTGGTGATCTGTTCGGACGGATCGGCGGTGAGGAATTCGCGGCGGTGTTTCCCGGCTGTGCACCGGACATGGCCATGCAAGTGGCCGAGCGTCTGCAACGGGAAATTCAGCGGTTAAGCTTCAGCCATGACGACCAGACCTTCGGCATCACCGTCAGCCAGGGCCTGAGCAGCCTTACATACGAGGATGAAAGCATCGACAGGCTGTTCGCCCGCGCCGATGCGGCGATGTACCAGGCCAAGCGCCAGGGCAAGAACCGGATTATTTCTGGCTGAGAACTATCCGCAGCTGATACCTGTGGCGAGGGGGCTTGCCCCCGTTCGGTTGCGCAGCAGCCGTGAAACCAGAGCGCGCGGTATTCCAGGCGGAGCGAGATTGCGAAATTCAGGACTGCTTCGCAGCCCAACGGGGGCAAGCCCCCTCGCCACAAGCTCGCTCCCACAGGGTTTCGTGTCAGATTCACTTCTTGCGCAAACGCATCAATTCCGGCAACCCGATCTTGAGCAACCGCGCTGTGCGGCTCTTGGCCAGCACCTCGATCCCCTCATGCTCGGTCAGGCGCGCCAGTTGCGCGGCCATGTTCATCACCAGCGCTTCGCGGGAGTAAACCCCGCCACCGAACTGGTAAACCGCCGCAATCAGCTCCCGCAGCTCCAAGGGCAGCCGCCAGCGGGTCCGTAGCGCCGAACCATAGGCCGCGCCGAATTCGGCCAATACATCGCCGACTTCTTGCCATTCATCCAGCTCACCGCCGGCCTGCTTCCACTCCTGCAAACAACGCAGCAACGCCAGGTCGCCGAGGCAATGCAGCATGCCTGCGCAATAACAGCGCGCCTGATCCAGATCCAGCAAACGCGCCAGTGTCCGGGCGTATTCGGCGGTGTGCAGCGACAACTCCCAATAACGCTCGGCATAGTCCGCCAGCTGCGGATCACTGAGCCGGGCACTGCGTTTGAGAGCGAGCCCCAGAATCAGGTTCATGCTTTGCCCGGTGCCCAAGCGTTGCAGCGCCTGGGCCAGGGTTTGCACAGCGACGCCATGATGCTGGGCTGCGCTGTTGGCGGCGGCGATCAGGACAGCGGTAATTTGCGGATCAGTGCGGATTTCGTCTTCCAGCCGCGTCAGATCGAGGCCATCGGGATTGAGGCTACGTTTGATCGCCACCTGCACATCGGTCATCAATGGCGCACCCTCCGCCAGTTCGCGACGTCGCTCCAGGTACACCGACAAGGTCATGCCTGGCGCCAATGACGGCGCCTCACAGGACACCTCTTCGCCGGCGTTCAGCAACAAATCCTGCAGGCGCTGGGTCAGGCTTTCGATGTTCAAGGGTTTGGTCAGGTACGCCGTGGGCGCCAGGGGCAAGACTTCGCGCACGCTGGCGCTGTCGTTACGGCTGCTCATCAGAATGAAGGGTAGCGGCGGATTACGCTTACGCTGCCGGACACTGCGCAGAACGTTCAGGCCATCGACGCCAGGCAACTCCCAGTCGACGATTACCAGGTCATAAGGATTTTCCGCCAACAGCTGCAAGGTCTCCTGGCCATCGGCACACAGGTCCAGCCGCGCGTCGCAGCGCACATTCAACAACACCTGCTTGAGCAGATCGCGAGACCAAGGGTCCGCCTCGGCAATCAGCACACGCGGTACAGCAGGTAAAACCACAGCAGTCATCGCACACTCCAACGGCAATGCTTGCACCTTAGTCAATGCTGGCCATTCGATACAGCTCAATTGCCCTGATGTGTTTCAAGCACCATAAAAAAACCCGCCGAAGCGGGTTTTTTGTCGATCAGATCACAAATGAATCAGAGCACTCGGATCACAGCTCAGAGAAGCACTCTTCGATGATCGCCAGACCTTTATCCAGTTGCTCGTCCGGCGAGGTCAGCGGTACCAGTACGCGCAGAACGTTGCCGTAGGTGCCGCACGACAGCAGGATCAGGCCCTTGTCACGCGCCTTGGCCACAACCGATGCCACAGCAGCCGCGTTCGGCTTGTGGCTGTCGCCGTCGACGAACAGCTCGACCGCGATCATCGCGCCCAGGGCACGCACTTCGCCGATGACCGGGTACTTGGCCTGGATAGCTTTGAGGCCAGTCACCAGACGCTCGCCAACCGCTTTGCAGCGATCCAGCAGGTGCTCTTCTTCGAACACTTCCATCACGGCCAGGGCCGCGGCGCAAGCGATCGGGCTACCGGCGTAAGTACCGCCCAGGCCGCCTGGAGCGATAGCGTCCATGTATTCGGCCTTGCCGCACACACCGGCCAGCGGGAAACCGCCAGCGATGGATTTGGCGAAGGTGGTCAGGTCGGCAGCAACGCCCATCTGTTCCATGGCGAAGAAAGTGCCGGTACGGCCAGCACCGGTCTGCACTTCGTCAGCGATCAACAGAATGCCGTGCTGGTCGCACAGGGCGCGCAGACGCTTCATGAACTCTTTAGGCGCAACGTAGAAACCACCTTCGCCCTGAACCGGCTCGATGATGATGGCAGCGATGTCACGCGGCTCGGCGTCGTTCTTGAAGATGCGCTCGATGCTGGCGATCGAATCGTCGATGCTCACACCGTGCAGTTCGTTCGGGTACAGCGCGCGGAAGATGCCGCCTGGCATCAGGCCCATGCCGGCCGAGTAAGGCACGACTTTACCGGTCAGGCCCAGGGTCATCATGGTGCGACCGTGGTAAGCGCCGGTGAACGCGATCACACCGGCACGGCCAGTGGCGGCGCGGGCGATCTTGATGGAGTTTTCCACGGCTTCGGAGCCGGTGGTCACCAACAGGGTTTTCTTGGCGAAATCACCTGGCACCTTGGCGTTGATTTTTTCGCACACTTCCACGTACGGCTCGTAGGCCAGTACCTGGAAGCAGGTGTGGGTCAGCTTGTTCAGCTGTTCGGTAACGGCGGCGATGATTTTCGGGTGCACGTGACCGGTGTTCAGCACGGCGATACCGCCGGCGAAGTCGATGAACTCGCGACCTTCAACGTCGGTCACGGTGGCGTTCTTCGCGGACTCGGCGAAGATCGGGTGAATCTGGCCAACACCGCGCGGTACAGCGGCTTCGCGGCGTTTCATCAGGGATGCGTTAGTCTTGCTCATAGTGTCCTCATTCACCGCTCATCGGGCGGCGTGGTTCAAGGAAAATGCGGCGGGGAGGCAACTACGGCAGCATGCGATGATCGACTGCCACAGCTTTCCCGGCCACAGAGAAAATTCCGTTTGAAGCGTCGCAAAGGGACAGCGCTCTCGTGCCCTTTGCGCTTGAAGCAATGCCTTGCCTTACCGGGCTTAGATGCCCAGGCAGAGGTATTTGATTTCCAGGTAATCTTCGATGCCGTACTTGGAGCCTTCACGGCCCAGGCCCGACGCCTTGATGCCGCCGAACGGCGCGACTTCGTTGGAGATCAACCCGGTGTTGACGCCGACCATGCCGTATTCCAGGGCTTCAGCCACACGGAACACACGGCCCAGGTCGCGAGCATAGAAGTACGAGGCCAGACCGAACTCGGTGTCATTGGACATCGCGATCACGTCAGCTTCGTCTTTGAAGCGGAACAGTGGCGCCAATGGACCGAAGGTTTCTTCCTTGGCCACGGCGGCGTTGTTCGGCACGTTGGTCAGGATGGTCGGCTCGAAGAAGTTGCCTTGCATGCTCTTGCCGCCCGCCAGCACGGTAGCGCCTTTGCCGACGGCGTCAGCAATGTGCTCTTGCACCTTGGCCACGGCTTTTTCGTCGATCAGCGGACCAGTGGTGGTGCCGTCTTCCAGACCGTTGCCGATCTTGAGTTTGGCCACGGCCACTTTCAGTTTTTCGGCGAACGCGTCGTAGACCGAATCCTGAATGTACAAGCGGTTGGCGCAGACGCAGGTCTGGCCGTTGTTGCGGTACTTGGAAATGATCGCGCCTTCGACGGCCTTATCCAGGTCCGCGTCGTCGAACACGATGAACGGCGCGTTGCCGCCCAATTCCAGAGAGACTTTCTTGATGTCTTTGGCGCACTCGGTCATCAACTGACGGCCGATTTCGGTCGAACCGGTGAAGGACAATTTGCGCACGATCGGGTTGCCGGTCAGCTCGCTGCCAATATCGCCGGCGCTGCCGGTCACAACACTGAACACGCCGTTCGGAATACCGGCACGCTGAGCCAGTTCAGCCAGGGCGAACGCCGAGAACGGGGTTTGCGAAGCCGGCTTGAGCACCATGGTGCAACCAGCGGCCAAGGCCGGACCGGCTTTACGGGTGATCATCGCGGCCGGGAAGTTCCACGGAGTAATCGCAGCGGTCACGCCGATCGGCTGCTTGATCACGATCAGGCGCTTGTCTGGCTGGTGGCCCGGAATCACGTCACCGTAGACGCGCTTGGCCTCTTCGGCAAACCACTCGATAAAGGAAGCGGCGTAAACGATCTCGCCCTTGGCTTCAGCCAATGGCTTGCCTTGCTCCAGAGTCATCAGGCGCGCCAGATCGTCCTGGTTCTCGATGATCAGTTCGAACCAGCGACGCAGCTTGTTCGCGCGCTCCTTGGCGGTCAGTCCACGCCAGGCCGGCAGCGCTTTATCAGCGGCTTCGATCGCACGGCGGGTTTCGGCAGCGCCCATTTTCGGCACAGTGCCCAGAATTTCGCCCGTTGCCGGGTTATTGACCTTGATCGTCTGACCGTTGTCCGCATCGACCCAAGCGCCATCGATAAAGGCTTGCTGGCGGAACAACTGGGTGTCTTTAAGCTGCATGTCGGCTTTCCTTAACAGCACCGCGGCAAACGCGGAGCGAATTATGATTGTAGAAAGGCGCCTTATAGGCTGCCGTCAGGGAAATCATTCACCGGGCTGAAGCACATAAATAGCGCACAAATCGAACTCGTGCGGTTCAGCACCCAGACAAGAGCGTTTGAAATCTCAAACGAATCCTAGGATCAAAGGGGGTAAAGGACAATAGGCTGTTCGAAAAAAAGAACGAAAACGCCGCATTTGCCTATTTTTTCAGATCAGCGTAGCAAACGCAGGTTACGCTTTTGAAAAAGGCAGACGATTCACCAGCATGGACGCCCGCAGTGCATATGAGTATCATGGCGCCCGCATCGCACCAGTAGCTCAGCTGGATAGAGTACTGCCCTCCGAAGGCAGGGGTCGTGGGTTCGAATCCCGCCTGGTGCACCATATGTTGAAACGAGAAAGCCTCAGATCTTAGGGTCTGGGGCTTTTTTGTGGGCTTTCTTCATGCCCCAAGGCGACTTGCTGAAGGGATGCAGTTGTTCGGTTTAACCGAACAACTGCCATTGATCAAAAAACCGCCAAAGCGGTTCTTTCATTCAGTCGTCCAGTCAAACTCGTCGTATTCATCATCCTCTTCGTCCTCAAACACTTCGTCATCAAGAACGTCTTCCTCAAGCGCTTCTTCTGCCTGCTTCGCCAGAAGAAACTCCTTACGACTCTCAGTCACTGCTCGCCGCAGTTCCTCACCCTTCACCGGGCAGTTGAGCATTTGGGCGATGCGGTCGATTTTTTGTGCCACGGCATCCTCCAACGCATCGGCTATAGGCCGATAGTGCGCGCTTTCGGGTGTCGATGCCAAATTTGCCGACCGCTGTTCACCTCATTTCTTCTGCAAATCCTTGAGTCGGGCCGTGAGGTTTTCCTTGGGAAAGCGCTTGTGCAGTGTCGTCAGCAGCGCCTCGGCGGCTTGGGTCTGACCGGCGTCTTGCAGGCGTATCACTTCACGTAATTGATCATCCAATGACTTGGCCGGCGCGGCGGCGCGTTTGCTGAGTTTTGCTTCGTCAGCCATTTCGCTATTGATCGACTCACGCTGCATCGGTGCAGAAAACTCCGCCATTGGCGCAGCCGGTGCGGGCATGGACATTGCTCCGGCCGGCGTAGCCTGGGAGCGAGCAGCGGGTTCATTCGCCCCAGCGGCTTCCTGTTTGGCAACCGGTGCGGACGCTTTTGGCGCTGGCGCGAAGTCATAACTCGGCAGTTGTTCCGGGGTGCGCTGCACCAGTGCAAGCATCAGCGCGACGCCGACGAGGCTGGCGAACGCAACCTGCCAGCGGGGTTGCTGGCAGGCGCGGAGCCAGCGCTGCCACAGGTTCGGCTTCGGCGCGGGAGCTTCGCGATGGGCCGTTGCGAGGATGAAGGCGTCGAGATGCGCCGGTGGTTCGCCGGTTGCGTGGTCGCGAAAATGCTTGAGCACTTCATCGTCGGGCGATGGCGGTGTTTGTCGGGCGTCAGTCATGTCAGTACCTCCTCGGCCAGCAGCCGACGCAGTTTTTGCTGGGCGTAGCGCAAGCGACTTTTAACGGTTTCCAGCGGGGTTTCGGTGAGGGTGGCGATCTGCGGCAGGTCGAGGTCGCCGTGGGCGCGCAGCAGGAACACTTCGCGCTGGTCGGCGGGCAGGGTTTGCAGGGCGGCTTCGAGACGTTGACCGTCGCGGCTCAGGCTTAGCAGTTGTTCGGGGTCGGCCGCGTCATCGATCAGGGCGTGAGCCTGTTCGTCATAGCTGTCGTGCAACGGGTTGTGGATGCCGTGTTTGCGCCAGTAATCGATCAGTCGGTTGCGGGCAATCTGGTAGAGCCAAGTACGAAAGTTCGCCCGGCCTTGTGGCTGACTGGTGCTGCGGATCAGGCTCAGCCAGGTTTCCTGATACACCTCTTCGGCCAGTTCGGGCTTGCCGCTGAGGCCGAGGAGGAATCGATAAAGGCCCTGGCGATGGCGGGCGTACAAAACTTCGAACGCCGGCCCGTCGCCCGAGCGGTAACGCGCCAGCAGCGATTCATCGCTGCCGGCGGCTGAGCTGATTACAGGATCGGACATGTCAGTGCTGGCCTCTTTCACTCTATCCGGTTGTCGTTGGGCTGTTGATTCGAGGCGGTCGGGGTTCGCAGGCTCTGCGCCAATTCCACCAATTGCACGAATTCACCGCGCAGGCCGAATTGATCATCGCCTCGTGCGCCACGGGCCAGGGCTTCGGTGTCCTTCAGGCTGAACTCACCGGTATAACGCCCGTCCTTGAGCTGCTGGGAAAATGCGGCGACGGCAGCGGCGAATCTCAGATCATCACTGGCGGCCGAGAGTTTGCCGGCCTCACCACTCAGGATTGGCCGCTCGATCAAGCGACTATTCCCACCTTCCGGCAACTGATAACGCACTCGCAGCATCGCCATTTCCCCGTTTTTTGCGGATACATCGGCCCCAGGATTGCCATACCGCAGCGGTTCCAGCCAGCCCTTCTCGCCCTTGGGCACAATTTCATACAACGCCGTCACCGTATGCCCTGCGCCGATTTCTCCAGCATCGATTTTGTCGTTACTGAAATCCTCGCGTTTCAAGGCGCGATTCTCATAACCCAGCAGCCGATATTCGCTGACCTGCGCCGGGTTGAACTCCACCTGCAGCTTCACGTTTTTTGCCACCACCGCCAAAGTCGAACCGAGCTGATCCACCAGCACTTTGCGCGCCTCGCGCAGGTTGTCGATGTAGGCGTAGTTACCGTCGCCAGCGTCGGCCAGTTGTTCCATCAGGTGTTCATTGTAGTTATCCACACCAAAACCCAAGGTAGTCAGGGACACGCCGGTCTTGCGTTTATCCACAGCCATTTGCTTGAGGCTGTCGAAGTCGCTGATGCCAACGTTGAAATCACCATCGGTGGCCAGCAGGATGCGGTTGATGCCTTTGGGGATAAACGCCTGTTGCGCCATTTGATAAGCCAGTTCGATACCCGATGCTCCGGCGGTCGAGCCGCCTGCAGTCAATTGATCGATGGCAGTACGAATTTTCGCTTTTTCCCGTCCGGAAGTCGGCTCCAGCACCACGCGAGATTCTCCGGCATACACCACCAGTGAAACCCGGTCCTGCTCGCGCAATTGATCGACCAGCAATTTCAGGGTGCTTTTGACCAGCGGCAAACCTTCGCGACGGTCCATCGAGCCGGACACGTCCACCAGAAACACCAGGTTCGCCGGAGCCAGTTCCGCCACCGCGCGATCGGATGCCTTGATGCCGATGCGCAGCAATCGGGTATGCGGGTTCCACGGCGACGGCGCCAGCTCGGTGGTCACGCCGAACGGCGAGCCATCGGTGGGCAAGGCGTAGTCGTAGGGGAAGTAATTGACCATTTCTTCCAGCCGCACCGCCCCTTCGGGAGGCAAGCGCCCCTGATTGAGCAAGCGCCGCACGTTGGCGTAAGCGCCGGTATCGACATCGGCACTGAAGGTCGAGACCGGTGCTTCGGTCACACTGTGAATCGGGTTATCGGCCAACGCCTGATATTGCTCCCGCTGCTCATCCCGATAGCCCTGTGGATAAGCCTCACCGGCCGGCATGGGCGCGAACGCGACTAACGGTGCCGGTCGCGCGCTGCGCTTGGCCATCGCGGTATCTACCATGACCGCCTCGCTACGCACTAACGCTTCAGTTTTCAGCGCTTCTTGAATCGGTGGCGCAACCGCTTCCGGGCTGTTCGTCTCAGAGTCTGGCGTGGATGAAGCGCCGCAACCGGCAACGGCCAGCAACAACCCGGCGGCGAAACCCTGGGCGGCCGGGCGGAGGAAATGCAGAGGGAGGGACATGGGGGCTGACCTCAGGAGGAAATTGACTCATTCATCCTCTGAGACGGACAGCCCGGCAGGTTCGGGTTAATCGCCGGAAAAAATCTTCAGCGGTGATAACGCCGCACCACGCTGCTGTTTTTCAGCACATGGCCTTTGATTTGTTCCATCAGTTGCGCGCGGGTCAGGCCGGCAGGCAAGGCGTCTGGCGCCAGGTCCAGGGCGTAAAGCTGAATGATGTAGTGATGGGAGCTGTCGCCAATGGGCGGGCAAGGGCCAATGTAACCGGTGGTGCCTTTGATGTTGGTGCCGCCCACGCCTTCGAGGGCGGATTTGGCACCGACACCGGCCGGGATCTGACGAGTCGCGGCCTTGATCCCGTAATGAATCCAGTGATCGACACCCAGGCCTTTCTGACCGTCCGGGTCGTGCATGACGATGGCGTAGCTGAGGGTGCCCGGGGGGCCGGCGTTCCAGCTCAGGGCCGGGGACTGGTTCTTGCCGCCGCAACCGCTGGCATCGCTGGCCGCCACCGACGTGAACAGACGATTGTCCGAAACACCGGGAATGCTGAGGGTGAAACGCTCCTGGGCCTGCGCCGGAAACTGCACGCAAAGGGCGACTGCAACGGCCGCCAGCCAAGGGTTCAAAAAGGTCAATCGGGTCATACCGGAGCACCTTGTGCGGGTGAGGCCGTCGTCGGCTGGCAAACTATAGCCGGACAGTTCGTGCGCTGGCAGCAGAATTGGCTGAACCTGGGAATAAGCGCCAAACTCCTAAGTGAAACACTTGCCAGGAGATCGATCATGGCCCTGCATCGCGTCGCCCGTTTCGCCGATGTCCCCCAAGACCGTGGCCTTGAAGTCCGGATCGATAAGACAAAAATCGTCTTGCTGCGGCTCGGCGATCAATTGCGTGCCTATCAGGGCAAATGTCCCCACGCCGGGGCTCCCTTGGCCAAAGGTGCGCTGTGTGAGGGGCGACTGATCTGCCCGTGGCACAAGGCGGCGTACCGGCTCGAAGACGGCGCGTTATGCGAGCCACCGTCCCTGGACAGTCTGCGACGCTACCCGCTTGAAATCCGCGACGATGAGGTCTGGGTCGATGACCAGCCGATGCCCACCGCGAGCACACCGCCGGCTGATGATAAGCGGACCTTTGTCATTATCGGCGCCGGTGCCGCCGGTACGGCTTGTGCCGCAGCGCTACGGGAGAAAGGCTTCGGCGGCCGGGTAATGCTGATCGACCGTGAGCCCGAGGCAGGCTACGACCGTACGGTATTGAGCAAATTCGTGATTGCAGGCGAGATGCCGCCAGATGAAGTCCCGCCTCTGCGCGATGAAAGTTTTTATCGCGAACAACGCATTGAACAGATAAACAGCGATGTGATGGGCCTGGATGCAGCGAACCGGACTCTGCGCCTGGCCGATGGTCAATCGTTGAACTATGACGCCGCCGTGATTGCCACCGGCGGCATCCCCAAAACCCTGTCGCTGCCTGGCGCCGATCTGCCGCAGGTATTCGTGCTGCGCTCGAAGGCCCAGGCACAGCGGATTCTGACGAGCGCAAAACCCGGTCAACGGGCAGTGATCGTGGGCGACAGTTTCATTGCTCTGGAATCCGCTTCATCCCTGCGTCAGTACGGCCTGGATGTCACTGTCCTGGCCCGCCATGCCATCCCGTTTGAGGCGCACTTCGGCGATGCCGTCGGCAAAGCGATTCGTGCCCTGCACGAGGCCAACGGCGTGGTGTTTCATACCGATGGCGAAGCGGCCCGGATCGAAGGCGCAGGCAAAGTCGAAGCGGTGCTGCTGGACAATGGTCAGCGCTTGCCGGCGGATCTGGTGCTGGTCGGCATTGGCGTCACCCCGGCAACAACCCCGTTTGCCGATTTGCCCAAAGAAAAGGATCTGTCGTTGAAGGTCGACGGCGGGATGCGCGTAACCGACGGGCTCTGGGCCGTCGGCGACATCGCGACCTTCCCGCTCAACGGCCAGCCGCAACGGATCGAGCACTGGCGCCTGGCCCAGCAACAGGCGCGGATTGCCGCGGCGAACATGCTCGGCGGCGACGAACGCTACCTCGACGTACCGTATTTCTGGACCTGGCACTTCGGCAAAAACTACGACTACCTCGGTCACGCCCAGGCCTGGGACGAGGTCGAGTTCAAGGGTGATCCTGACCATCCACCGTTTATTGGCCTGTTCGGCAAGAACGGTGTGGTGGCGGCGGCCGTGGCCTGCGATGAAGAGCGGGCGATGGCGATGCTCGCTGAACGGATGAAGCAGCCGTTGTCGGTGGATGAGGCCTGGCGGCTGATTCGGGACATGAGTTGACGGCTGTTTCCCCGCCAATCACGTAAACCTCTGTGGCAAGGCGCAAACCTGTGGCGAGGGGGCTTGCCCCCGTTCGTCTGCGAAGCAGACGCAAAATCTCTAATTTACCAACGATCTTGTGAGTGCTTCGCACTCAAACGGGGGCAAGCCCCCTCGCCACAGGGAATGCGAATCTAGACGTGGCTCATTGGCTCGCGGTTGTCGTCATCTTCGGCTGGCAGGCGGATTACCAGCGGATGCTCCAGCGGGGCTAAAGGCGGCGGTAGGTCAGCCGGGTCGACCGGGAAGAAGTGCGTAACGACATGACTGACATCGCCATCCTGATCGTTATGAATGGTCATCGAACCCGGCGTGCGCAGTTTCGCCAGCCGGTCGCCGCTCAGCTTGAAGCTTTTGCTGAGCCCCTGGTCATCCACCACCGGCGCCGGCAAACGGCGCTGGGCGAAGCTCTTGCTTTTGCGCTGTTGATAACGCGCCCACGTGATCAGGATCATCGCGTTCAACAACGCCACCCACAGGTAAATCTGCAACGTGCCGAGGGCGTCGAAAAACGACGCATCGATGCGCGGGCCGTCATGGGTATCGATCAACGGCCACAACCCCCGCACCAGTAAATACAGCAGACCGACCCAGGCCAGCACGGTTAAGAAGACATCGATCACGACCAGAAAGGGCCGCTGCCGGGTTCTGATGATTTTCATTTGATGACTTCCTCTTCATCGTCATTCAGCGGCTTGATGCCCCGATCCGGACTGACCCAACGCGCGCGCTTCTGATGTTGACCGAACAGCACTTTCGGGAAGCTGACCAAGGTGGTAAGCAGGCTGATGAGCCAGAACACCAGCGGATACCAGACCACCCAGAACATGGTCTTGCCGAGGCCCTTTTCGTAACGGCGATCGATCAGGATGCTGACCGCGAATTGCACCAGGCAGACCACTGCCAATAGCAGCCCGGTAAACGCCGGTGGCATCAGGTGATCAACGGCAATGGCGGGCGGCATCTCGATGAATTTGCCAACGCCCCAGAAAATCACCGACAGCAGAAAGGTGAAGGCCCAGCCGGTGGAGAGGCAGTATTCGAACAGCAGCGGCCAGAGGTAACGATGGCGGTATTGCCAGATGCCACGGATGTTTTTGAACAGCACCTCGGCGCCGCCCTGGGCCCAACGCAGACGCTGTTTCCACAGGCCGCCGAGGGTTTCCGGCATCAGAATCCAGCACAACGCGCGGGGCTCGTAGAAAATGCTCCAGTGATCCAGTTGCAGCTTCCAACTGATGTCGATGTCTTCGGTGATCATGTCCGGGCTCCAGTAGCCGACCCGGTTCAGCGCCGTGCGACGGAAGGCGACGATCACCCCGGAGACGGTAAAGATCCGCCCGAATACCCGTTGGGTGCGCTTGATCAGGCCGATGATCGACGAGAACTCGCCGACCTGTACGCGGCCGATCAAGGTCGAACGGGTGCGGATTCGCGGGTTGCCGGTCACGGCGCCGAGGCGCGCATTGTCGAGCATCGGCGCCACCAGATACGCCGCGGTGTTCGGCGCCAGCAATGCGTCGCCGTCGATGCACACCAGATACTCGCTGCGCGCCGCAATGGCGCCCATGCGCAGGGCCACGGCCTTGCCCTGATTCTCCGCCAGGTGCAGCACCCGCAGACGCGGATCCTGCGCCGCCAGTGCATCGAGCACCGCGGCGGTGTTGTCCTTGGAGCCGTCGTTGATCGCGATCACTTCGATGTTCGGGTAATGCTGGGCCAGCGCCGCATGGATGGTATCGGCCGCGTTGTCGCCTTCGTTGTAGCAAGGGATCAGGATCGAGATCAGCGGTTCGCCGGCCAGCGCTGGCGGCAAAGTGTCGTCCTGCCACGGCCAGTGCCGCTCCCAATGCAGCCAGAAATACAGGCCGCCGGCGATCCACAGTCCCGACATGAACAGTGGATAAAAGAACACGAAGTCCATCAGGAATTGCCCGGTGAGCAGAAAGATCAGCCCGAGGGGAACCCCAAGGACGATCGCCAGAACCAGCAGGGCTAAAAGTCTGTCCAGCATGTTATGGATTCCACTTGTTGGAGAGCGCGGGCCGCACGGTTTTCAGGTCCGGCTGGTTCTCAAGGAAGTTGTCCGGGTAGTAGCCGAAACTGGTGGCGCCCTGACGCTTGAGGCGGCCCATCCACTCAGCCAACTGTTCGCCGTCGATGTCGGCGTCGGTTTTTTTCGTCCAGTCACGGGCCTGCAATTCGAACACCGTGCGCTCGAGTGCGCCGGGGCGCGATTTCACCGTTGCCACCAGCGTTTCGAGCCAAGGGCCGGATTGTTTGCGGCTCTGTTTTTCCATGAGTGGCATGGCCATCGGCGCCGTCCAGTCGTAGGCGCCCAGGAAGTCGTCGAGGTTCTGCGCGAACCAGGCTTCGCTCTCGGGGTTGAGCATTGGCTCGGCGAAAATATTGCGCGCCGTTCTTACTTGCGGGCCGCGAATGGCGCGGACCTTGGCGGTCAGTTCGTGAGTGAAATCGATCAGGTAGCGGCTCTTGAAACGCGTCCAGCGCTGCAAGGTGGCCGGATCGTCACGCAGGGCGGCAATCGAACCCGGCAGACCGTTGGCGGCGTAAACCTTCAGGGCTTCAGGGCCGGCGTCTTCGAAGTCCGACAGCACCGCGTCATCGTGATAGAGGATGCCGTCGACCGAGGTCAGGCGCGCCATGTCTTCGTAGATTTCACCGATGATGCGCCGCACGTTCGGATCGAATGGCGACAAGCGCTTGTACTGGTCCGGATCGATCAAGGTGGCCCCGGTTTTCGGGTCCCAACGAGTGACCCGTGGCAGCTTCGAATCCAGGGCAAAACTCAGCACCGGCATCCAGGCATAGACTTTGACCTGAGCCCGAGTGCGCAACTGCCAGGCCACGCGGTCGAAGATATCGGCGCGCATCGGCAGGTGCCGGTTGGGGAAGTACAGCGAGTGCACCAGGCCATCGCCGGCAGGGTCGGCGAAGGCTTGCAGAAACACCGTGTTGGCGCCCATGTCGGCCATGCGCTGGATCAGTTTGCCGAGGTTGATTTCCTGTTGGGCCGGGTCCGGGTCGTAGACGTTGTCCAGGTCCACATGCACCACGCGCATCGGCGATTCGGTCTGCACCGAAACGATGCTGTTGGCGAAGTGTTCGCCATCCGGGTCCGAGGCCACCAGAAAGCGCGGGCTGCTCATCAGGTTGTCGAGGGCATCGAGGCCATCTTCCAGAGTCAGGGCCATCTGATAACCCTGCTCGTTGACCACTTGCAGCGAAGTGCCGTCCGCCGCGCCATAGGGCCAGACCCAGACACGCGGTTTGTAACCGGTGACCTTGAGAATCTTCTCCGAGATGGCCGCCACATCGGCGCGCATCCGGGCCTGGAATTGCGCTTCGGTTTCATAGCGACCGGTAGCCGCGTCATAGCGCCGGGTCGCGGCCGCCGGTTGCAGGTTGCCTTGCGGGTTGGCCAACACGCCTTTGTGGTTGGCGTCGGTGTGGGCGGCGATTTCCACCAGGCCGGATCGGGAAATTTCGCGGATCTGCTCCCAGGTCAGGAAGTCCGAACGCTTGCGCGGTGTACCGGCGAAATCCACCGGCTGGTTCAGCGGCGTATCGATCCATACCCCGACCGGCGCCAGCAAGGCGGGCCAGTTATAGGCGCGCAGCACCGGCAAAACGCGGGTGTAGAAGCTCGAATAGCCATCGTCGAAACTCAACACGATCGCCCGTGGCGGTAGCTCGGGGCCACCGTTGCGAGCGGCCATGATCTGGTTGATGGTGACCGGCTTGTAGTTGTTCTCCCGCAGCCACGCCAGTTGCTCGAGCAGACGCTCGGTGCGCACGGCCACCACCGCCTGATCGGGGTCACGGTCTTCGACATCGTGGTAAGCGATCCCGAGTACGTGGTTTTTCGGCCACGGCTTTTCATTGGCCGGCATCGGACGTTCGGACGGCGGTGCGAAGGCTGGGGCTTGCTGGGCGCAGGCGCTGATCAACAGCACTCCCAGCAAAAGGATGAAACGCGAAATAAAAGGCATCTTCAAACTCTTCTAGAAGCGGTAAGTGAGGTCGACGAGCAGGCGCAGATCGGTTTCGCGGTCGCCGTCATAAGGCCGGTTGATCACGCTCAGCAGGCCGCCCACCTCGAATACGTCGTTCCAGCTGTAGCGCTGGCCGTAACCCAACAGGCCGACGCCGCCGGTCCCGTGATCGCGCTGGCTATAGGTGCCCGCACCGGCCTGGAACTGCTGGCTCCAGGAGGTTTCGTAGCGGTGGTAGAGCACGTGATTGACGTTCACCGTCGGCAGCACGCTGAAGTCGGATTTGGGGTTGAAATACGGCACGTCGTCGGACTTGGAGTTATGGCTGGTGCCGACCTCCAGGCCGAGGTCGACCTGCAACCCCGGCGCGCGGTAAACACCCTCGCGACCGGTGAGCAAGGCTTCGACACGGTTGTTGCCGTCGCTGAAGTGCGAGGGGCTGAGCGCCAGTCTCCACTCACGGCTCTCATTGGCGCGCCAACGGATGAAACCGCTGCCGCCGTTGGCGGTGATGTCGCTGTTCAAGGCCCGCAACGGCGTTTGCGCCGACAGGTATTCGAGGCTGCCGCCGTACTGCCAGTGATCGTCGATGTCTCGGGCAATCGCCAGGCGCGCGCCCTGTTTGTCACCGAAGCCATAGGAATGGTTGGAGACTTCTGCCTCCAGGGTCATATCGCGAGTCCGGCGTTCTAGCCCGACGCGCTGAAAACGATGGTGGCCGGTGCCTTCCTGGAAGTCGCCGGTGGCGTAACCGGCACCGGCGAACACGCGCCAGTCTTCATCGATGGGGGGGCTGTACAGCGTGGTTTCGATGCCGAAATCGCGACTGCCGTTGACCGCCCCGGCGTCGCCGTTGCCCCCGCCATAACTCTTGCCGCCGTAGGCCTCCACCCGCAGCTCGGCCATGTCATGGACCGCACGCTGGCGCTGCAAACGCTGGACCTGACGGTTGTCCGGAAAACGCGCGACCACATCGTCGGTCAGCGCATCCATCTGCCGCCACTCCTGCAGATCCATGGCGGTGTGACCTTGCGCAACTTCCAGCCCGATGTCCCGCGGCGCCATGCTCTCGGTTTCCTTGAGCTGATTCTCGGCGCGCCGTGGCCAGTCCCGGGCCAGGTACAGATCGGCCTGGGCCAGACGCAGGCCGAGGTTGCCCGGGGCCTGATCCACCAGCGTCTGCAAACGCTGCTCACCCGACGGCAGATCAGCGCCGTAGGTGCCGGCCTGGGCAGCGAGTTGCTGCGCGTCCATCCATTCATCGTTGGGATTGCCCACCGGCAAGCCCTTGAGCTCGATCCGTGGCTTCTGGGTCTTGGCCAAGTCCTCGGTGACCTGACGTGCTTCATCGGCCTTATCGCTTTCGAGCAAGGCGTAATAGAGCGCGGTACTGTCTTCCAGACGGTCGCCGACATCGGCATCCGGCGCCACCAGCACCTGACGATACAAATCGGTGGCGATTTCTGGCTGACGCTGGTCCAGATAAGACGACGCCACCCAACGCAAGGCATAGGTCGGAATCTTCACACCTTCGGCGAGCAATTTCTGGTATTCGGCGATCACATCAGCGGTGCGCGCGCGGGCCTTGAGGGCGCCCATGCGATCGATTCGCCAGCGGATGACGTCATCGTGGGCCTGAAGATCCGGCGTCCAGGTCGTCAGCAACTGGTCGTAATCGGCCAGAGCCCGATCAGCGATCAGATAACGTTCTTTTTCGCTGCGGGTGGCCAGCTCGGCCAGCCGCACGCGTTCTGCGGCCAGATCACCTTCAAGACGTCGCAGCGTGACCGGATCCAGCAATCCCGGCCGCTGACGCGCCAGGCGCAAGGCCGGTTCTGGCAGGCGGGCGCGTTGCAGGGCAATCACGTATTCCCGAGCGACGTCGGGCTTGCTGCCGGCGCGGATGAAAGCCTGGTCGTATTCAAACAATGCGTCGTAGGTGGCACCGGCGCGAGTCAAGGCGTAGGCCAGGGCCAAGCGGCGGGAAGGGTCATCCGGTTTCGCCGCCACCAGCGCCCTGGCGCGGGCAACCGCCTCGTCAGGCTTACCGGCGTCGGCCTGGGTCATCGCCAACCCCAGCTGCAGGTCGGCATTTTTCGGGTCAAGAGCCAGAGCCTTGTTGTATACCTGGGTCGCCGAGTCCCAGCGCTTGAGGTTGCGATAGGCACGCGCGGTAGCGGTCAGGGCCTGAACCGGCAACGCCCGATTGTGCCCCTGGGTTTCATAGACCCGAACCACTTCAGCGTCCAGGCCTGCCCAGCTGGCGATCTGCAAGTGATCGCTGATCTGGCCGGTGGTGGCCTGGTTGACTGGCACCTGGCGCAATACAGCCAGCGCAGGCGTGTAGTTGCCGGCTCGTGCATCGCGAACCATTTGGTCATAAGGCGTATCGGCGAACGCCAGCACCGGCCACAGCAATTGGCCGCACAGCGCAACGCGAAACAAGGGGCGTAAACCACGATGAATAAAGGGACCTGCAATACACGGCATTCGTCAGCATCCTTACATGGCCAGCCGGGTCGCAATGTCCCTTTGCCCATTCGTAGCGGAAAGCCGGATCGAAAGACCCGGCCAGGCTTTATCGACGCAGTTTTGCATGCAAGCGTAGTCGACTATCCAGAGCACAATAATTATTCAGATTCTTGACGCTCGGGCCTTCTCTGGTACCAGTCAGCCAAGCGCAGCCCCTGTGGGAGCGAGCCTGTGGCGAGGGGGCTTGCCCCCGTTTGAGTGCGTAGCACTCACACGATCTTTGATACATCACAGATTTTGGGGCAGCTTCGCGGCCCACCGGGGGCAAGCCCCCTCGCCACAGGCCCGCTCCCACAGGTTCCGTGCCTTGATTGACTGACATTGGAACCTCCTCCCCCTCTCCCCGTTTCCAAACCCCAGACAGCAAAACGCCCGGCGTCTGCGTAATGCAGAGGCCGGGCGTTGCGGTGAGGCCTGCAGTTTTACTGGATGCTGACGTCGCCCGTGCCGCCGAGTTTGCTCATCACGAAGCCGACAAATTCCTCGAGGGTCATTTTCTGGCCGTTGAAGTCCACCTGATTGTTGGTGTAGTGCAGCTTGGTGACGACGTTGTTACCGTCCAGTTTCGCCAGTTGCGTGCCCACCGCCATGCTGCTGAACATGTCGGCGGTTGCGCTCGCCTGATCGGCAATGAGCTTGGCGTCGGTCTGACCGTCGATTTGCGATTGCACGGTGAGCACGTCAACCAGCATTGGCTTGGACACCAAGAGGTTGAAGTCCAGCAGCGCGATCAATTGCTTGACCAACTGGTCTGGCGGCAGGTCCATGGACTGCGGTTTGGTCAGGTCCAGCACCAGGTTGGCGCGGCTTTCGCCGTTGCTGGTGTTGAACGACAGGTTTTCCAGGGCCACCTGGGGACCTGCGGCCAGCAGTTTCTCCAGGCCGGTCTTGACCTGCGCCTCTTCAGCCGGGGTCAGGTTCAGCTCCGGCGGCGGTTCACCGGCGGCAGCGGCTTCAGCGGCGGCCCTTTCGTAGGGTTGCAGTTTGGTCTGGTAGATCTGCATCAGCGACATCGTTGACGGGATGTCGAGGTTTTTCAGGCTCATGGCCATCTTCGCAGAGCCGATAACCTTGCCGTTCAAGGACACTTCACCGACCTTGTAATCGGCACGCCCCGAAGCGTTGGTACCCGTTTCCTCGGTCTGGTTCTTCATTTCAAAGTTCTTGACGCCGAGTACCGATTGCTTGGCGCCGAAGGTGGTTTTGCTGCTGGTCAGCACAACGGTGTTTTCGCCGGTGTAATAGCCGTACGTGCTTTTGTTCAGGTTACTGGCCACGGTCAAGCCGTTGAGCTCGACCTGCACCGGGGTCTGATCTTCAGCCACGGTGGTCAGCTTCAGGCTGTCCATATAACCGTCTGCCTTGACCTTTTGCGCCTGGGCACTGGCGGCTACATCGAGTTTCATACCGGAAAAGGTCAGATTGGATTTGTCATCCAGTGCTGTTTCCAGCGGCAGAAACTCGAGGGTGCCCTTGGTGGAGTTGTCGTAGCCGATGTTAACCACGCCTTTGACCGGGGATTTGTCCTTGGCGGCAGCGAACCACTTTTCGGTCAGTGGGGTCTTTTCCAGCTCGTAGTGACTGGTCGCCAGGACCGGCAACCACTTCAGCGACACCAGGCGCGAGAACGGCAGCGGACCGTGTTCGATGCGGTCGACGAACAGCAACTCGACCGGTGCTTCACCAAACATCTCGCCTTCGCCCTTGAGGCGGTAGTGCGCGGTGCTGCTGAACACATGGCGATCCAGCGACACCAGTTCCAGCGACGCCGTGCCGTTGGAACCAGCCAGCGCGGCTTGCAGCTCTTTGTTGGCGTCGGTGATCGAGGTATTCAGCACCCCATCGAGTTTGCTGCCGGTGTACCACGCACCGCCAGCGCTG
Source organism: Pseudomonas sp. NPDC089918 (assembly GCF_050280605.1). Lineage (NCBI taxonomy): Bacteria > Pseudomonadati > Pseudomonadota > Gammaproteobacteria > Pseudomonadales > Pseudomonadaceae > Pseudomonas > Pseudomonas sp. NPDC089918. The sequence goes on along the minus strand of NZ_JBNNVP010000009.1, from coordinate 83,323 downwards.
ATTGCACCGATGGCCACGACAATTCCTAGAAGCACGCCTGCTGATTTATTCATGAAGTACCCGTTCAATGTCCGTTGTTGAAAATGTGGTCGTCTTCCCTGAACCCATGGCGGGTTGCGGTCACGACTGCGCTGAAAGTGGGATGGAGATTAGCATTTGCTCCGCAAAGCGGCCCAATGATTAAAGGTGAAAGAGTGTCTATGGATCGCGCATGGGGGCGAGAGTTTTGGTGGTCATGAGATCGCCATCGCGGGCAAGCCCGCTCCCACAAGGATTGCGCTGAACCTGTGGGAGCGGGCTTGCCCGCGATGGCGTCAGTCCTGCCAACATCAAACTCAGGAATACTGAACCTCAATCTCATCCAATTGATGATCAAAGCTCTTGAGCCGGGCGGTCCACGTATACACCAGCACTTCAAAATCCCGATTGATCACCGCCCCGCCGGTCACTTCCGCGCGCGGGTCGCAGAAATCCAGCTGATAGCGTTCACGGGCCATGGCGTTGGCGACATCCGATAGCTCTCGCGCATTGTTGAGCCAGTGCCACCCTTCATCGGCCACTTGCTTGTCCAGCGCCAGGCATTGTTTTTTCAAGGTTTCGAGGCTTTTTTCCAGCGGCGTGCCGGTGAGTTCGCCCATGACTTCCTGGAACGTGCGCCCCGGTTGCCAGTAACTGCCCCAGAAATACCGGTCGAACACCGTTTCGACGCGACGCAAAGCCACCTTGGTGTCCCAGATCAGCACCAGGGTCTTGCCTTGTTCAAGTTGTCGCTTCTTGATGCGCTGGTTCTGTAATGAAGCCCAGGCGACCACCACGATAGCCATCACGGCGATCAACGCCGCCGCGCTGTCGAGGAATATCAGCGCCGTGTCGAGCTGGTGGGCCAGCATGACGCCGTAGAAATAGGTGGCCGACAGCAAAACCAATGCCGCAATGGCGCACCAGAAGCCGGGAGCGTAAGGGTTTTTCATTATTAGATCCCCATGATCAACGCAAGCCTTGATCGACGGGTTCGCCACGCGCCCCCATCAAGTCAAAGCATAGCAACGGCCTCAGGGTTTGCCGGGGTGTGACCCTTGCGTTCGTCCGCTTTCCCGGCCGCAATGCAAGGAACGTCCGTCTGTCGTGACGTGTACAAGCTTGAACCAAAGAATGTAGTGAAGATGTATATACTTCGTCAGTACATATTCCGAGGACTTGGACATGTCAAAACAAGCCGTTTTTACGATGAAACTCGAACCCGAATTGCGTGAACAGTTCATGGCCGAAGCAGAAGCTTCTCATCGTCCTGCCTCTCAAATCGTCAGGGAAATGATGCGTCAATTCGTTCAAACCCAACGAGAATCGCGCGAGTACGAAGCGTTCCTGCAACGTAAGGTCGATAAGGCCCGAGTGTCCATGCGCGCTGGGGATGGCCTGACCAATGAAGAAGTTGAAGCAGAATTCACTGCCAGGCGAGTGCGAGCAACCATACAAGAATGAAGATAATCTGGACGCCAACAGCAGCACAGGATCGTGCAGACATTTGGGATTACCTGCATGCCGTCAACCCGCAAGCCGCCATCGACATGGACAACCGCTTCAAGGACGCGATATCCCGCATTGCCCAATACCCAGAAAGCGGCCCTGGCGGAATCATTGCAGGTACCCGCGAGTTAATTCCACATCAGAGCTATCGTGTCGTTTATGAACTGGGGCCAGACGCGATCTGGATACTCGCTCTAGCGCATACGTCCCGACAGTGGCCACCAGAAAGATGATTGTTACACCCCCCGCCCCTTCCTCAACATCACATCCAGCTGATCCACCACCTCCGCCCAATCGGCATCATCCAGAATCTCCTCACGCAGCAGCTCTGCCTGGCTCTCGCTCCAGAAGAACGCGTCGGCCAGGTGCAGTTCGGGTTTGAGCGGTGAATGGGTGGCGATGAATTTATCGATGCTTTCGGCGTCATCCGGCAGGCCGAGTTGTTTGAACAGGGATGGGAGGCTGTGGGTTGGGGATTCCATGTCGGGCTCCTTGGTGATCGCTTATTGGATGGGTGACCGCGGTGCGGCTATTCGCGGGCAAGCCCGTACCCGCAGGGTTTTCGCAAGTCCTGTAGGAGCGAGGCTTGCCCGCGAAGACGTCAGTCGGGGCGACTGTTATGCCGAAAGACTCAACTCGCACACTTCGGCATGCGGCACCATTTTCAAGAATTCCGGCACGCTCATGTGTACCAGGTTGTTGTGGTTGCCGGCTTCCAGGTAAATATCTTTCTGCCGGGTCAGCTGTGGGTCGATGACCATGTCCATCCCGTAGGATTCACCCAGTGCAGGCACGGCGCCGCGTTCGCAATCGTCGAACAGGTGCGGCAGGTTGCTTTCCCGGGTGACTTGCCATTCGCTGCTGCCACGGACTTTGCTCAGGTCCAGGTGACGGCTGGCAGGCAGCACGGCCATCAAGTAATGCCCGTGGCGGTCGTCGAGGATCACCGATTTGGCGACCCGTTCGGCAGGGATACCCGCGAGCCGAGCCGTTTCAAGGCTGCTGGCCGAGTGCGGGTGGGAAACGATGTCATATTCGCAGTGGGCCTTGTCCAGGCTGTTCTGCACGGTTTTTGCCATACGCATGATGCACCTCGGTGTCCGCAGCAACGAATCGCGGACGATGGTTAACTTTTGCCTCCCTTAAAAGTCTAGGCCCGCTGGTGGGATCCGGCGGGAAATCCGCCCGTCGGACGCTGTCGACACTGGTCAAAATTCATACCAATGCAGGGTCAACTAGACTTGTATACAGAGTCATGAACGGCTCGCGGACGGATGACTCTCCCGGAGGGTCAAGTGAACATGCGTTGCTGTGCAATTACGCTGCTGCTGGCCCTGAGCGGACCGGTTTTCGCGGCGGACACTCTCGTGGTGCTGGTTCCCGATCCCCTCGGGCTCTGGTTGATCACCTTCGGCATTGCGTTTCTGATCGCCGAGGCGGCCTTGCCCAATTACGGCGTGGTCGGCCTGGGCGGCCTTGTGATGTTCGTGATTGGGGCAGTGATTCTGACTAACGCCGAAGTCCCTGTTCCGTTGATGATCGGCTTGGGACTGATCAGCGCACTGCTACTGATTTTCCTGGTGATCCGCGCCTTGAAAACCCGACCGCGCCGCAACGTCAGCGGTGACGCCGAAATACTGGGCGCCGTGACGCCGATAACGTCGTTGCAGGCCGGTAACGCTTATATCGGCTGGGTGCACCTGCAAGGCGAGCAATGGCAGGCAATGAGCGAAACACCGCTGCAACCGGGTCAACAGGTCCGGGTAGTGGCACGCAAGGGTCTACTGCTGGAAGTGGTCGCGGCTGACGCGGCGCCCGTATGAACAATGATGGCGGAGAATAGTCATGGGTCTGCAACTGGGTTTTGCCGCGCTGCTGTTACTGCTGATTGCACTGGCGGGGTCGACCTTCCGTATCCTGCGCGAATACGAACGCGGCGTGGTGTTCCAGCTCGGACGCTTCTGGCAGGTCAAGGGCCCTGGCCTGATCCTGCTGATTCCAGTGGTCCAGCAAATGGTTCGCGTCGACCTGCGTACCGTGGTGCTCGACGTACCGCCGCAAGACGTCATCACCCGGGACAACGTCTCGGTCAAGGTCAATGCGGTGCTGTATTTCCGCGTGCTCGATCCGCAAAGGGCGATCATTCAGGTCGAAGACTTTCTCATGGCCACCAGCCAACTGGCCCAGACCACATTGCGGGCGGTGCTCGGTAAACATGAACTCGATGAATTGCTGGCCGAACGGGAACGGCTGAACGTCGACATCCAGCAAGTACTCGATGCGCAGACCGACGCCTGGGGCATCAAGGTGGCCAACGTCGAGATCAAGCACGTGGACCTCAACGAATCGATGATTCGCGCCATCGCCAAGCAGGCCGAGGCCGAGCGGGAACGTCGGGCCAAGGTGATCCACGCCGAAGGCGAGTTGCAAGCCTCGGAAAAACTCATGCAGGCCGCCGAAATGCTCGGACGCCAGCCGGGTGCCATGCAGCTGCGTTACATGCAGACGCTGAGTTCGATTGCCGGGGATAAAAGTTCGACCATCGTCTTTCCGCTGCCGATCGAATTGCTCAAGGGGATGGCGGATTTGTCGTCCAAGCCTTGATGCACCGATGACCTGTGGCGAGGGAGCTTGCTCCCGCTGGGTCGCGTAGCGGCCCTAAAACCTGCGACTGCTTCGCAGCCGAGCGGGAGCAAGCTCCCTCGCCACAAAAAGCCATTCCAATCATATTTTGCGCATTTTTTCCAAAGCCTTATAAGGCTCTAGCGCCCATTGTTGTATGCGTTCGTTAAGAAGCACCGAGGCTTCACGACGCTTGCTATCGCTGTCACCAACAAACACCTGCGACGGCTGCTTGGCATGCTGCCCCACTGCCGCGAACACTTGCTCACGCTGCAATTCATCCAACCCGAAAAACTCAGCCAACCGCCCCGCCATGGCCTGTGGCAGTTCGCTGTAGTTCACCGCCAGGCCGCCAAACGCCCGGCATTGCGCCAACCCCGACGCCAGTAACCGCCCCACCCGCCGGGCGATGTAATCCTCGCGGCTATCGAACGGCAATTCGTCGTCCAGCCCGCTCGTCCCGATCATCCCCGGCACCATGTGCATGCCCGGACGGCGCAGATGCGAGACGGCGATTTCCAGCGGATCGCGGTACACAAACAACCAAGGCGTTTCGGGAAAACACTCGTGCAACACAGGCAATTCAGTGATGTTCCAGGCATCGAGCTTAATGACCAGTCGTTGCTCCGAACCGAGCCGACGTTGCCCGTAAGCAGACAGCACCCCTTTGATGGCAGCACGGCGCTCGACGGCGGGCAAATCACTGCGCAACAACGCATCCAGCGGCGGTGGCTCGCTGACGACAATGTGGCTGTCGAGTTGCGCCAGCATCTGGCTGATCAGGGTCGAGCCACATCGCGAGGCATGAAAGATAAACGCACTCGGGGCCAGCCCAGGGCTGCAAACCTGCCAGTCAGCGAGGGTCGACAATGCAGTTTTCCGGCGAAACGCCTGATTGAACGGCAGTCGCAGCGCGTCTTCCACGGCCTCACGAAAAAACGGCTGATGCAGCGGCGTGTCACCGAACCAGCACCAGTCGACTTGCCATTGCCCGGCCTCTTGCCACACGCGAATCGGCAACCAGCCTTCCAGGTTCAGGCGCTCCATTGTTCATTCCATTGACGGCGACCGTCGCGCATCGCCGCGCGCAGTTCTTCAGCGGTGAACGCAAGTCCACGCTCGGCGGACAGTTCCAGGGTACGGACGATAAAGGCTTCGTTGTCCTGCACCCCCTGCAAGGACTTGCACAGCTGCGGATCGCTGGCCACCAACGCCTGGAACTGCGCTAAAGCGTCATGACCGAATTGCGGCGGTGGCGTGGTTGCCAACCCGTCGATAATCGCCTGCTCCAGCCAGGCACCGGGCCGGCAATCGAGCACCAGATGAACCCGTGCCCGGGTATCGCGATTGTCCACGCGATGAGGCCGCGACAGGTCGAGAAACCAGCATTCGCCAGCGGCCATCGGCATGCGCTGGCGGTCCAGCAGAAAGTCCACTCGGGGTGGACTGAGCAACGGGATATGCAGACGCAAGTCAGCGTCTGGCGCGCCCAGGTCATAGTCGCGATGTTCATGGATGCGCCCGCCCGGGCCGAGCCGCAGCAGCCGCGCGCAGACGATCTGCAGCGGCAGATCCCGCAACCCTTGCTGCCATCGAGCATCTTGCAGCCAAGGCGCACGCAACAGCGTCTCGCCGCGACCGGGCGACAGTTCAGTCAAGGCATCGGCCGCGCAAATCAGTGCCACACCGCTCCAGTCGCCAGCGTAATAATCGCTATTGAAGTGACTGTGCCAGTCGCCCTCGCCAATCACCGTCAATGCCTGCAACAGCAACGGCAAATCCACCGTTACCGGCAAGCGGGAAAAGGCCGGCCGACTCATCGTTTCGGCAGCACCGCGCATTCGCCGAGCCAGGTCAGCAAACGGTCGAGACAGGCCTCCACCGACTGCGCACCTGTGTCGAGCACCAGCGCCGCGCATGGCGGTGGTTCGTAAGGCGCGGAAATACCGGTAAACCCCGCCAACTCACCCCGTCGAGCCCGGGCGTAATGACCTTTGGGGTCACGCTGTTCACACACCGCCAACGAGGCACTGCACCAGACTTCGCGGTAGTCCTCGCCCAACCGTTGGACGAACAATTCACGTAACTCCACCAAGGGCGCGATCATCGCGAGGATGACGATCTGGCCGTTCTCGACCAACAGTGCCGCGAGTTCACTGGCGCGGCGGATGTTTTCCAGGCGATCGCTGTCGGTAAACCCCAAATCGCGATTGAGCCCGACCCGCAGTCCGTCGCCATCGAGCACCACACTCTGCACGCCGTGCTCGAACAACTCGGCGTGCAGTGCCTGGGCCAATGTCGATTTGCCCGCGGCCGGCAAACCGGTCAGCAAAATTGCCGTGCCGCGATGGCCGTTGCGGGTCTCCCTTTGGGCGCGGCTGATGCTCGCCGTCGGCGCCAGCAGATTATTGGACCGGGGCATGGGCCACCGGCACAGAGATATTGCCCGCCGCCCACGCCTCTTCGCGATTGGCCAGGGCCGTGGCGATGGACTGGACTTCGGTCGATTGCACTTCGTCCGGCAGGGGATCGAGACCGGCGCTGGCGAAGATTTGCCCGTAAGCGTTGCGCAGATCGGCGTAAGACAGGTCGCGTCGCAGATCGGCCTGCAAGGTGTTCAGCTCGCCCTGGATCAGGTCCAGTTCGCCCAGCCCGGCCGCCTGATGACGATTGCGCAGTTGGCCGACGATTTGTCCATCGATGTCTGACAGTTGCTGATTGGTCTTGAACTGCCGCATCGCCTCGCGATAGTTGGCGTTGGCCACGTAAAGCTGCGCCAGTATGGCAATCGACATCGCCTGCCTGCGCGCCGCGGCGACTTCTTCACCGGCCTTGGCAACGTCAATCGCGGCGGGCGCGGAAATCACATTGAACAGGTTCCAGGTGACTTTCACCCCGTAATCCGCCCAGCCCTGCTCCACCAAAAACGAGTTGCTGTCGTAATGCCCGCCAGCGGCAAACTCCAGCCCCGGCAGCAGACGCAGCATGGCTTTGCGGGTTTCGGCGGCGCTGATCCGGGTCTGGTAATCCTGCTCGCGCAACTCCGGCCGACTGGTCAGGGCTTCCTGTTCCAGGCTGGCGAGATCGACCTTGAGTTCCGGGATGATGTAATCGTCCTGGGTTGCCAGCGTCAGCTCGGTGCTCAGCGGCAGGTTGATCAGCGTTGCCAGTTCGGTTTTCGCCAACGACAGTGCGCGGCGTTGTTCTTCCAGTTGCCGGGTGGCTTCGATCAGCGAGCGTTGATAGCCCAATGCCTGAATCGGATCGCCGATACGCTGCTCGCTCATGCTCTGGCTATTGGTGCGAGCGGTTTCGACCCGAACCATGAGGCTGTCGATCTGTTTGAGCAAACGTTCGGCGGCCATGGCTCGCCAATAGGCCGAGCGCACGTCCTGCACGATGGTGTTGATAACCTTGCGCCGACGCTCCTGGACGATCAGTCGCTGGTCGCCCTGTTGCTTGGCGCTGATGTAGCTGACACCAAAGTCGAGCACGTTCCAGACCATGGTCAGGTCTGCCACTTCACGGTCGCGGTCCTGGGAGGTCGACGGTTCCAGGGACTGGGCCCCGGTCTCGACGCTCTGGCTGCTGGAGGCGCTGACGTTGTTACGCCCCACGTAACCGGCGTCCAGCGCCATGCGCGGCAGCATGTCGAAACTGGCGAGGTCGAGTTGGCGCTTGGCCAAGGCCTCTTCCATGATCTTGAGCCGGCCTTCGAGGTTGTATTTCACCGCCCGGGCCATGGCCTGGTGCAGGGTCAGCGGGCCGCTGAGAGGTTCCTGCCCCTTGTACATGTTTTGCAGATCGCTTTGGGCGCGCTGTTGGCTGACGCTGCGTTCGATCGGTTCACTGGTGACTGCACACCCGCTGATCGCCAGCGCCAGCAGGCTGGCGCCGAATAACTTCTGACTTCTCTTCATCCTTGGAGCCCCCAGATGCCGCCCTGCTTTAATGGTTTTTTCAGGCCTGCATTTCACTGATGCCGACCTGGTGCAAAGCCGCGGCCAGGCTTTCGACCTGCCGCTGCTCGGTGTCCTTGAGTTGTTGCAATTGCTGACCAAGACTCGGTGCGCCAAACACACCGCGCAGTCCTTGGGAAGCATCTCCCATCCTGATTGAGTTATGGCCGAAGGCGTTCAGCGATTCCCCCTCACCGCCCGTGTCCTGATTGAACAAATTTGACAGCGTGCTGCTGCCAAAGACCCCGCCGTCGCCACCGCCAAAACCGAGGAAGCCGTGACCTGAGCCATCGCCACCGTTTTCACTGCTGCTGAATACCTGCGCGATAAAGCTAGGCGTCAGTGCCCCGTGGCTCATGAAAATATCGCCCAAAGGCCGAATGCCGTTGCCGATCACTCGCTGTTCAAACAGCGGGGTAAAGGTCAGCGGCGAGCCGAGATCGCCAGTGGGCGCAGTGAAGATGATCGGTTGTAATGGCACGTTGGGCAGATCGGGCACGGTGACAGGAACCGTGACCCGGAACTCGGGTTCCGGCGGCACCACGACAGGCGGGGACGACGGTGCAACGACCGTATTGATCGCATAGCTGTTCGATAGGCTGACACCGCTACCCGCGTTGCCTGCTGAATCGCTGACGCCAGCGACGCTCAGGCTGATCGCATTGTTGCCACTGCTGACATTGGCGTTCGGCGTCAGGGTCGCGGTCCAGGTTCTACCGCCATCGCTGCTGCTCAAACTGGACAAGCTGCCGTTCGCCACGCTGATGTCGGACAGGTCGAAGCCACTCACCGCTTCGTTGAAGGTGAAGGTCACCAATGAGGTCTGGCCCACGCCCAGGTTCGGGTTGGCAACCACCACCGTGGCCGTCGGCCGTTCGCCATCGATGGCGTAGTTATTGGACACCGCGACGCTGGCGCCCATGTTGCCCGCCAGGTCCGTTACATTGCTGGTGTCCAGCGCAATGAAATTGCTCGGGTCGGTGATGCTTGCGGTGGGTGTGAACGTTCCGGTCCAGGTCTTGCCGCCGTCGCTGCTGGCCAGATTGGTCAGCTCGCCGTTGGTGACGCTCAAGTCCGACAAATCGAAGTCGCTTACCGCCTCACTGAACGTGAAGGTCACCAGCGTCGTCTGGCCAATGCCCAGGTTCGGGTTGGCAACCACGATGGTGACGGTCGGGCGAGTCGCATCCAGCGCGTAGTTGTTGGAAATGGCGATGCTGGCGCCGGCATTACCCGCCGCGTCGAGCACATTGCCGGTGTCGAGCAGGATCAGGTTGGTCGCATCGTTGAGGCTCGCGGTCGGTGTGAGTGTGGCGGTCCAGGTCACACCGCCGTCGCTACTGGCCAGGCTGGACAGCACGCCATTGGCCACGCTGAGGTCCGACAGGTCGAAACCGGACACCGCTTCGCTGAAGGTAATGGTCACCGTGGTGGTTTCACCAATGCCCAGCTTATTGTCCGCCACCACAATGGTCGCATCAGGACGAACGGTATCAATCGCGTAGTTGTTGGAGTCGGTCACGCCGACACCGCTGTTGCCCGACGCGTTGGTCACACCGCTGTTATCCAGGCTGATCAGGTTAGTGGTGTCCGTCACGCTGACCGTAGGCGTGAAGGTCGCGGTCCAGGTCACGCCACCATCGATGGACGAAACGTTGCTGAGGGTGCCGTTGGCTATCGTTAGGTCGGCGTTGTCAAAACCACTGACCGCCGAGCTGAACGTGATGGTGACCAACGAGGTTTCTCCGACCTTCAGCGCATTGTCGGCAACCACGATGGTGGCGGTCGGCACCTCGGTTTCCACCACATAGTTGGCCGAGTTGGTGGTGCCTGACCCGGCATTGCCGGCCAGGTCCGAGACGCCGCTGTTGTTCAGGGTGATGATGTTGCTGGCATCGGTAATCCCGGCGGTCGGGGTGAAGGTCCCGGTCCAGGTGATGCCGCCGTCGCTGCTGCTCACCGCGCTCAACGTGCCATTGGCGATGCTCAGGTCACTGTTGTCGAAACCCGTTACCGCCTCGCTGAAGGTGATGGTCACCAGCGCGGTTTCGCCCGGTTTCAGGGTCGTGTCGCTCAGCACGATAGTGGCGGTCGGGCGTAGGCTGTCGATGGCGTAGTTATTCGAATCGGTGGTACCGGTCCCCGTGTTGCCTGTTCCGTCGATCACTCCGGTGTTGTCCAGGGTAATCAGGTTGGTCGAGTCGGTGATGCTCGCCGTTGGCGTCAGGGTGGCGGTATAGGTGATGTTATCGCTGGTGCTCAGATTGCTCAGGGTACCGTTGCTCACCGTCAGATCGGCCGTGGTAAAACCGGTCACTGCCTCGGAAAACGTGATGGTCACCACCGAGGTTTGCCCCACCGCCAGCGCCGCGTCCGCGACCACGATGGTGGCCGTTGGGCGCACGGTGTCGATGGCGTAGTTGTTGGAATCGGTAGTGCCGCTGCCGGCGTTGCCCGAGCCGTTTTGTACACCGCTGTTATCCAGGGTGATGACGTTGCTGGTGTCGGTGATGGCAGTGGTCGGCGTAAAGGTTGCGGTCCAGGTGATGCCGCCGTCGCTGCTGCTCACCGAGCTCAAGGTGCCATTGGCGATGGTCAGGTCAGCGTTGGTGAAACCACTGACCGCTTCACTGAAGGTGATGGTCACCAGCGAGGTTTCACCGATTTTCAGCGCATTGTCGGCAACAACGATAGTGGCAGTCGGCAGCACCGTATCGATGGTGTAGTTGCCGGAGTTGGTGGTGCCGCTGCCCGTGTTGCCGGCCAGATCCGCCACGCCGGTATTGGCGAGGGTAATGACGTTGCTCGGGTCATTCACGCCGACGGTTGGCGTGAAGGTCGCGATCCAGGTGATGCCGCCGTCGCTGCTGCTCACGGCGGTCAAGGTGCCGTTGGCGATGGTCAGGTCGGCGTTGGTGAAACCACTGACCGCTTCACTGAAGGTGATGGTCACCAGCGAGGTTTCGCCCGCTGTCAGTGTTGGATCGGCCAGCACAATCGTCGCGGTCGGGCGCACGGTGTCGATGGCGTAATTGTTGGAGTCGGTGGTGCCGCTGCCGGCGTTGCCCGCCAGATCCGCGATGCCCGTATTGTCCAGGGTGATCAGGTTGGTTGTATCGTTGATGCTCGCGGAAGGGGTGAAGGTCGCGGTCCAGGTGATGCCGCCGTCGCTGCTGCTCACCGCGGTCAGGGTACCGTTGGTAATGGTCAGGTCCGCGTTGGTGAAGCCGCTGACCGCTTCGCTGAAAGTGATGGTCACCAGCGACGTTTCGCCGATTCTCAGCGCGGTGTCCGTCACCACGATGGTTGCCGTTGGCCGCACGGTGTCGACCGCATAGTTGTTGGAATCAGTGGTGCCGCTGCCCACGTTACCCGTGCCGACAGCCTGCACGCCGGTGTTGTCCAATGTGATCAGGTTGGTCGCGTCGGTAATGCTGACGGTCGGGGTGAAGGTCGCCGTCCAGGTGATGCCGCCGTCACTGCTGCTCACCGCGGTCAGGGTGCCGTTGGCGATGGTCAGGTCGGCGTTGGTGAAACCGCTCACCGCCTCGGAGAACGTGATGGTCACCAGTGACGTTTCACCGATTTTCAGGGCGTTGTCGGCGACCACGATGGTCGCGGTCGGCAGCACCGTATCGATGGTGTAGTTGCCAGAGCTGGTGGTGCCGCTGCCGGTGTTGCCAGCGATGTCGGTCACACCGGTATTGTTCAGGGTGATGACGTTGCTCGGGTCACTCACGCCGACGGTTGGCGTGAAGGTCGCGGTCCAGGTAATGCCGCCGTCACTGCTGCTCACCGCGCTCAACGTGCCGTTGGCGATGCTCAGGTCGGCATTGGTGAATCCGCTGACCGCCTCGCTGAAGGTGATGGTCACCAGCGAAGTTTCACCTGCTGTCAGTGTCGTATCGGCCAGCACAATCGTGGCGGTCGGACGCACGGTGTCGATGGCGTAGTTGTTGGAATCAGTGGTGCCACTGCCAGCGTTGCCCGACAGATCCGCGATGCCGGTGTTGTCCAGGGTGATCAGGTTGGTCGTGTCATTGATGCTCGCGGAAGGTGTGAAGGTCGCCGTCCAGGTGATGCCGCCGTCGCTGCTGCTGACCGCGGTCAGGGTGCCGTTGGCGATAGTCAGGTCGGCGTTGGTGAAACCGCTGACCGCTTCACTGAAGGTGATGGTCACCAGCGAGGTTTCGCCGATTCTCAGCGCCGTGTCCGTCACCACAATGGTTGCCGTAGGCCGCACAGTGTCGATGGCGTAGTTGTTGGAATCGGTAGTGCCGCTGCCTGCATTGCCCGCCAGATCAGCCACGCCGGTGTTGTCCAGGGTGATCAGGTTGGTCGTGTCGGTGATGCTGGCGGTCGGGGTAAACGTCGCTGTCCAGGTGATACCGCCATCGCTGCTGCTCACCGCGGTCAAGGTGCCGTTGGCAATGGTCAGGTCGGCGTTGGTGAACCCGCTGACCGCTTCACTGAAGGTAATCGTCACCAGCGAGGTTTCGCCGATTTTCAGCGCATTGTCCGTCACCACAATGGTTGCGGTCGGACGAAGCGTATCGATCGCATAGTTGTTCGAATCGGTAGTGCCGCTGCCGGCGTTGCCCGCCAGATCGCTGACCCCGGTGTTGTTCAGGGTGATCAGGTTGGTCGCGTCGTTAGTGCTCGCGGAAGGTGTGAAGGTCGCGGTCCAGGTGATGCCACCGTCGCTGCTGCTGACCGCCGTCAAGGTGCCGTTGGCGATGCTCAGGTCGGCGTTGGTGAAACCGCTGACTGCTTCGCTGAAGGTGATGGTCACCAGCGAGGTTTCACCGATTCTCAGCGCATTGTCTGTCACCACGATCGTTGCCGTTGGCCGCACGGTATCGATGGCGTAATTGTTCGAATCGGTGGTACCGCTGCCGGCGTTGCCCACCAGATCGCTGACCCCGGTATTGTCCAGGGTGATCAGATTGCTCGTGTCAGTGATGCTCGCGCTCGGCGTGAAAGTCCCCGTCCAGGTGAGGCCGCCATCGCCGCTGCTCACCGAGGTCAAGGTGCCGTTGGCAATCGTCAGGTCGGCATTGGTGAGACCGGTAACCGCTTCGTTGAAAGTGATGGTCACCAGGGAGGTTTCGCCGATTCTCAGCGCCGTGTCGGTAAACACGATGCTGGCGGTCGGGCGTACGGTGTCGACCGTGTAGTTATTGGAGTTGGTGGTGCCGACGCCGGGGGTGCCCAGGCCGTTTATCACACCGGTGTTGTCCAGGGTGATGACGTTGGTCGTATCGGAAATACTGGCGGACGGGGTAAAGGTTGCCGTCCAGGTAATGCCGCCATCGCCGCTGCTTACCGCGGTCAAGGTGCCGTTGGCGATGGTCAGATCCGCATTGGTGAGACCGGTTACCGCCTCGGAGAAGGTAATGGTCACCAGGGACGTTTCGCCGATGCTCAGTGTGGTATCAGCGACCACAATGGTCGCGGTCGGCGGTGGCGAATACGCGGTGTTGAGTACACCACCGTCGTTGTAGATGGTCGCGACAGAGGTCGGCGAGGTGCCGGTTGAACCACCGCCCTGCGCGGTACCGCCTGCACCACTGGCCGCGGCATTACCGGCCAGGGCCGCGAAGTTGGCGGCTGTGATCAGTAGCGTGCCTTTGTTCCAGATCGCACCGACGCCACGGCCACCAATGCCGCCATTGCTGGCATTGCTGCCTTGGCCACCACCACCGCCACCGCCGCCACCAGCGCCGATGTTGTTGCTGATGGTCGACGTGCCGACGATGGTGATGGTGCCGCTGCTGGCGTTGTAGATCCCGCCCACCGCGTTGCCGCCGGCGCCACCGACCTTGTCCCATCCGGCCCCGCCGCCACCGCCGCCAATGGAAATCGTGCCATTGGTGGCCGTCGCACCGTTACCGCCGTTGCTGTAATAGGAAACACCTATGCCGCCAGCCCCGCCAGTGGTGGTACCGCCGCGACCACCCATGTGGGTGGCGTCATAACCGCCGCCGTAACCACCAACACCGCCGCCGCCCGCCTGGCCGCCCAATGTGCCGGTGCCCGGCCCTGCCGAACCGCCATGCCCGCCGCCCTGGCCGCCCAAGCCGCCGCCGCCACCACCGCCACCGCCGTAAAAAGCGCCGGTGACACCGCCGCCGCCGCCACCACCGGAAGCGGCGTTGGAGGTCACGGTAACGTTGTTCAGGGTCAGAATCCCTGCGTTGAAAATCCCCCCGGCCATCGCGCCCGTGGCACCGTAGCCACCGTTGCCGCCCGCGCCCGACACCAGGCCACGGGTGATCACCAGGCCATCGAGGGTCACGATACTGCCGGCCGTCACTTCAATCACTCGGGTCCTGTACTGACCGTCGAGAATCACGTCAGCCGCACCGTCGTTATTCAAGTCGCCATCAACGGTGATGTTCTTGTTGATCAACAGTTCGGACGTCAGCTGCACCGTCATGCTGCTGCTGAAGGTGACGATGTCGCCGTTCTGCGCCGAGGCGATGGCCGCGCGCAGCGAACCGACGCCCGCGTTGGCGTTGTTAGTGGCGTTCCAAGTAGCCAGCCCCCACTGATAGTCGGTCATGGCCGTGGTCGAGAGGACATTGGCGCTTTCAATGTTGCCGGTGGCAATTTCCAGATCCCAGTCGCCACCGAGCCCGGTGCGATCGCTGGAGGCAGCCACATCGCGGCCGGTCAATTGAGCCAGCGAGTCGATAAAACTCAAGCCGCGCTCGCCTTCGGCGGTGTAGCAGCCGTAAATCAGGATGTCGCCGCCGACGTTCATGTCCTTGCCGATTTTCGCCAGCACCGCGCTGCGGGCCGCGACGTTGTCGGCAGACAAGTAGCTGTTGCCCAGCCACAAATCGCCCGCGTTGCCGTGGGCGATAATCTGCACCGAGCTGATGCCCTGATGGCCGTCCAGATAATCGGCGATTTGTTGCAGGCCATCTTTGCTGGCATCGAGCTGAACCACCTGGGTACCGGGAGCAATACCCTGAAGCAGACTGCCAGCGTCCTTGACCCGCGAATCGACGAATACCACGCTCTGCCCCGGCACCGCAGCGGGTGCTGGCGCCGGTGTGGCATCGGCCTGGCCGTGGGTGTCCTTGCTGGCGACCGGTTGATCGGCGGTCGGCGCTTTGACCGCCTCGGCGGTGGCATGGCTGTCGGCCTGGGCAGTGTCGGCGACCGTGGCGGCCACCGCGCCGTCGAACAGCATGCGTGGCTCCAGGGACATGATCATTGGCGAGGCCAGCGCTCGTGCGCCTTCGGTAACCCGCGACTTGCCTTTGCTCCACCACATGCTGCTCACCCGGACTCGAACTTTTAGACGCATCAATGAAAACGCCGCGATCAACTGATCGCGGCGTCGGCTTTCATACGAATGACATTGGCGGCGCTGGCTGAGCCATCGAGCCAAAAAGACAACTCGGCGTACTGCTTGAACAGATCCGGCGGCAGGATCGTTCGCCTGGATTGCAATTGGACCTTGGCCTTCACCTTATGCAGCCCCGAGAGGCCGAGGGCCTGGTCGAACTCCGGTGCGTCGTAGGCCAAATGGTCGAAATCATGTTCGAACCAGGGTTCGCCAATGAAATCGTAGACCAGGCGCATCACCCGCTCAGGCGCCTGGCTCAGCAGGTCGTAATCGATGATCAGCAACGAATCGGCGTGTTCGCCGTAATAGGCTTCCTTCAGGGCGGCCCAGGAAAACCCCACCAGCCGATTGCGCTGGGCCAGGGTTTCGCAGCGGCTATAGACCGTGTTGCGTTCGACCGCATCACCGAACAGTTTGGTGTTTTCGAAGGGGTTGGCGCGATACAGGCGCTCGATGCTGTCCATGACCCAAGCGACATTGCGCACGCAGGCAATGATTTTGGCTTGAGGGAATAGATCGCTGATCGCCGGCAGGCGCGAACTCCACAGGCGATTGGTGTCGAACACCACCGGTTTTTCGGCCTTGTCGGCGTAGTAAGAGTCGAACAGGCCACGCAACAGACGGCGACGCAGGTCGGTGTCGATCACCGCACCGAATTCGCTGCCGGCGCTGCACTGTTCCAGAACACCGGAAAAGAGCGCCCCCACGGGGCTGGTCATACCGGCATGAAAACGCGGATTCTGCAAAAGAATGGCAGAAAGCAGGGTCGAGCCTGAACGCGGCAAGCCGGAAATAAAGTGAAAGTGCTGCATCCATTCACCCGTCATAAGTCCTTTTACGTGACGAGCGTAGACCATGAATGGTGTTGCGACTAGTGGTGCTTTGATATCAAATCGGAGCTAAATCGACTGGAAAAAACGATTGATATAACCGGCTGAAAGATGAATCGATTAAGCCTTGAAAACACGGGCTTAGTTCAGCACATACAAGCGTGCCCTGGCGCCTCCCGCCCCGGTTTCACCGATGCGTTGCCAGCCCTCGGGCAAAGGGGCGAACTCGTCCGGTCCATCGACGCTACCGACCAGCCAGACGCGACCATTGCCCTTGGGCAAGCTGCCGAGGCTATCCAGATAGACCTCACCGGTCACCAACGTGCCAAAACCGTAAGCGTTCGGCCGGCTCGACCTGCCATTGGCCAACGGCGGCGTGTACAGCAATGGTTTGGCATCAGTGCGGTTGTAATAGACATAACTCAGGTACCAGAGCATGTCGCTGGTGACGATTCGGTCGCCGGGAGCGAAGTGCTGGTTCACATAGCTGACCATGACGCTGATCTGATCGTCGGTATCCACCGTGGCATTGTTCTTCAGCCCCACCAGTTCGACGCCGACAAACAGCATCAGCACGGCCAGCGCCACTACCTTGAAGTCCGCGTACAAACGATCGATGGCCAGCGCCACAAGCATCGGCAAGCCCAGGGCATAAGCGGTCAGGTAACGCTCGATGAACACCGGCGATATGAACGACACCGCAAATACCAACAACAACGGGAGAACGGTGTAGATCAGCGCCAGCGCACTGCCACGGAAAACACTGCGATCGCGCGCCAGCGCCACGCCCGCCAGGGCCAGCAGCGCCAGTGGCAACGCAATAAAAATCAGTGTGGGCAGGTTCTCGCCATCGTCCTGGATCAGGAACGACCAGATCATTGAAGGCAGTGAGCCGAGCGTGACGGGCGCCTCCCACCCCACATCGCCATTGGCTTTGAGCTGATCCATGTGCTGCACCAGATCGAACAGACTGGGCAGCCATGGC
Organism: Pseudomonas sp. NPDC089918; assembly: GCF_050280605.1. Taxonomy (NCBI): domain Bacteria; kingdom Pseudomonadati; phylum Pseudomonadota; class Gammaproteobacteria; order Pseudomonadales; family Pseudomonadaceae; genus Pseudomonas; species Pseudomonas sp. NPDC089918. Next base: position 66,040 of record NZ_JBNNVP010000009.1, on the reverse strand, counting down.
AGGTACAACGCCACAATCGCCATATTGGCCAGCCACCAGCCGGAGCGCTGAATGTGCCGCAATCGATACCCTGGCTGCACGCGGATCAGTCCCAGATACAGCCAGTGACAAAGCACGCACAGCGCCGTGAAATAATGGGTGTAGAACGCGGCACTCATCAGCAGGGTGTACATCACCAGATAGCGCGTGCGTTGCGGCCGCCTGATCCAATACATCAAGGCGATCGTGGCGCCGATCAGCCACAGGCCCAGCAGCGAATACATCCGCACTTCCTGGCTGTAACGCACCGCCGTGGGCAGCAGCGCCAGCAGGACTCCGCCCAGCAACGCGGCGCGGCGGGTCGCGAGCAGGTCCACCAGCCAGACGCCGAGCCCCACCGTGGCAATCCCCGGCAGCGCACTCAGGCAGCGAATCGAAAAAATGCCGTCGCCGAACAGGCCGATCCAGCCGTGCAGAAGCATGAAATACAGGGGTGGATGCACATCATGAGCCGCATGTTCCCAGATCCCGGCCAGGGAATACTGGCTCAGCAACAAGCTAGACCCTTCGTCGCCCCAGATCGCCGCCGCTGTCAGGTCGTAAAAACGCGCCAGCGCGGCCAATACCAGGATCGACAACAGCCAGTGCTCCCGCGCCCATCGCAGCAAGCGACGGACAGCCGCCCACAACCCCGGCATCGCATGCGGGTCCTGAGTATCGCCCAGCGGTGTTTCTCTGCGCGCCTCCATTACCTCCCCTTGCAACGGCCATGTGAAAACCGAAGCTTCCCCAGCACTGTAGGACAGGCGCGAGCCCGACGTCGATGCTGGCCTTGCGACGGACGACGTCCGGCAATCATTCCGATCAGCGTCTACGCTTTGGCGTGGCGTGACCCAGCCACGGAGATGAAAGGAGTCGGCTGATCAGCGCGAACTGCCCGGTTAACCGGGCCTGCAACGTGACGTATCAGACACTAACCTGAGGGATGAGGAACCATGGAAGTATTCATCGGCACTATTCAGTCTTTCGCCTTTAACTTCGCGCCCAACGGCTGGGCCCTGTGCAACGGCCAGACGCTGAGCATCGCGCAATACAACACGGTTTTCGCACTGCTGGGAACCTACTACGGAGGCAATGGCACCACCAATTTCATGCTGCCCAACCTGCAAGGTCGCATGCCAGTCGCCATGGGCAACGGCTTGGGCCTGACCCCGCGCGTCATCGGCGAAGCCTCCGGGACCGAAAACGTCACCGCGACCATCACTAACCTGCCCAACCACACCCACGCCTTGTCCGGACTCACGGCCACCACCACCCTGCAACTGGCCAGCCCGGCGAGCAACCCGGTCACCAACCCGACCGCAACCAACTCGTTCATTGGTGCCTCGGGCGGCGGTCCCGGTTCGGCGAGTATTTACTCCGATCAGCAAGGTGCTGCGGCCGTACCGCTCAAGGGCGTGGCCACTACGGTAACAGGGGAAATCTCGTCCGCCGGCAACGGCTTGCCCATGGAGGTGATGAACCCGTTCCTGGTGCTCAACTTCAGCATCGCCCTGAACGGTCTTTTCCCTTCGCGCAACTGAGGGTCTGGCCGGGGGATGCCAATCCCCCGGCCACTTTTGCTGATGGAGTGATGCCATGCTGCAACAGGTTCAAAGCCAACACTTTCAGGCACTGCTGGGCAAGACGGGGACGCTGCGGCTGCCCGATGGCAGTGAACTGCCGATCCATATCGACACCCTTGCAGAAACGCCCCGCTCACAGCTGCCAAACAGCGAGCGCATGCCGTTCAGCGTCGAGTTCAATAGCCTGCAACCCACTGACTTTGTCGATGGCTTGTGTGTGATGGAATTGCCGGAACTGGGCCGGGTGAAAGACATTTTCGTGTCGAGGGTCCCCCCGATGGGGCGGGATCCACAGCTGGGCTACTTCTACATCGCGTTCAATTAAAGCGACGCCGATCGCCTTATGTAGGAGCTGCCGCAGGGCTTGCCCCTCGCCATAGACCCTCCCACATTGAATACTCAGTGAGCCTGGCCATGCCATGGCACGAGTTTGCGTTGCAGGGCACGCAGGCCCATTTCCATGGCGAAAGCGATCAGCGCGATCACCAGAATCCCCAGCACCACCACATCGGTGACCAGGAATTGCGCGGCCGATTGCACCATGAAGCCCAAACCACTGGTGGCGGCGATCAACTCGGCGGCCACCAATGTCGACCAACCCACACCCAGACCAATCCGCACGCCGGTCAAAATGTCCGGCAAGGCACTGGGCAGAATCACATGCCGAATCAACTGCGCCCGAGTCGCACCCAGCGACTGTGCGGCGCGCAATTTCGCCGGGTCGACGGTGCGTACGCCAGTGGCGGTGGCTATCGCGATCGGCGCGAAGATCGCCAGGTAGATCAGCAACACTTTCGACAACTCACCGATACCGCACCAGATCACGATCAGCGGCAGATAAGCCAGCGGCGGAATCGGGCGATAGAACTCGATCAGCGGATCAAGAATGCCGCGAGCGATGCGATTGTGGCCGATGGCGATGCCCACCGGCACGGCGGTCAGCACGGCGAAGCCCAGGCCCAGGCCAATACGGCTGAGGCTTGCGCCCAAATGCTGCCACAAGGTCGAATCCATGTAGCCGGTGGTTACCAGCAGCCAGCCTTTTTGCAGCACGGCGGACGGCGGCGGCAGGAACAGCGGTTCGATCAAACCTGTGGCCGTGACGGCCCACCAAATGGCAACGAGAGCGACCAGCGTTAGTACGCTGATCCAGCGTGTGTTCAAACTGCGACGCAGCGCAATGACCGTCGAGCTCGACTTCACCGTCGCGGCGGGAATTTCATAGGTGCTCATGCGCGCTCCTGTCGCTGGACGGCACTGCGTTGGGAGAACACTTTGGCGAGCACGTGTTCGCGGGTTTCGATAAAGCGCGGGTCGGACTTGATCGAGCGTGCCGACTCACCGGCGGCATAACGCTGACCGAAATCCAGGTTCAGGCGCTCGACGATTTGCCCAGGATCAGGCGCCAGCAGAATCAGATCCGTGGCGAGGAATACCGCTTCTTCAATGTCGTGGGTAATCAGGAACACCGGTTTGGCGGTGCGCTGCCAGACTTGCAGCAACAGCTCCTGCATCTGTTCGCGGGTGAAGGCATCGAGCGCACCGAAGGGCTCATCCATGAGCAAAACCCGAGGGTCTGCGGCGAGGGCGCGAGCGAGGCCGACACGTTGTTTCTGCCCGCCCGAGAGTTGCCAGATTCGGCGGTGTTCGAAACCGCAAAGGTCCACCAGCGCGAGCATTTCCCGGGCGCGAATTTCGCGTTTGTCCCTGGCAACGCCAGCCAGCTCCAGACCGAAACCGACGTTGGCCAGCACGTCCTGCCAAGGCAGCAGGGCGTCGTCCTGGAACACCACGCCACGCTCGGCGCTCGGGCCTTTGACCGGCACACCGTCAAGGGTGATGCGCCCGGAACTGGGTTCGACAAAACCGGCAATCAGGTTCAACAGCGAGGTCTTGCCACTGCCGGACGGGCCGAGGGCAACCAGCAACTGCCGGGGCCCCAGGCTCAGGGAAATATCCGCCAGCACAGGTTCCGCTGCGCCGGGATACTGTGCGCAGATACGCTCCAGCTGTAGCAAAGCCATTGCGGTTAACTCCCGATCAGTTGGTGATGTATTTGGCGCTGACGTACGGCGCGTAGTCCGGCAGCACGGCCTCGACCTTGCCCTGTTCCTTGAGGAACACTGCGGTGTCGGTGATGGCCTTGGTAGTCGGCGCGCCGAGGGTGATCACCTGATCAGCCGCGAGCGGGAACACGTTGCCTTGCAGCAGCAATGGAATGTCGCTGGCCTTGGCACCGGAGAGCTTCACCAGTTTGTCGACATTGCTTTGGTTGGCGAGCCAGGCTTTTGGGTCTTTGCGGTAGTCGGCGTAGGCATCGAGAGTCACTTTGGCGAACGCGGTGACGATTTCCGGGTGCTTCGCGGCGAAATCCTTACGCACGATCCAGGCATCGAAAGTCGGTGCGCCGAACTTGGCCAACTCGCCCGAGGTGATCAGCACTTTGCCGTTCTCCTTGGCCACGCCGAGGGCAGGGTCCCAGACGTAGGTGGCGTCGATATCACCGCGTTTCCACGCAGCAATGATCGCTGGCGGCGCGAGGTTGAGCACGGTGACTTTCGATGGGTCGATGTTCCAGTGTTTCAGCGCGGCCAGCAGGCTGTAGTGGCCGGTGGAAACGAACGGTACGGCGATTTTCTTGCCGATCAGGTCTTGCGGGGTCTTGATCCCGGAACCGTCTCGCGCAACCAGCGCTTCGGCAGCGCCTATCTGAGTGGCTATGAGGAAAGTTTCCACCGGGACTTTGCGGGTGATTGCCGCCGTCAGGGGGCTGGAACCGAGGTAGCCGATTTGCACATCGCCGGAAGCGATGGCGGCAATAATGTCGGCGCCGTTATCGAATTTGCGCCAGTCGATGTCGGCTTTGGTGGCTTTTTCGTAGGTGCCGTCGGCTTGGGCGACTTTGGCCGGGTCAACGGTGGTCTGGTAGGCGACGGTCACATCTGCCGCCTGAGCCAGGAAACTCGCCGAAGCCAGAAACGCGGCGGCCAGAAGGCGAAGAGGAGAAGTCAGTTTCATCGGGAAAGCTCCTTGTCAGGCGACCGAGAGTCGGCGTGAAAAGGAGACTAAATGATATAAGAATCCGAAAATAAATAACTTTTTCGAATTACCTTATGAGCGGAAAATTCTAAGGGAGCATAGTTGTGTATCGCTTTTTATCGATCGTTCCCACGCTCCGCATCGGAATGCAGCCGGTGACGCTCCGCGTCACCTGGACGCGGAGCGTCCCTTGAGGCATTACCACGCAGAGCGTGGGAACGATCATAAAACCTGTAGGAGCGAGGCTTGCCCGCGAAAAGGTCCGAAGGACCTTCAGAGTTTAGTTGCTGATCGCCAGAATACTCGCCTGATACGACCCGACAAACACATCGAAATCGCCAACTTCGTTCTGTTCCAGCTCCACCTGCTGAGCCAGCGACGAACGTGCCAACTCTTCAAATCTAGTCTGTTCTGCGCTTGAAAGCGGCTCGCTGCGGAAAAACTCTGCGTGCGCCTGGCTCTGACGCAAGGAGAACTGAGCAAAACTTTCCTTGTGCTCGGCCATCGCCGCCAACACCTGAGCCGATGGCGTCAGGGACGAGTCCTTGACCTTGGCCAGCTGTGCGTCCAGTGCCTTGCTGTGAGCATCGCCGCCATGGCTCTGATCCAGCAATGCCGCTAATGGCGCAATCTTTTCCAGCAATTCGCCGGCCCATTCCTTGAGGTCTACCGGGAGCCCGTCGCGTTGCAATTGCAGGCCTGGACGACGACCTTCCTTGACCACGCTGAGGAAGTTCGAGGTCGCGTTGCCGCACGAGGTACTGGTCAGCAGCGGGCTGTCGTTCAGCGCGCAGTACAGCAGGAACGCATCAAGGAACCGCGACTCGGTGAGGTCGATGCCCATCGGCAGGAACGGGTTGATGTCCAGGCAGCGCACTTCGACGTACTGAATGCCACGGGCCACCAGCGCCTGAATCGGCCGTTCGCCGGTGTAGGTCACGCGTTTCGGGCGGATGTTGGAGTAGTACTCGTTTTCGATCTGCAGGATGTTGGTGTTGAGCTGAACCCACTCACCGTCCTGGTGCGTACCGATCTCGACGTACGACGGGTAAGGCGTGGCCACCGCTTTGCGCAGGCTGTCGGTGTAGCTGGTCAGATCGTTGTAGCACGGCGTCAAACCGGCCTGGGCGTTGCTCTGGTAACCCAGATCGCTCATGCGCAGGCTGGTGGCGTACGGCAGGTACAACGTGTCCGGGTCCAGCTGTTCCAACTGATGCGAGCGACCGCGCAGGAAACCGGCGTCCAGGGCAGGCGAGGCACCGAACAGGTACATCAGCAGCCAGCTATAGCGACGGAAGTTGCGGATCAGCGCGATGTAGGCCGACGACTGATAGTCGCGATCGGTGCCGTCAAAGCCTTCAGCCTCTTTGAGCAGGGGCCAGAGCTTTTCCGGCAGGGAAAAATTGTAGTGGATCCCGGCGATGCACTGCATGGTCTTGCCGTAACGCAACGCCAGGCCCTTGCGATAGACGTACTTGAGCTGCCCGATGTTGGAAGTGCCGTAATAAGCGATCGGGATGTCTTCCTCGGCCGGCAACGGGCACGGCATCGATGGACTCCACAAGTACTCGTTGCCGAGCTTGCTGTAGGCAAACCGATGGATCTTATCGAGGCTCGCCAGGGTATCCACCGGGTCTGGCAGGGCCGGCGTGATGAATTCCAGCAGCGACTCGGAATAGTCGGTGGTGATTTGTTCGTTGGTCAGCGCGGAACCCAATTCTTCCGGGTGCGGCGTTTGCGCCAGGCGACCTTCGCTGGTTACGCGCAGGCATTCACGTTCGATGCCGTGAAGGCACTGTTCGAGCAGAGAGAGGTTAGCGCGCTCGCCGAGCAGAGCCAGGCGGCGGTTGAGAAGTTCGCTCAAGTTGGATTCCTTCACGCGTCAGTCGCCCCAATATGGGGGTGGGCAAGACGGTCTACAAGGGTGAAGTTAAAACTGGCGTTTTCGCCTGGTTCTTGAGCCGCACAGAACAGATGCCAGCCAATTAAGGATTGATCACCGCAATTCCCTGTGGGAGCGGGCTGTGGCGAGGGGGCTTGCCCCCGTTGGGCTGCGAAGCAGCCCCAAAATCTCTGATGTTCCAGGATCTTGTGAGTGCTACGCACTCAAACGGGGGCAAGCCCCCTCGCCACAGGCGCTCCCACAGAAAACTCCGACGCTGCAGTCACAGCGCCGAAATTAACTCAAATTGATGATTGGGGGCTACAGGACAGCGAACGTGCCTTGTGCTTTTGCGACCAGTTTGTCGCCTTGCATCACGTCGGCTTCGACCACCAGCGTGCGGCGGCCCGGATGGATCACCCGTGCCGTGCACATCACTTCACCGTCGGCGACGGCGCGGATGTAGTTGATCTTGCACTCGATGGTTGCGCTCTGCTGGTCAAAGCCGTGGGTGCTGGAACAGGCCAGCCCCATGGCAATGTCTACCAGACTGAACAAAGCGCCGCCGTGCAGTTTGCCGCCGCGATTGCGCAGTTCTGGCGCAAGCACCAGGGCGACTTGCGCCACCCCGGTTTCCAGACTGTGCAAGCGACACCCCAGCAGCTTGAAAAACGCGCTTTCGGTCAAGCCGGCCGGGATTTCCATCAGCGTTTTTTCAACTGTTTGGCGTTAGCGAACAGCGAGGCCATGGCGTTGTTGGCCGGGGCTGCTGCCGTGGTTTCCTTGCGCGGTGCGGTGTTCTGGGATTGGCGTGGTGCCGACCCCGGACGCGCGCCACGGGCACCGTCGATTTTCTCGCCCGGGGTGTCGCTCATACGCATCGACAGGCCAACGCGTTTGCGCGGGATGTCGACTTCCATGACCTTCACCTTGACCACATCACCGGCCTTCACCGCTTCGCGCGGATCCTTGATGAACTTCTCCGACAGCGCGGAGATATGTACCAAACCGTCCTGATGCACGCCGATGTCGACGAAAGCGCCGAAATTAGTCACGTTGGTGACCACGCCTTCGAGGATCATCCCCAGTTGCAAGTCCTTGAGGTCTTCGACGCCTTCCTGGAACTCGGCGGTCTTGAACTCGGGACGCGGGTCGCGACCGGGTTTTTCCAGCTCTTGCAGGATGTCGGTGACCGTCGGCAAGCCGAACGTTTCGTCGGTGTACTTCTTCGGATCGAGACGTTTGAGGAAGCTCGCGTCGCCGATCAGCGAGCGAATGTCGCGGTCGGTTTCAGCGGCAATGCGCTGCACCAGCGGATAGGCTTCCGGGTGGACCGCGGACGAATCCAGCGGGTTGTCGCCGTTCATTACGCGCAGGAAGCCTGCAGCCTGTTCAAAGGTTTTTTCACCCAGACGCGCGACTTTCTTCAACGCCGCACGGGTTTTGAAGGCGCCGTGCTCGTCGCGGTGGCTGACGATGTTCTGCGCCAGGGTCGCGTTGAGGCCGGAGATGCGCGCCAGCAGCGCCACGGAAGCGGTGTTGACGTCGACGCCCACGGCGTTCACGCAGTCCTCGACCACCGCGTCCAGGCCGCGCGCCAGTTTCAGCTGCGACACGTCGTGCTGGTACTGGCCAACGCCGATGGATTTCGGATCGATCTTCACCAGCTCGGCCAGCGGATCCTGCAAACGACGGGCAATCGATACCGCGCCACGGATCGATACGTCGAGGTCCGGGAATTCCTTGGAAGCCAGTTCCGACGCCGAGTAAACCGATGCGCCGGCCTCGGAGACCATGACTTTGGTCATCTTCATGGCTGGGTATTTTTTGATCAGCTCAGCGGCGAGCTTGTCGGTTTCACGGCTGGCGGTGCCGTTGCCGATGGCGATCAGGTCCACCGAATGCTTGGCGCACAGGGCGGCGAGCACGGCGAGGGTCTGGTCCCACTTGTTGTGCGGCACGTGCGGGTAAACCGTGGCGTGATCCAGCAGCTTGCCGGTGGCATCGACCACGGCGACCTTGCAGCCGGTGCGCAGGCCCGGGTCGAGGCCCAGGGTGGCGCGCGGGCCGGCCGGGGCCGACAGCAGCAAGTCGTGCAGGTTGTGTGCGAACACATTGATTGCTTCGGTTTCTGCGCCGTCGCGCAGCTCGCCCAGCAGGTCGGTTTCCAGGTGGGTGTAGAGCTTGACCTTCCAGGTCCAGCGCACCACTTCGCCCAGCCATTTGTCGGCGGCACGGTTCTGGTTCTGGATGCCGAATTGCTGGCCGATCATGCCTTCGCACGGGTGCATGGTGCCCGGCAGTTCATCGCCGACTTTCAGCGCGGAACTGAGAATGCCTTCGTTGCGGCCACGGAAAATCGCCAGCGCGCGGTGCGATGGCATGCTTTTCAGCGGTTCGTCGTGTTCGAAATAGTCGCGGAACTTGGCACCTTCCTCTTCCTTACCAGCAATCACGCGGGCACTGAGGGTGGCTTCCTGCTTGAGATAGTTGCGCAATTTGTCCAGCAGGCCAGCGTCTTCGGCGAAGCGCTCCATGAGGATGTACTTGGCGCCTTCAAGGGCGGCTTTCACATCGGCCACGCCTTTTTCGGCGTCGATGAAACGCGCGGCTTCGGCTTCAGGGTTCAGGGTCGGGTCGTTGAACAGGCCGTCGGCCAGTTCGCCGAGGCCGGCTTCCAGGGCGATCTGGCCCTTGGTGCGGCGCTTCTGCTTGTACGGCAGGTACAAGTCTTCGAGACGGGTCTTGGTGTCGGCGAGTTTGATGTCGCGTTCGAGTTGCGGGGTCAGTTTGCCCTGCTCTTGAATGCTGGCGAGGATGCTGATCCGCCGTTCGTCGAGTTCTCGCAGGTAGCGCAGACGCTCTTCCAGATGACGCAACTGGATGTCATCGAGGCTGCCGGTCACTTCTTTCCGGTAGCGGGCGATGAAGGGAACGGTAGACCCTTCATCGAGTAGCGCGACGGCCGCTTCGACCTGTTGTGGGCGTACACCGAGTTCCTCGGCGATGCGGCTGTTGATGCTGTCCATAAAACCACCTGACAAATTGTGAAAGCAGGCTCGCAGGCGCAGAGATAAGGGCTCGGCGAGTCTGGTTGAGCGGCCTGGCGTGCGCCGCTACCTGGGTCAACAGGCTTCCCGTTGACCCGTGAAATCGAACAATTACTGCCCGCGCCATGAAAAAAAAGCGGCTGCTTACAGTAACGATCAGACGTTGCCTGACACAAAAGGCCGCGCATTATAACCAGCGTTCTGTCCATTCGGGGGCATCGCGGGCTGTAGGCACAATGCCCGGATTTCTGGCGGTGAAGGAAAAATCTGCTAACAATGCACACGGTGCGTATAACGGCAGCTACGCCATAATGCGCGCCGAGATCAAAGGAGCATCCAATGAGCAGCACTGCAAACATTGCTGAAGGCGAAAAAATTCTTATTGTTGACGACGATCCCGGGCTGAGCAGCCTGCTGGAGCGCTTTTTCGTCAGCAAGGGCTACCGTGCCCGCGCCGTCCCGAACACGGAACAAATGGACCGCCTGCTGGCGCGTGAAGTGTTCAACCTGGTCGTCCTCGACCTGATGCTGCCCGGCGAAGACGGCCTGACCGCTTGCCGCCGCCTGCGCACGGCGAACAATCAGATTCCGATCATCATGCTGACCGCCAAGGGCGATGAGCTTAGCCGCATCAAGGGACTGGAACTGGGCGCCGACGATTACCTGGCCAAGCCGTTCAACCCGGACGAGCTGATGGCTCGGGTCAAAGCGGTTCTGCGTCGTCAGGCGGCACCGGTGCCGGGCGCCCCGGGCAGCGAAGACGAAAGCGTGACCTTCGGTGACTACGAATTGTCCCTGGCCACCCGCGAACTCAAGCGCGGCGACGAAGTGCACATGCTCACCACCGGTGAGTTTGCGGTGCTCAAGGCGTTGGTCATGAACGCGCGTCAGCCACTGACCCGCGACAAACTGATGAACCTGGCCCGTGGCCGCGAGTGGGATGCCCTGGAGCGTTCCATCGACGTGCAGATTTCCCGTCTGCGCCGGATGATCGAACCCGATCCGTCCAAACCACGCTACATCCAGACTGTCTGGGGCGTGGGTTACGTGTTCGTTCCGGATGGCGCCGCCACGAAGTGATCGGTGATTTGTAGGAGCGGGTCTTGCGGGCAAGGGGTCAGATGACCTTTCCCGCAGACCCGTGATCCGCAATATGCGAGCATGCTCGCTCCTGCAAGTGTGTAGCGGTTACTCATGAAAACCCCTGTTTGGTTCCCCCAGAGCTTCTTCTCCCGCACCCTGTGGCTGGTGCTGATCGTCGTCCTGTTCTCCAAGGCGCTGACCCTGGTTTATCTGTTGATGAACGAAGATGTGCTGGTGGATCGCCAATACAGCCACGGCGTCGCCCTGACGCTGCGTGCCTATTGGGCCGCCGACGAAGAAAATCGCACCAAGATCGCCGATGCCGCGACCCTGATTCGGGTGGTGGGTGCCGGTGTGCCGGAAGGCGAACAACACTGGCCTTACAGCGAGATCTACCAGCGCCAGATGCAGGATGAACTGGGCGCCGACACCGAAGTGCGATTACGCATGCACTCACCGCCGGCGCTGTGGGTGCGGGCACCCAGCCTGGGCGATGGCTGGCTGAAAGTGCCGTTGTATCCGCACCCATTGCGCGGCCAGAAAATCTGGAATGTGCTCGGCTGGTTCCTCGCCATCGGCCTGCTGTCCACCGCCTCGGCGTGGATTTTCGTCAGCCAGCTCAATCAACCGCTAAAACGCCTGGTCTATGCCGCGAGGCAACTGGGTCAGGGCCGCAGCGTGCGCCTGCCGATCAGCGATACACCGAGCGAAATGACCGAGGTTTATCGCGCCTTCAACCAAATGGCTGAAGACGTCGAACAAGCCGGCCGCGAGCGAGAACTGATGCTGGCCGGGGTCTCCCACGACCTGCGCACGCCCCTGACCCGTTTGCGGCTGTCCCTGGAACTGATGGGTGCCCACAGTGACCTGACAGACGACATGATCCGCGACATCGAAGACATGGACGCGATTCTGGATCAGTTCCTGGCCTTCATTCGTGACGGACGTGATGAGTCGGTGGAAGAAGTGGACCTGAGCGATCTGGTTCGCGAAGTTGCCGCGCCATATAACCAGAACGAAGAGAGAGTGCGCTTGCGCCTCGAACCGATCCAGCCGTTCCCGCTACGGCGGGTGTCGATGAAACGGTTGCTGAACAACCTCATCGGCAATGCCTTGCATCACGCCGGCAGCGGCGTTGAAGTGGCGGCTTATGTGTCCGGAGATTCCAGTGCGCCGTATGTGGTATTGAGCGTCATGGACCGTGGCGCGGGAATCGACCCATCGGAGCTGGAGGCGATCTTCAACCCGTTCACCCGTGGCGATCGGGCCCGGGGCGGTAAGGGGACCGGGTTGGGGTTGGCGATCGTGAAGCGGATCGCTTCGATGCATGGCGGGAATGTCGAGCTGCGCAACCGCTCCGGTGGTGGGCTGGAAGCGCGGGTGCGGTTGCCGCTTGGGTTGATGTTGCCGAGGGATGCCGTCTAACCCGATCGTTCCCACGCTCTGCGTGGGAATGCCTCTTCGGACGCTCCGCGTTCGGCTCTGGAGGGGACGCGGAGCGTCCCGGGCTGCATTCCCACGCAGAGCGTGGGAACGATCACCGAGTCAGCTTCAGCCTTTACCTTTGGTCCGCGTCATATTCGGCCCGCCATTCTTCTCCAGATGCTCAATAATGATCCCCGCCACATTCTTCCCGGTGGTGGTTTCAATCCCTTCCAGCCCCGGCGACGAGTTCACTTCCATCACCAGCGGCCCATGATTGGAGCGCAGGATATCCACCCCCGCCACCGCCAACCCCATGACCTTCGCCGCTCGCAACGCGGTCATGCGTTCTTCCGGTGTGATCTTGATCAGGCTCGCACTGCCACCGCGATGCAGGTTGGAGCGAAACTCCCCCGGCTTGGCCTGGCGCTTCATCGCCGCGATCACCTTGTCGCCAACCACGAAACAACGAATGTCCGCGCCGCCGGCTTCCTTGATGTATTCCTGAACCATGATGTTTTGCTTCAGGCCCATGAAAGCCTCGATCACCGATTCCGCCGCCGTGGCCGTTTCACACAGCACCACACCGATGCCCTGAGTGCCTTCCAGCACCTTGATCACCAGCGGTGCGCCGTTGACCATCTCGATCAGGTCGGGAATGTCATCCGGGGAGTGGGCAAAGCCGGTGACTGGCAAACCGATCCCCCGGCGCGACAGCAATTGCAGCGACCGCAGTTTGTCTCGCGAACGGGCAATGGCTACCGATTCGTTGAGCGGAAACACCCCCATCATTTCGAACTGGCGCAGCACCGCGCAGCCGTAAAACGTCACCGATGCACCGATCCGCGGAATCACTGCATCGAAACCCTCCAGCGGTTTGCCACGGTAGTGGATCTGCGGCTTGTGGCTGGCAATGTTCATGTAGGCGCGCAGGGTATCGATCACCACCATTTCATGGCCACGCTCTATACCGGCTTCGACCAGACGACGGGTGGAATACAGACGCGGGTTCCGCGACAGCACAGCGATCTTCATGCAACACCTGTGGAGAAGGTAGATACCGGGAACACCGGCTTGTCTTGTACATATTTGATGCCCGGATTGACCACCAACTGGCCGTCGATCAGGGCTTTGGAACCGAGTAACAGGCGATAACGCATGGACTTGCGGCAGGCAAGGGTGAACTCGACCCGCCAGACCCGATCACCGAGGGCCAGGGTGGTGCTGACCACATAGCGCATCTGCGCATGGCCATTGGAGCTTTTAATGGTTTTCCTCGTTACCAGCGGGGCTTCACAGCGTCGGTGCCGCAGTTGCACCACCGTGCCCAGGTGCGCAGTGAAGCGCACCCACTGTTCCCCGTCGCGCTCGAACGGCTCGATGTCGGTGGCATGCAGGCTGGAGGTGCTGGCGCCGGTGTCGATTTTTGCCCGAAGGCCAGCGACTCCCAAATCCGGGAGCGCCACCCACTCGCGCAGACCGATAACGGTCAAATGGTCAAATGTCTTCAAAAGTGCTCAACCGGCAAAAACCGCTCAGACCGCGTGCGGCCGAATTCGCGGTATTCACGCAGAATAATGGGTAAAAGGCGACAGATATCTACGGCCCGAATTTCCATCCCTCAATGTGCGGGGGAATGCCTGCATTCTAATCCACAGCGTGGTGATTCATGGCACGACAGAAACGGTAGTACAGTTCATCGATATTTCAGAATGAGGTCATCCAATGGCACAAAAAAGCGAAGAGGACGACAAGGTCCGTCTCGATAAATGGTTGTGGGCCGCGCGTTTTTATAAAACACGTGCCTTGGCCAAGGCCGCGATTGAGAGTGGCAAGGTGCATTGCCGGGGCGAGCGCTGCAAGCCAGGCAAGGAGCCGAGGGTCGGCGATGAGTTTCAGATTCGCACCGGCTTCGAGGAACGCACGGTGGTGGTCCAGGCGCTGTCGATCGTGCGTCGTGGCGCGCCGGAGGCTCAGGCCCTGTATGCCGAAACCGAAGCCAGCATCGCCAAACGTGAAGCGGCTGCGGCCATGCGCAAGGCCGGGGCGTTGGGCGTGAGCACCGATGGCAAACCGAGCAAGAAGCAGCGCCGGGATCTGTTCAAGTTTCGCGGTAACAGCAACGACGAGTAGTGATCGCCGTCGGGCACAGACTTGCAATCGCGCACCTGTGCAGCCATATGGGTGTACTCGACAGCGGCAAAATGAAAATACCGTTCGTCGAAAACCGAGGTTTGACCTTGCTTGGAACAACCCCGGATTGTTCATAAAATGCCCTTACGGCTGAACTTTACCCGCCCAAAAATGCGGAAACGACGCGATTTTTCTTTTTTGTCACCCTTTCAGATACCCAGACCTATGACCAATCTATCGGATAACGACTACACCCAACGCTTCATCTTCGATGACAGCGACACCCGCGGCGAGCTGGTTGGGTTGGAGCGTAGCTATGCCGAAGTCCTCGCCAAACACGCCTATCCGGAGCCGGTCGCACAACTGCTGGGCGAGTTGATGGCAGCGGCAGCGTTGCTGGTTGGCACCTTGAAGTTCGATGGCTTGCTGATTCTGCAGGCCCGCTCCGAAGGCCCGGTGCCGTTGCTGATGATCGAGTGCTCCAGCGAGCGCGAAATCCGTGGCCTGGCTCGTTACGAAGCCGACCAGATCGCCCCCGACGCGACCCTCGCCGACTTGATGCCCAATGGCGTGCTGGCGCTGACCGTCGACCCGACTCAGGGCCAACGCTACCAAGGCATCGTCGACCTCGACGGCGCGACCCTGTCGGAGTGCTTCACCAATTACTTCGTCATGTCCCAACAAACCAATACCCGCTTTTGGCTCTACGCCGATGGCCGTCGTGCCCGTGGTCTGTTGCTGCAGCAATTGCCTGCCGACCGTCTGAAAGACGAAGAAGAACGCGCCGCCAGCTGGCAGCACATCACCACGCTGGGCGGTACTCTGACCGCCGATGAATTGCTGAGCCTGGACAACGAAACCGTGCTCCATCGCCTCTACCATGAAGAGCAGGTGCGCCTGTTCGATGTGCAGAAACTACGCTTCCATTGCAGTTGCTCCCGGGAACGCTCGGGCAATGCGCTGGTCAGTTTGGGTCTGGAAGATGCTCAGAAGCTGGTCGTCGAACATGGCGGCCGCATCGAGATCGATTGTCAGTTTTGTAACGAACGTTACCTGTTCGACGCAGCCGATATCACCCAATTGTTTGCTGGTGCAGGGGTCGATACGCCGTCAGATACCCGTCACTAAAACGTTTCAGTGCAGGTAAATTCACTGCTTAACGCCGGAATAACGCCGTTCTGACGGGAGGGCCCTACACTTTTTGGGCTTTTCTGGCATAATCCGGCCCACTTTTTTCGCGGTAGTAGTGCACGACTTTCTACTACAAAACGTTTGGAGCACTCGGCCACTGGCCGACGGGGAACCTCATGACGCAAGCCAATAACGCCGTGTACACCGATCTGAGTGTTGATGATCTGGTTAAAGAAGCCCTGAATCGCGGTGAAGGCGAGCTTGCCGATACCGGCGCGCTGGTTGTTCGCACCGGTCACCGTACCGGCCGTTCGCCAGTCGATCGTTTCATCGTTGAAGAGCCGACCACCCAGGACGCCATCGCCTGGGGCCCGATCAACCGCAAGTTCCCGGCCGACAAGTTCGATGCCCTGTGGGCTCGCGTCGAGGCCTTCAACAACGCGCAAGAGCATTTCGTTTCCCACGTGCACGTAGGTGCTGCCGAAGAGCACTACCTGGCCGTGAAGATGACCACCCAGACTGCCTGGCAGAACCTGTTCGGTCGTTGCCTGTTCATCAACCCGGCCCAGTACAACCCGGCTGGTCGTGACGAGTGGCAAGTCCTCAACGTTGCCAACTTCGAATGCGTGCCAGAGCGTGACGGCACCAACTCCGACGGTTGCGTGATCCTCAACTTCGCCCAGAAGAAAGTGCTGATCGCCGGCATGCGCTACGCCGGTGAAATGAAGAAAGCCATGTTCTCGGTGCAGAACTTCCTGCTGCCGGCCGCCGACGTGCTGCCAATGCACTGCGCTGCCAACATCGGTGAAGCGGGCGACGTAACCCTGTTCTTCGGTCTGTCCGGTACCGGCAAGACCACCCTGTCCGCCGACGAAAGCCGTTACCTGATCGGTGACGACGAACACGGCTGGGGCGAGGGTGTGGTGTTCAACATCGAAGGCGGTTGCTATGCCAAGTGCATCGACCTGTCCGAGAAGAACGAACCCGTCATCTGGAAAGCCATCAAGCACGGCGCAGTCCTGGAAAACGTTGTGCTGGACGACGCCAAGAAGGCTGACTACGCCGACGGCAGCCTGACCCAGAACAGCCGCGCGGCCTACCCGCTGGAGCACGTCGAGAAGCGTTCCGAGAAAAACCTCGGTGGCGAGCCAAACGCTGTGATCTTCCTGACCTGCGACCTGACCGGCGTATTGCCGCCAGTGTCGATCCTCAGCGAAGAACAAGCGGCCTACCACTTCCTGTCCGGCTACACCGCACTGGTGGGCTCGACCGAAATGGGTTCCGGCAGCGGCATCAAGTCGACCTTCTCCACCTGCTTCGGCGCACCGTTCTTCCCGCGCCCGGCCGGCGAATACGCAGAACTGCTGATCAAACGCATCCGCGGCTTCGGCTCCAAGGTCTACCTGGTCAACACCGGCTGGACCGGCGGCGGCTACGGCGTCGGCAAACGCTTCAACATCCCGACCACCCGTGGCGTGATCGCAGCGATCCAGAGCGGCGCTCTGATCGGTGCCGAGACCGAGCACCTGGACACCATCAACCTCGACGTGCCACTGGCCGTACCGGGCGTTGAAACTGGCCTGTTGAACCCACGTAACACCTGGGCTGACAAGGCTGCTTACGATGAAGCTGCTAAAGCACTGGCTGGGTTGTTTGTTGAGAACTTCAAGAAGTTCGACGTGAGCGACGCGATCAAGGCTGCTGGGCCGAAGTTGTAAGGTCTGGATTTAGCGAATGAAAAAGCCGCCCTTTGAGGGCGGCTTTTTTGTGGGCGCCCAGCATGGGTGCAATCTTGTGGGTGAAGGTCCCCGTAGGCGACCGAGTGTGGGGAGGAAGCGTGAATCGAAGTCATGAGCCGTAGTTGGTGCGTTGAGGCTAATTACCTGCCAGCCGAAACGCTGGGGCCATGTTGTCTCTCTCTCGCTTCGAAAGCCCTAAAGCACTAGCCACGGTTGACCATTGGCTGACAGCTTCCCGGAAATTCTCGATAATTTCGTCTGCGTCTTTACGGCTGATACGGAAGTACTCTGCAACTTCGCGAGCGAGCTCAAGATCCAAGGCGTTGTCTGAATCGGTGATGTTGAGTTTCAATCCATCGGCATGGGGTACCGGGTTCATATCGTAGGCTTCAGACAGGCGCCATCCTCGACCAGGATCAAGGATAAAACCATGATTGCGCAGGTGGTCGTCGGTATTGGAAACCAAGATGTTGAACACGATACGAGACCACAACTCGCGAAGATCCGCGTTAGTTTCTGAGCCGTGCTTCATGAGTACTTCAGCCAACTCCAGATAGCTGGCACCTGCCGATGCATCGTCGCCGTCTACCCTATCTGTCATGGTCATGGCTGAGGCGAAGTGCAGTCGACCACCATTTTTTGTTCGGTCGAAGCGCTTAACCATGAAGCAGTGATGATCGCTCGCGAAGCGTTGCGCCACACCAGTCGCTACCCGCAGCCCGCAGCTATCCGCCAAGGCATTTGCCACCAGCTCCCAACCACCGACGTCATAGTCATCGCGAGTGCTTGGAAATTTAGCGATCCACAAATGACCAGCTTCGTCAGCGACGCTGGCCTTAGGTCTGGCTCCGCCCAATGAGCCGCCTGGTGCAATCAACATTCTCAGCCATTCGCGTCCATCGGGAGCGGTGTTGTCCTCATCGCTCTCCAGTGCGCGACTTGCCTGCTCCAAGGCGCGTAACTCGACGAAGGGTGGAGCAGCCAATCCATCGCGATCATCCAGAAAATTGCCTTGGTCATTGAGTTTGTAGCGGATCGCCCCGACCCGGTAGCGGTCATGAACCCCCAAAAGAAAGTCGGATTCGTACAGCTTGGTTCCGTCAGGTACCAAGCCCTCGCGGATATCTCGCTCCAGTCGACGTTTCATAAGCAACTGACCCCACCGATCAGGGCTTGAGTCAGCAAATAGGCCAAACCGGCTCTGATGTTGACCTGGGTACTGACGGCCTTCAAAAAGCCCGATACGAGGATCAAGAGAAATGAAATTTAACGCTGGATCGGCCAGTGCGGCAGAGTCGTACTCAAACTCAAATACGTTTGCGGAGCGAGTCTTTCTTACGTGCAAGAACCCAAGTCGTCTTGGACCGTTCAAGGTTTCCCAATCGGCATACACAGCGATTAATGTCATTTTTCACTTTCCGTAGGTTTGTTTTTTTTCTTGATCACCAAGCGAGATAACGAGTGGGTGCTGAAAGGGAAATCAGGAACGCGATTTGATTCGGGACCGGATTTTTCAATGAATTGGCCGCTCTTTTCATTAGCGGGGGGCGGCGTTCTGGTCGCAGCAATGCTTCGTGCGCTTCGGCGTTTATTGACTGTGAGTTTCGCTCCGGGGGTTAACTGAGCATCTTGCAGTTGGCGCCCTAACTCATCCACTGCGGCGAGCTTGCTCAAGTCCTTTTCCAGCCCCAGCACCTGCATGACCGACAAATACGCGCCCATGGTCACGCCTGCTCCGCCTGACTCCAGAGAGCGCAGTGTTGTCAGTGACATGCCAGCCCTTTCGGCGACTTGCTTGGCTGTCAGTTTTCGGCGCAGTCGAGCGAGTTTCAGTCGCTCGCCAAACTCAGAGAGCAGCTTGGATGCGGCGGGCAAAAGTGGCGCTGTTTTCTTAGCCATATGCCATTATTCCTTCACTTTTAAGCATAAACTGCCAGAATAATAGCACTTAATGGAAATGCTGCTTCACTGTCTCACGAGGTTACGGGATCAGCTTGTTATGTGCCGCCATTCCTTGTTTATGCAGCAGGACAGGATTTGATCGATCATCATTAACTGCCATTATTCCAGTCGTAATAAGCTTAAACAGCCAGAATAATGCCACTTGTGTTGCGATATGCGCGTTACAGGCCTTCCAATCCTTGTGTATCCCACCGTTGCAACTTGACCGCTTGGTAAAGCATGCCAATGGTCAGTGGGATTTTGTCGCCACGTCCTTTCGCCCTGCGTTTGAGGAACACATCAAACCCTTCCGGCTGAAAGTAGCGATAGGCGTCGTAGTCCACGAAGTCGATCCCAAACTGTTCTTCCAGCGCTTCCATCAAATGCCGCGCATCAGCGCTGTCGCAGCTCAGGTCGAAATTGATCGAGGTGCTGAGGCTGAGCGTTTTGCGTTCAGGCAGGCCAAGTTCTTCGTGTAGCAGCTGCATGAGCAAGTGCATGGCGTGGTCGTCGGGGAAGTTGGGAGAGAGGTTCATGGCGCATATTCCGTTGGGTGTGTACCGATTAAGCCTGACTTTGCGGCGCGTCGGTCGTCGATCAACGCTGCGAATTTGGCCTGAGTCAGACCGGTAGCTTTGCGGATTTCTTTGACTCGCAACGCGTCAACATGGAATTCGCGGGAAGGCTCACGCTCACCGCGCAGGATTTCGTTCATCTGTTGCACGCTTTCCATTAGCTCATCAAAAAACTTGCTCATGGTTGCCTCCAGTACTCGATGACGGCTTTCGATGTTCCACGCTCCAAGAGCCGAACGCGGAGCGTCCGTGGAGGCATTCCCACGCGGAGCGTGGGAACGATCTTCCCTCGGTGTCAGCTTGGTGCTTTCCAGCCCATCATGCGTTGCTGGGCGACTTTCAGTAGGTCGCAGCCATCCTGGGTCAGCAGGTAGAGCGCGTGGGTGATGTGGGGGATGTCTTCTACGTCGCCGTGTTTGAAGCAAACGCAGTGCAAGGTTTTGAGGAGATCGCTGGACGCTCGGATGCGCTGGAGGGCGGCTTCGAGGATGTCCTGGGGGTTGGCCTCTGTGTCGATGATCAGGGGCGGGGAATCGGTGAGGTTGGATTGGAGCGGGCGGTAACGATCGGTGAGCGGTTTCCATGAATTCATTGTGTTTATCCTCAAATGCATCAAATGAAGCCACCACCATCGTGACCAAGCGATGGGAGGTGGACTGTGTTCAGGTTGGTCAACCGGTGAGGATCACACGCATACCCGGCACGCCCGAAGGCGTCCCAAACACAGCCACCATAAAGCGTGCAGACACTTGAGGTGCCGGCAGCATACAGCGAACGCGTAAGTATGATCCATTCGGGTGACCAAGCCCGAGCCGCTGATTTGGCAGCGACAGTCACGACTATAGGTGTGAGTTGCGGGCAGCGATAGGCGACAAGGTGTCTTCGGTTGTAGGAACGGGATGAAGCTTTGATAGGCCGTTGCTGACGGACTTATCCCTTCCGCATTTTCTCTCGTTTAATTGCCATTACGCGTTTGACTTCTTCATTGGGAATGCAGGGACGAGGGTCGTCGAGGCTGGCTTGTACTTGTGCTCTGAACCATGTGCCGCAGGCCGCTTTATCGAGTGGTCGTTGAGCATCGGATGTTTCGTTTTTCATCAGGCATACCGCGTTATCGTTCATCGCGGGCAAGCCCGGCTCCCACAGGGATCTTCATGTGGGTCTGGATTTGTTTTCTGGCATCAATTGGTAGTGATTCTCGGCAGTCGCTGCCGGGCAACTTCAAGCAATTCGTGACCATCCTGGGTCAGCAGGTACAGCGCACTGACGATGTTTGGAATGTCTTTCACGTCAGCCTGTTTGAAGCACAGGCAATAGAGTGTTTCGAGCAGGTCGCTGGCGGCGCGGATGCGTTGCTGGGCGGCATCGAGAATCTCGTGAGGATTGGCTTGGGTGTCGATGACCAGCACGGGGGTTTCGCTGTAGCTGGTTTTGAGCGGGCGATAGCGGTTGGTTAACGGTTGGAACGTGTTCATCGAGGTCAGTCCTGTGGGAAATCGGGCAGGCTCGCCGGCGGGCCGACACAGTGTTTTCAGCCGAGTCGGAAACTATAGAGGGCGGCAGCGAGGCGTCGCAATAAGACGTAAATGGACGGGTTTTGTAGGGGGTTTACCGGCGCTATCGACCTTTGCCTACGCACGTACCGACTATTTTTTAAGCTTTTCCCCCGAGAGGTCGATATTCCTACGGGATTGTCAGGCGTGGCGCACTGAACCTCCGTAGGGTGCGCGCCAGATTTTGTAGGACGTTTCGAAACGTCTGAGTCAACTCTTAAAGGGAATTAGGTATGCAATGGCTACGTATGGCCTCGATTTTATTGTTGTGGGCTGGTGCTTGTCGGATGGCGGGCGCTGCTGACGTCGTTCATTCGCTGGTCCTCGCCAACATGGACCGCAACGGTTGGCCACAGGCGCTGACCACTCAGGCAGATGTCGACACCGCATCCCGCGCCGAGGTGTTGATGGTGGGCAAGGCGCTGCTGGCCAGCGAAGCGCTGGACGAACAGGGTCTGAAACAGCGGCTGGGTGTGCCGGCTGTGAAGCTCAAATCGGTCAGGCAAGTGCGTGAGGGGTTGTGGGATCGGTTGCTGGTCACCTACCACAACGCCAGCCAGAACTGTGACGGCGAACCTTTCTGCCCCCGTGTGCGAAGTGTCGCGGATTTGCGTCAGTTGGCGGCGGCGTTCACGGGCGAAATCAACCCGGCTTATGCAGTTTGGGCGAGCAAGAGCCGGGTGTTTCATGAGCAGGCGCTGGATGAGCAGTTGCGGGTGGCGGTGTTGGTGCCGTAGCCACCCGACGTCAGTCAATCGATGACTAAGTCTGTGAGGCGCCGCCCAGAGTTGTGGGCGTAGCGAGGAGCGGAGGTTCGTCAGGGAGCTTCATGCACCCGCTCAGCAGCAGAGATGCAAAGACAAGGACAATGGGTAAAAACTGAGTGTATGGCATGGTTGTTCCTTCATAAGAATCCGCGTGCGGGCGTCCTGCCTTGATGAAAACTTCGCGGATGATGGTTTTTCTCGGGGTGAACCTTACCGGCTGACAGGGGCTGATGTCAGGGGGCAAAGTGCCTCGTTTGTTTCAATCCGTGGCGAAGGAATCAATGGGGTGACGCTGTATCATCCAGTATCGTTTTTACCCCCGACCTTTTCTCGACCCGCTGCGTTCGCCAGCTAGGCTTTGGGCTTCGCAGCGGTCAACGGAGTGACAGCTTATGCACAACACCCTGGAACAGGTTTTCGGTTACCCACAGTTTCGACCCGGCCAGGAGGCGGCGGTCAGTGCTGTGTTGGCCGGCCGCTCGGCGGCGGCGATTTTCCCGACCGGTTCGGGCAAGTCCCTTTGCTATCAACTGCCGGCCTTGTTGCTGCCGCACCTGACGTTGGTGGTCTCGCCTTTGCTGGCGTTGATGCAGGATCAGTTAGCGTTCTTGCAGCGCCACGGCATTGCGGCGGGCAGTATCGATTCGGCCCAGAGCCGCGATGACGCCAGCGATGTGATGGCCCGGGCAAAGTCCGGCGAGCTGAAGATTCTGATGATTTCCGTGGAGCGACTGAAGAACGAGCGCTTCCGCCATTTTTTGCAGCAGGTGCCGATCTCGCTGCTGGTGGTGGACGAGGCCCACTGCATCTCTGAATGGGGCCATAACTTTCGCCCCGATTACCTCAAGCTGCCGGACTACCAACGCCAGTTCAACATTCCTCAGGCCCTGCTGCTGACCGCCACCGCGACACCCAAGGTGATCGCCGACATGCAGGCTAAATTCGCCATCGCCCCTGAGGATGTGGTGACGACCGGTTTCTACCGGCCCAACCTCAATCTGTTGGTGGAACCGGTACGCGGCCAGGACAAGCGACGACGCCTTGTCGAGTGGATGAGCCAGCGTCCCGGCCAGCCGAGTATCGTCTACGTCACCCTGCAGAAAACCGCTGAGCACATTGCCGAGCATCTGACCCGCAGCGGCATTCAGGCGGAGGCCTATCACGCCGGTTTGCCGCACGAACAGCGCGAAGCAATCCAGCGGCGGTTCATGGGTGGGCAATCCAATTGCATCGTCGCCACCATTGCCTTCGGCATGGGCATCGATAAAAGCGATATCCGCAACGTGGTGCATTTCGACCTGCCTAAATCCATCGAAAACTACAGCCAGGAAATCGGTCGCGCCGGGCGTGACGGTCAGCCGTCCGATTGCCTGGTGCTGGCCAACCGCGACAGCCTCAACGTGCTGGAAAACTTCGTCTACGGCGACACGCCGGAACGGGACGGCATTCGTTGCGTGCTCGACGAGTTGCAAGCCACTGCGCCCGAGGGGCAATGGGAATTTCTGCTGGGGCCTTTGGCCGATCAGAGCAACATTCGCCAGTTACCGCTCAAGACTTTGCTGGTGCAGCTGGAACTGCGCGCAATGATCGCCCCGCGTTATGCCTATTACGCCGAGTACCGATTCAAGTATTTGCAGGAACCCGAAGCATTGCTTGCCCGATTTGAAGGTGAGCGAAAGGACTTCGTCTCGGCGATCATCCAGACCTCCAGCCGCGCACGGACCTGGGCCACGGTGAATTTCGATGCGCTGTATGAGCAGTATTCCGCCGAGCGCAGTCGGGTGGTCAAGGCGCTGGATTACTTCCAGGAGAAGGGCTGGGTCGAGGTTGAAAGCAAGCAGATGACCGAGGTCTACAGCCTGCTGCAAGCGGACTTTGATTCCCAAACCCTGAGCGCTGAATTGCACGCCTACTTCACCCAACACGAGCGCACCGAGATCGCTCGGATTCACGCCATGCTCGATCTGTTCGCTACTGACCACTGCCTGGGCTATCGCCTGGCGGAGTACTTCGGCGACGAAAACGCACCGAAGCAGTGCGGGCATTGTTCCGTGTGTCACGGTCACGTGGCGCGATTGCCGGCACCGCCAGAATTGCCAGCGCTTGTGGATAAAAATTTCGAGGCGCTGTGTGGTGATTTTATCCACAAGCACGAGCAGCACACGGGGAGTGCTCCATCGGCAGAGCGCATCACGCGGTTTCTGTGTGGGATCAGCGTGCCGCTGTTTACCAAGCTCAAGGCGCGCTCGATTCCGGGGTTTGCGGCGTTGGAGGATTATCCGTATGGCGACGTGCGCGACTGGTCCCAGTCGCACCTGCCAAGCTGAAGCACCGTCAATGTGGGAGCGGGCTTGCTCGCGAAGGGGCCATCACATTCAACATTGATGTTGCCTGACACACCGCTTTCGCGAGCAAGCCCGCTCCCACAGGGATATCGGTGCTTTTGAAAGCTTATCCATCCCCTGAATGTCGCTCATCACAGGAATAAACTTCAAAAAAGCCCGACGCCTGACTATGGTGAGGACTGTCTTTGGATCGCTAACAAGAGAACAACCATGAGCCAGACACCGTTCGATATTCAGCGCGCCGCCGTGATCGGTGCGGGCACCATGGGCCGTGGCATTGTCATGTGCCTGGCCAACGCCGGGGTGCCGGTGCAATGGGTCGATAACAATCCGCAGATGCTTGAGCAAGCGCTGACCAGCGTAGCTGAGACTTACGCCCACAACGTGCGTCAGGGACGGATCGATCAGGCAGAGGCGGATGCGCGCATTGCACGGGTGACGGCGGCGGCTGATTACGCAGCGATCCGCGATGTCGATCTGGTCATCGAAGCGGTCTACGAAAACCTCGAGTTGAAACAGAAAATCTTCCGCGAACTCGACGGCCTGCTCAAACCTGAAGCGATTCTGGCCAGCAATACCTCAGCGCTGGACATTGACGCCATCGCCGCTGCCACTCGCCGTCCGCAACAGGTCCTGGGCCTGCATTTCTTCAGCCCTGCGCACATCATGAAATTGCTGGAGATTGTGCGCGGCGCCCAGACGGAGCCGGCGGTGCTTGATGCGGCGCTGGAACTGGGCAAGCGCATGGGCAAGGTCAGCGTGGTGTCGGGCAACTGCCATGGCTTCATTGGCAACCGCATGCTGCATCCCTACGTACTAGAAGCACGCAAGATGCTGCTGGAGGGCGCTTTGCCTTATCAGGTGGATGCGGCGCTGCAAGGTTTTGGTTTCGCCATGGGGCCGTTCCGCATGTACGACGTGGTCGGCATCGATCTGGAATGGCGTGCTCGGGAGCTGGCAGGCAAGGGCCAGGATGCGCCGGAGGTTCAAGTGGACAACCGCTTGTGCGAGCTCGGGCGTTTCGGTCAGAAGAGTGGCGACGGGTATTACCACTACGAACCGGGCAGTCGCCAGGCTGAGCACGATCTGCAAGTCGATGCGCTGGTACTGGAAGTCAGCGAAGGGTTGGGGTTCCAGCGTCGTGAGATCGGCCCTGAAGAGGTTCTGGAGCGTTGTTTGCTGGCGCTGGTCAACGAAGGGGCGAAGATTCTTCAGGAAGGTATCGCGGCATCGGCGCATGACATCGACCTGGTCTATCTCAACGGTTATGGCTTCCCGGCGGACAAGGGCGGGCCGATGGCCTGGGCGGATCAGCAAGGGTTGGAAGATATTCATCTGCGGTTGTTGCAGCTTGAGACCAAGCAGGGCGATCACTGGGCGCCGGCGCGGTTGATTGGTGAGCTGGCGGCAGAGGGGCGAGGGTTCGCTGACATGTGATTTTATGTGGCGTTTGTGAAGGCCCCTTCGCGAGCAAGCCCGCTCCCACACTGGATCTCAGCCGTACACAAAACCTGTGTCCAATAAAGATTGAATGTGGGAGCGGGCTTGCTCGCGAAGAACGATAACGCGGTTTTCGCTTTAGACTCGCTATTCAATTCCAGGAATCGACGCTGATGTCCAACCCGATGCCCCAACGCACCGATTACTCGCACTTGCAGCCCATCACCACTCGCTGGCACGACAATGATGCCTACGGTCACGTCAACAATGTCACCTACTACAGTTTTTTCGATACGGCGGTAAACACCTACCTGATCGAAGTCGGTGGCCTGGATATCCATGACGGCGAGGTGGTGGGGTTTGTGGTGAGTTCGGCCTGCGACTACTTTGCCTCTATCGCTTTCCCGGACCGGATCGAAATCGGCCTGCGGGTCGGCAAGTTGG
The DNA here is from genome assembly GCF_050280605.1 of Pseudomonas sp. NPDC089918. Taxonomy (NCBI): domain Bacteria; kingdom Pseudomonadati; phylum Pseudomonadota; class Gammaproteobacteria; order Pseudomonadales; family Pseudomonadaceae; genus Pseudomonas; species Pseudomonas sp. NPDC089918. Next base: position 39,892 of record NZ_JBNNVP010000009.1, on the reverse strand, counting down.
GCAACAGCTCGGTGCAGTACGAATTGGCGGTGTTCAAGGCAGGTGAAGATGATGCCTGTGCGGCGGGGCGCTTCGTGCATGTGTTTGTGGATCGGACCACGAATCAACCGGTGGCAATTCCTGTCGGATTGCGCGGGGCGTTGGAGCGACTGGCGATCTGAGAGGCAAAAAAAATCGCAGCCCGAGGGCTGCGATTTTTTGATCTACCGGTAAACGAGGCGATTCAAGCCTCAGTCGCGATAGCGATGTTTATGCTTGCGATGGCCATAGGCATGACCACGACCTGGATGGCCGCGACGGTAGTAACCACGATCGTCATCATCATAACCACGACGATAGGAACGACGATCATCGTCGTCGCTCTTGTTGCCCATGTAGTTACCCAGCGCGCCACCGGCGCCGCCACCTGCTGCGGAACCGATCAGGCTGCCGGTGGTGCCGCCCATGCTGCGGCCGACCACGTTACCGCCTGCTGCGCCCAGCGCACCGCCAATGGCGGCTTCGCCACGGCTGCGTTTGTCTGCGCCGACTGCGCTACCACCCGCGCCGCCCAAGGCCGCGCCAATGGTTGAACCTGTACTGCCGCCTAGCGATTGACCGACGACCGAGCCAAGAACCCCGCCCAATGCGCCGCCCACACCTGCTTCGGTGGTGCCGCCAGCAGAAGCGAAGCCACTGACCAGGCCAAGGGACAACAAGAGAATCGAGGAGAACTTCATAGAGGAACCTCAAGGGGATGACGGCGCGATCCTGAGGCTGTGTCATGGTTGTGACAATAGAAATCCGACGAGTAACACGACTTGAGCACAATTCTATAAGTTACTGTTTTTTGGGCGGAACTTAAGTGTTTTTCGCCGGTCTTTAACTACTTCGCAAAGGCCGTTTTGATACAGAAACGGCCTTTTTTGTGGGCGATTGGAAAGTGCGGCTCGAAAAAATTCGTTGAATGTTCTACCGCCATCGCGAGCAGACTCGCTCCCACAGTGGAGTTTCGGTCGAACACAAATGCTGTGTCCACCGAAGACCGCGATGGAGCCAGATCAGACACCGCAGAACCTACCGCTGCATCCCCCACCGCTTCACCGTCACCCGCTCCAACGTATCAAACACCAGGTTTTCCACCAGCAACCCAATCAGGATCACCACCGCTAACCCGGCAAACACCTTGTCGGTATACAGCTCATTACGATTCTGAAAGATGTACCACCCCAGACCACCCTTGCCGCTGGTAGCGCCAAACACCAGTTCGGCGGCGATCAGCGTACGCCAGGCGAAGGCCCAGCCGATTTTCAGCCCGGCAAGAATCGACGGCAACGCGGCCGGAATCAGGATGAACAGCACGAAACGGATACCCTTGAGGCCGTAATTGCGCCCGGCCATGCGCAAGGTTTCCGAGACACCGAGAAACCCGGCATAGGTATTCAAGGCCAACGCCCAGAGCACCGAATGCACCAGTACAAAAATCAGGCTGTTCTGCCCCAGGCCAAACCACAGCAGCGCCAGCGGCAACAGGGCAATCGCGGGCAACGGGTTGAACATCGAGGTCAGCGTACTCAGCAGATCGCGACCGAACCGGGTCGACACCGCCAGCGTCGTCAGGACAAACGCCAGAACGATGCCGATCAGATAACCCTTGAGCAAAACCACCAGCGAAATCCACACCTTGCCCAGCAGTTCGCCGCTGAGCAGGCCATCCTGCAGCGCGCTGGCGGTTTGCAAAAAGCTCGGCAGCAGCAGGTCGTTGTTCTGATAACGGGCAACGGCTTCCCAAAGCACCGCGAGCAAAATCAGGATCAGGCTTTTGCGTAGCCAGCCTTGCTGCCAGAGACGCTGGCCGAGCGGTAATTCACGCTCCAGCGGTACGCTGGTCAGCGGCTGCAAAACAGTTTCGTACTCTTTACGCGCAGATGATGAATGGCTCATCGGGCAATCCTCCAATGGCTCAATAAGCGATGCGAATGTCGGCGAAATCCAGCTCACGCTCGGTTTCCGGCGACTGACCTTCGTCGAACAACAGCCGATGAATCCGCCGCGCCGATTCCTGGAACGCCACGCCCCCCAAGCTGTGCAAGTCGTATTGATGGCTGTGGACTTCCGCCCGCACCCGCCCCGGATGAGGCGACAGCAGCAAAATCCGGTTGCCCACCACCAACGCCTCTTCGATGGAGTGAGTGACGAACAGCAACGTGAAACGCACCTCCTCCCAGAGCAGCAACAACTCTTCCTGCATCTTGCGTCGGGTCAGCGCGTCGAGGGCGGCGAAGGGCTCGTCCATCAACAGGATCTTCGGCTGCATCGCCAAGGCGCGAGCAATGGCCACGCGAGCTTTCATGCCGCCAGACAAGGTATGCGGATAGGCATCGGCAAACGCCGCCAGACCGACTTTGTCCAGATAATGCAGCGCCCGCTCCTCAGCCTCTTTGCGCTTGAGGGTTTTGGACGCGAGCAGCGCAAACATCACGTTCTGTTTGACGGTCTTCCACGGTGGCAGTTGATCGAACTCCTGGAACACCACGATCCGGTCTGGCCCTGGCGCATCGACCCGCTGGCCTTGCAGGCGAATCTCACCCTCACAGGGCGGGATGAACCCGGCAACGGCTTTGAGCAACGTCGACTTGCCGCAGCCCGAAGGACCGAGCAGCACAAAGCGGTCCGCCGGATCGATCTCGAAACTGACCTGATGGGTCGCTCGAACCACCCGCGCAGGCGTGCGGTATTCCAGGCTGACCTGGTCGACCGACAGCAGCGCTTGAGCTGCCGCGATCGGCTTGCTGGCCGTGTGGCCTTGCAAAGGGGCGTTCATGTCGGTCAGCTCCCTTGCAGCGGTTTGGTGTCCTGGAAGAAGTAATCCTTCCACGAATCCGGTTTGTTTTTGATCGCACCGACGCGGAAGAGGAACTCGGCCAGCGGGTAGGTGTTTTTCGGCGTGATACTGAATTCGAACTGCGGGTTGTCGATGATTTTCAGCAACGCCGCGCGGTCGATTTTGGCCTTGGTGACGCGGATGTAAGTGTCGGCCGCCGCACCTTTATCGTTCTGCGCAAACTCGGCCGCTTCGGTCAGTGCGGCGATGAAGGCTTTGTAGGTTTTCGGGTTTTCGTTGCGGAATTTCTCGGTGGCGAACAGCACAGTCGGCGAGTTCGGACCAAGCAAGTCATAGGTATTGAGCACCACATGCACGTTGGGGTTTTGCAGCGCCTGATCCTGGAATGGCGGGTTGGAGAAGTGCCCGCTCAACTCGGTGCCGCCGGCGATCAGTGCCGCGGTGGCATCCGGGTGCGGAACGGCGATGGTGTACTTGTCGAGACGATTGAACTCCTTGTCGCCCCATTGCTTGGCCGCCGCGTATTGCAGGAAGCGCGACTGCACCGAGACCCCGACCGCCGGCACCGCAATGCGGTCCTTTTCGGTGAAGTCGGCGATGGTTTTGACCTTGGGATTATTGCTCACCAGGTAGTAAGGGAAGTTGCCCAGGGAGGCCACGGCTTTGACGTTTTGCTTGCCGTGGGTGCGGTCCCAAATGGTCAGCAGCGGGCCGACGCCGGCTCCGGCAATGTCGATGGAACCGGAAAGCAACGCATCATTGACCGCTGAGCCGCCGGAGAGCTGGGTCCAGTCGACCTTGATGTCGATGCCTTCCTGCTTGCCGTACTTCTCGATCAGGTTCTGATCGCGCACCACGTTGAGCAGCAGATAAACGATGCCGAACTGTTCGGCGATACGGATTTCACCTTCGGCGTGAGCGACGGTCGGCGCCACCAGGCTGCCGGCGAGCAGGCTGAAACCCAGGCCAATGGCCGCAGCCAAGGGTGCAAATGGAAGACGTTTGGACATGGGAGTTCTCCGAAATCAGAAAGGCGCGTCGCCCTGGATGGTGGTGCGATACAACTTGCGGCGCAGATGGCTGGGGCATCCGGCGGCGAGGTGAATCAGCGAACGGTTGTCCCAGAACACCAGGTCGTGGGCCTGCCATTGATGGCGGTAAATGTTTTGCGCCAGCACGCTGTGGGCGTAGAGCTCGTCGAGCAATTGTTTGCTCTCGTCTTCCGGCAAACCGACGATGCGGGTGGTGAAGCCCTCGCTGACGAACAACGCTTTGCGACCGTTTTCCGGGTGGGTGCGGACGATGGGGTGAACCACTTCGGCGACCTGAGCGAGTTGCTCCGGCGTCAGGGTCGGGCGCCAGTTACCCTCGAATTTGCTCTCGCTGTAGCGCGCCGTGTAGGAGTGCGCGGCCGAACGACCTTTGACGGCTTTGCGCAGCGCCTCGGGCAGGTTGTCCCAGGCTTTGTGCATGTCGGCGAACAGCGTGTCGCCACCTTCGGACGGCAGCTCTTGGGCATGCAGCATCGAGCCCAGGCTTGGTAGCTCTTTATAGGAAAGGTCCGAGTGCCAGAACTTGCCGGCATCCCCGAGGCCGATGGATTGGCCGTTCTCGATGATGTTCGAAACGATGAGAATTTCCGGATGCCCGGCCAGCAGGAATTGCTTGAGTACATGGATCTGCAACACACCGAAACGGCGGCTGAAGGCGATCTGCTGTTCGGGAGTAATGCGCTGGTCGCGGAACACCACCACGTGATGATCCAGGTGCGCACGATGGACGCGGGCAAAATCCCGGTTGTTGATCGGGCGGGACAGGTCCAGGCCGATGATTTCAGCACCGACGGCGCCGCTGAACGGGCGGATTTCGAAGGATTGCGACGCGAACGCGGCGACGCCGGTTGAGGCAGGCTTTGGAGAAAAAGAGACGGCTGACATAAAAATCACTCCCACGCACAGCGCGCTCAAGGGCGCGCATCGATCAGAAACTCACGGAGGTCCCGTGTTGGTTCGTGTCGTGCGGCGCGCCGATTGGTCGGCAGGTACGCAGGGGAGTGACTTTATAGGTATAAGAATTGAAATTTAAATACCGTTAGTGAATAACGATATGGCAGAACAGGCGATGAGTAACCTGTGGCGAGGGAGCTTGCTCCCGCTGGACTGCGTAGCAGTCCCTTTTTTTGGAGGGCCGCTTCGCGCCCCAGCGGGAGCAAGCTCCCTCGCCACAGGTTTAGCGTCCTACCGCTCGTGCAACGCCTCGGCGCGCGCCCGAATAATCGGCTTGAGCAAATAACTGAGCACGGTCTTCTTGCCGGTAATGATATCCACCGATGCCACCATCCCGGGGATGATCAACAACGGCTTCTCATCCGTCCCGAGGTGGCTGCGCTCTGTGCGCAATTTGATGATGTAGTACGTGGTCTTCTTGTCTTCGTCGGTGATGGTGTCGGCACCGATCTGCTCCAGCTTGGCTTTCAGGCCGCCGTAGATGGTGTAGTCGTAGGCCGTGAACTTCACCGTGGCGTCCTGCCCCGGATGCAGGAACGCGATGTCTTGCGGACGAATTTTGGCTTCTACCAGCAAGGTGTCATCCAGTGGCACGATCTCCACCAGATCGCTGCCCGGCTGGATCACGCCGCCGATGGTGTTCACCAGCAACTTGTTGACGATACCGCGCACCGGCGATGTCACCAGCGTCCGGCTAACCCGGTCTTCCAGGGCCTTGCCAGTGGCTTGGGCCTTGTTCAGATCGGTGCGCGCTTCGTTAAGTTGGGTCAGGGCTTCGCTGCGGAATTTGCCGCGAGTCTCGTCGATCTTGCGCTGCACTTCCTTGATCGCCGATTCGGCCCGAGGAATCGCCAGCGTAGTGGCGTCCAGTTGGCCGCGGGTTTCGACCTCGGCACGCTTGAGTCGCAAAACCTCCACCGGCGACACTGCGCCCTGAGCCACCAACGGCTCGGACATGTTGATTTCCTGACGTTGCAGCGACAACGCGTTGCGATACTGAGACTGTTTGGAGGTGAACTCGCGCAGCTCTTGCTGACGCTGGATCAACTGCTCTTTCAAGCCACCGATTTCATCGTACAGTTGCTGACGACGGCTGATATACAGCGACTCTTCACTGGCAGCCTGAGTAGGAACAGCCTTGAGCACGTCGGCGGGGAAGTTCAGCGGACGGTCATCGACCTCGGCGCTCAAGCGCTCCACACGCAGCAGCATCGACAGCCGATCGGCTTCGGTTTCACCGACATTGGAGGCAAACCGTGTGTCGTCGAGACGAATCAGCGGCGCGCCAGCCTCGACGATCTGCCCTTCGGTGACGAACAACTCGGAGACAATACCGCCCTCAAGGTTCTGGATTTTCTGGATCTTCGACGACGGAATCGCCTTGCCGTCGCCCTTGGTGACTTCATCGATCACCGCGAAGTTGGCCCAAAGCATCAAGAATACGAAGAAGCCGATGATCGCCCAGATCGTCAACCGCACCACGCGCGGGGCGTCTTCGATCAGCGCTTTGTTGACCTCGGGAAGGGGCTGGCCTTGCAGCGATGCGGAGCCTTTGAAGTAACGGCGGATGGAATCCTTGACCCCGGACTTAAGCAACACTGATCTGCCCCTTCTTCAACGCTTCCATCACGGCGGCTTTCGGGCCATCGGCGAGTATCTGCCCACGGTCGATCACCAACAGACGATCCACCAGCGACAACAGCGAAGCCCGGTGCGTCACCAGCACCACGGTCTTGTTCTCAACCACCGCAGCGAGGCGTTGCTTGAGGCGTTCTTCACCGGTGTTGTCCATGGCGCTGGTCGGTTCGTCCAGCAACAGGATCGGCGGGTTGAGCAGCAGCGCTCGGGCCAGGGCGACGTTCTGACGCTGACCACCGGACAGGTTCTGCCCACGCTCACCGACTTGCAGCTCATAACCTTGCGGGTGCAGACGGGCGAATTCGTGGACGCCGGCCAGTTCCGCGGCTTGCAGCACCAATTCGTCTTCGACATAGCGCGCGCCCGACACCAAATTGTCGCGCAGGGTACCGGCAAGCAACTGGATGTCCTGGGGCACGTAGCCGATGTTGTGGCGCAATTCGCTGACGTCGATCTGACGGATATCCACACCATCCACCAGTAGCGCGCCGTCGTCCGGCTGATAGAGGCCCACCAGCAGTTTGGCCAGGGAGCTTTTGCCCGAGCCGCTGCGACCGATGATGCCGATCTTCTCGCCGGGCTTGATGATCAGGTTGATGTTCTTCAGCGCGGGGTTCTGCTGATCCGGGTAAGTGAAGCTCAGCTGACGGCATTCAATGGCGCCTTGCAGCACCTTGCGGCTCAGTGGGCGCTCGTCGAAATTGCGCTCCTGGGGCAGCTCCATCATCTGATCGACCGAGGTCATGGTCACACGGGCTTGCTGGTAGCGGGTCAGCAGGCCGGACAACGAAGCCAATGGACTGAGGGCACGACCGCTGAGCATGTAGCACGCGATCAAGCCGCCCATGCTCAGGTGGCCGTCGATGATCTGGTACACGCCGAAGACGATCATGATCACCCCGGCCAGTTGCTGAATCAGCAAGGTGATGTTCATCGCCAGACCGGACAGCATTTTCACCCGCAGCTCGAGGCGGCTGAGGGTGCCGATGGTTTGTTCCCACTGATACTGGCGTTCGCTTTCGGCGTTATTGACCTTCACCGCATCGAGGCCGGCGAGGGTTTCGATCAGGCTCGACTGACGCTCGGCGCCCAGGGCCATGGTTCGTTCCATGGTCGCCACCAGCGGCTTCTGCAAGGCATAACCGATCAGCAAGGCAATCGGGAACGCCAGCACCGGAATCCACACCAGATGCCCGCCCAGAATCGCGATGACCATGAAGATCAGCAGCGTAAACGGCAGGTCGATCAGGCTGGTGAGGGTCAGCGATGCGAGAAAGTCCCGCAGGCTCTGAAACTCATGGATGTTCTGGGCGAAGCTGCCGACACGGGCCGGGCGGTATTTCATGGCCATACCGACGATGCGCTCGAACAGCGTCGCGGAGATGATCAGGTCGGTTTTCTTGCCGGCCAGGTCCAGGCACAGGCTGCGCAGGCTCTTGAGGATCAGGTCGAACAGATAAGCGCCCGTGATGCCGATGGCCAGTACCCACAGGGTCGACTCGGCCTGGTTTGGCACCACGCGATCATAGACATTCATCACGAACAGCGGCGCGGCCATGGCAATGATGTTGATCAGAAAACTGGCGGCGATGGCGTCGGCGTACAGCCAGCGCGAACGCTTGAGGGTGTCGCGAAACCACGAACGCGCGCGCGGGATCAGCGTGCCGTGGTTAACGTCGAATTTATGTTGGGGTTGGGCGAAGAAGACTTTGCCGCTGTAATCGTCGGCGAGCAGTTCACGGCTGACACAGACCTCACCACCATCGCTTTCGCTAAGCAGCAGGCGGGCCTGGTCTTCACCGTGCCAGCCGAGCAGCACCGCGCTGCGACCTTCCTTGAGCAGCAACAGCGCCGGCATGGCAATCGCCGGAATTTGCTCCAGCTTGCGTTGCAGTACCCGCCCTTGCAGCCCGGCGCGAGCGGCCGCGCGGGGCAGCAGTTCGACGCTCAGGCGTTGTTTGGGTAACGGCAGGCCGGTGGTCAGCATCGCGGCGCTGGCCGGTTTCTGGTGCAAAGTGCAAAGGGCTAGCAGGCCGTCCAGTAACGGATCGTCATGCAGCGCGCGCGGATCATGAATGAGTTGAACTCGACTGACTTCTGATTCCACGCTCGACACTCTTGGCTAACGATTAAAATGAGGCAGGACTCAATTCATCCCGGGCAACTGAACCTTGGGCTTCACGTCGTTTTGCACAACGGATGCCAACGGTGCGACTACGCCCTGACTTTTGAGCAATTCGCCCATGGTCGCCTTGATTCGGTACTGAGTAAATAACTGAATGTTCTTGATCTCGGCCAGCCGACGGGAAGCGCTGAACAGCTCGTTTTCACTGTCGAGCAGGTCGAGCAAAGTGCGTTCTCCGAGGCTGAACTGCTTCTGATAAGCACTGCGTACACTGGCGCTGCGATCGACATACTGCTGGGCGATCGGCACTTGGGCATTGGCGTTGTTCAAGGCATTCCAGGCCAGGCCCAGTTCTTCATTCAGCACGCGCAGGGCATTGTTGCGAATATCCAGCGCCTGGTTCGACAGGTAGGACTTGGATTCCAGATCAGCCTTGTTGCTGCCACCGGCGAACAAATTGAAGCGCATGCGCAGCATGGCCTGCCATTCGTTGCTGTGACCATTCTGACCATCGAGATCGTTGTCGGCGCTGCGACCCAGTTCGGCATCGAAGCGCGGATAGAAGCTCGACTTGGCGGCTTCGTACTGCTTCTCGGCGGCGGCGATATCGGATTCAGCGGAGCGCAGGATCGGGCTGTTTTCCAGCATCTGCGCCCGGGCTTCATTCAGGTTGGCCGGCAACAGCGCCATGAAATCGGCAGGCCGCTCCAGTTGATCGGGCATCTGGCCGACGGCGCTGAGGAAGTTGGTTTCGGCATCAGCCAGGTTGGTCTGTTCAGTGATCAGGTTGTTGCGGGCCTGGGCCATGCGCGCGTCAGCCTGATCCAGGTCAGCTCCGCTGCCGACGCCGCGCTGGGTGCGCAACTTGATCTGGTCAAGAATCCGTTCGTGGTTCTTCAGGTTGTCTTCGGCCAGGCGCACGAATTCGCGGCGGGTCAATACATCGAGATAGACCTGAGCGACGGTCAGCCCGGTACGTTCCGACGTGCCCAGCAAGGAATAAGCGCGGGAATTAACGGTGGCTTGTTGACGCCCCACTTCGCTGGACGTCGCAAAACCGTCAAACACCATCTGCGACAGACGTAAACTTGACTCGCTACGGTTCAACGTTTCCCAGTGGTTATTGTTGCCAGCGGCGCGGGTGGTGACGCTGTCGGTGCCTTCACGACCATAACCGCCCAGCAGATCGACCCTCGGCAGGTATCCCCCTTTGGCGGCCTTTAACTGATAATCCGCGGCCAATCGGCTGTTAACCCCTGCCTGAATTTCCGGATGAACATCCAGCGCCTGCTGCATGGCCTGCGGGAGGCTTTGCGCCTGAACAAAGCTGGCGGCAAGGGCGAAGGGTAGAACCTTGAACAGGTGCAAACGCATAGTTGGAATTTCCCGGGACTTCTTGTCTTGAATCACTGCAGTACGTGGCGCTGCATCGGATGATGGCAACCGGAATGACCGTATGTCGGAAAGTTCAAAATCGGAACTGGATCACACGCTGCAGGACAGGTCGCCGCTTAAATATCAATGTGACATTACTAGGACGATTGTTTAGGATGGCTCCCCTAAGGTCAATAGTTTGGCATAAAGTTAATTTCGAAAAAATATAGCCAAGTTATTGACGCTTACCGCGTCAAAGTTATGCATCAAACATCTTAGAAAGTACGTCCAGCCCCGATCGGCGAACACGCCGAGCGGTTCATGGAGGTCAACTGAACGTGACACCCGGAGAGTCTTCAATGAGCAGTGTTGTTGCCATCGTCAAAAGCATTGTTGGTCAGGTTTTCGCGGTGTCGCCAGAAGGCGTCCGCCGCGTACTCGTTGAAGGCGACCGGTTGTTGGTCGGCGATCAGGTAGACACCGGTGCCGCCGGCGCCATTACGCTCGAACTGGCTGATGGCCGGACCCTGGACCTGGGCCGCGACACTCAGTGGAGCGGCAGCGATCCGGATTCCAGCACCGACCTTGTGCAAGCCACTGCACAAGCCGCGCCATCGGTTGACGAATTGCAACAAGCCATCGCTGCAGGCGTCGACCCGACCACCGCTCTTGAAGCCACCGCGGCCGGCCCTACGGCTGCGAGCGGGGGCGGCTCTACCGGTGGTGGCCACAGCTTTGTGGCCCTGGAGGCAACCGCTGCCCGGGTCGACCCGACTATCGGCTTCCCGACAGAGGGTCTCGCCACTGCCGCGTTGGCAACACAAGACACCACCGGCGGCCAGACTGCCGACACCAGCGCCAATGCCCTGCGCGAATCGACCCTGAGCCTGAGCGCCACGCCGACCATCACCGAGGCCGGTGGCGTGCTGGTTTACACCGCGACCCTGACCCAGGCGCCGCTGACCGACCTGACCATTACCCTGTCCAACGGCTCGGTGATCGTGATTGCAGCCGGCCAAACCACCGGCACCGTCAACGTTCCGCTGGCACCGAACGACACGGTTTATAACGACTCGACCCAGATCAATGTGACCGTCACCGGCACCACGGGCGGCAGCGGTATCGTGATCACCCCGCCGACCGTTCCGGCCGTGACCCAGGTCACCGACACCGTCGACACCACCACCGTCACACTGTCAGCGGGCTCGACCGTCACTGAAGGTGGCCAGATCACCTACACCGCGACATTGACCAACCCGGCGCAAACGCCGGTCACCGTCACCTTGTCCAACGGTTCGACCATCACCATCGCCGCTGGCAACACCACCGGCAGCGTCAACGTTCCGACGCCGGCCAACGACGTCTACAACAATGGCAGTACCGTCAGCACCACGATTACCGGCGCGACTGGCGGCAACTTCGAAAATCTGGTGCCGAATCCAACCCCGGCCGTCACCACCATTACCGATTCCGCCGACACCACCACCGTCACGCTGACGGCGGGTTCGACTGTCACCGAAGGCGGTCAGATCACCTACACCGCGACCCTGACCAACCCGGCGCAGACACCAGTCACCGTCACCCTGTCCAACGGTTCGACCATCACCATCGATGCCGGCCAGACCACCGGCAGCGTGAACGTTCCGACGCCGGCCAATGACGTCTACAACAATGGCAGCACCGTCAGTACCACGATTACCGGGACTACCGGCGGCAACTTCGAGAGTCTGGTGCCGAACCCGACTCCGGCTGTCACCACCATTACCGATTCGGTCGACGACACTGGCCTGACCCTGTCCGCCACCGGCAGTGTCACTGAAGGTGGCCAGATCACCTACACCGCGACCCTGACCAACCCGGCGCAGACACCGGTCACCGTGACCCTGTCCAACGGTTCGACCATCACCATCGAAGCCGGTAAAACCACCGGCTCCGTGAACGTCGAAACCCCGGCCAATGACGTCTACAACAACGGCAGCACTGTCAGCACCACGATCACGGGCGCTACCGGCGGCAACTTCGAGAACCTGGTACCGAGCACCACGCCTGCCGTCACCACCATCACCGACTCGATCGACAATACCGGCCTGAGCCTCAGCGCCACCGGCACCGTCGTCGAAGGCGGCCAGATCACCTACACCGCCACCCTGACCAACCCGGCCGGGACGCCGATGACCGTGACCTTGAGCAACGGCTCGGTCATTACCATCGAAGCGGGCAAGACCACCGGCAGCGTGACCGTCGATACGCCGGCCAACGACGTCTACAACAACGGCAGCACCGTCAGCACTACGATCACCGGCACCACCGGCGGCAATTTCGAGCAACTGACCCCGAGCAGCGAGCCGGCGCTCACCACCATTACCGATTCGAAAGATGACACCGGCCTGAGCCTGTCTGCGTCCACCGAAGTGGCCGAAGGTGGTCAGATTCTGTACACCGCGACCCTGACCAATCCGGCCGGCACGCCGGTCACTGTGACCTTGAGCAACGGCGCGGTGATCACCATCGCCGCCGGCGCGACTACCGGCAGCGTGAGCGTCGATGCGCCTGCCGATGATGTTTATAAAGATGCCGGCAAGGTCGAAGTCACCATCGCGGACACCGCCGGTGGCAACTTTGAGAACCTGGTGACGGACCCGGCGGCAGCGGTCACCGAGGTGACTGACACTCTCGACACTTCGACGGTTAATCTGACGGCGACGTCTACTGTCGCTGAAGGCGGGACCGTGGTTTACACCGCGTCCGTCAACGCACCGGTCACCGGTTCGCCAGTGGTTGTCACCCTGTCCAACGGCCAGACCATCACCATCCCGGTCGGCTCAAGCAGCGGTTCTGTCAACTTCACCGCGCCGAACGATGCGCTGGCTGGCGGCGGCTCGTTGAGCGTGAAGATCGACGATGCCAAGGGCGGCAACTACGAGAAACTGGAGGTCGACGGCAAGTCAGCGGACACCTCGATCACTGACACCGCTGACATGACCAACCTGTCGCTGACTGCCAGCGGTTCGGTGGATGAAGGCGGCCAGATCACCTACACGGCAACCCTGACCAATGCGGCCGGTACACCAGTGACCGTGACCCTGTCGAACGGCGCCGTGATCACCATCGAAGCGGGCAAAACCACCGGTTCCGTGACTGTCGATGCGCCGAAGGACGACGTCTACAAAGACACCGGCACCGTCGAAGCAACCATCAAAGACGCGACCGGCGGCAATTTCGAGAATTTGGTTGCCAGCAATACACCGGCGGCGACCACCGTCAACGACACCATCGACACCAGCACCGTTTCGCTGAGTGCCACTTCGAGTATCGCTGAAGGCGGGACCGTGGTTTACACCGCGTCCGTCAGCGCACCGGTCACCGGTTCGCCGGTGGTTGTGACCCTGTCGAACGGCCAGACCATCACCATCCCGGTCGGC
>NZ_JBNNVP010000009.1:0-26407 GCF_050280605.1 Pseudomonas sp. NPDC089918 | reverse complement strand
GGTGGTAATTACGAGAAACTGGACGTCGACGGCAAATCAGCCGACACCTCGGTTACCGACACTGCTGACACCACCAACCTGTCGCTGACTGCGACCGGTGCCGTGGATGAAGGCGGCCAGATCACCTACACGGCAACCCTGACCAATGCCGCCGGCACACCAGTCACCGTGACCCTGTCGAACGGCGCCGTGATCACTATCGAAGCGGGCAAAACCACCGGCTCCGTGACTGTCGATGCACCGAAGGACGATGTCTACAAAGACGCCGGTACCGTCGAAGCGACGATCAAAGGCGCGACCGGCGGCAACTTCGAGAACCTGGTGGCTAGCGACACCCCGGCGGTGACCACCGTCAATGACACCATCGATGCCAGCACCGTTTCGCTGACTGCCACTTCGAGTATCACTGAAGGCGGGACCGTGGTTTACACCGCGTCCGTGACTTCGCCAGTCACCGGCTCGCCGGTGGTTGTCACCCTGTCCAACGGTCAGATCATCACCATCCCGGTTGGCTCGAGCAGCGGTTCTGTCAACTTCGTTGCGCCAAACGATGCCCTGGCTGGTGGCAACTCGCTGAGCGTCAAGATCGACGATGCCAAGGGCGGCAACTACGAAAAGCTGGAAGTCGACGGCAAGTCGGCGGACACCTCGGTTACCGATACTGCGGACACCACCACCCTCAGTTTGAGCGCAACCGACTCGGTCGCTGAAGGCGGTTCCATCGTTTACACCGCGACCCTGACCAACGCCGCCGGGACTCCGGTCACCATCACGTTGAGCAACGGTGCGGTCATCACCATCGCCGCCGGTGCCACCACCGGTTCTGTAACCGTCGATGCGCCTAAGGACGACGTCTACAAGGACGCCGGCCAAATCGAAGTGACGATCAAGGATGCCGCAGGAGGCAATTTTGAGAACCTGGTGACCAACTCGGCGGCTGCGGTTACCGACGTCACCGATACCATCGACACTTCGACGGTCAACCTGACCGCGACGTCTACCGTCGCCGAAGGCGGCACCGTGGTTTACACCGCGTCCGTCAGCGCACCGGTCACCGGTTCGCCGGTCGTTGTCACCCTGTCCAACGGCCAAACCATCACCATTCCGGTCGGGTCGAGCAGCGCCAGCGTGAACTTCACCGCACCAAACGATGCCCTGGCTGGTGGCAACTCGCTGAGCGTCAAGATCGACGATGCCAAAGGCGGTAACTACGAGAAACTGGAAGTCGACGGTAAGTCGGCGGATACATCGGTGACTGATACCCCGGACACCACCAACCTGTCGCTGACCGCCACTGACTCGGTGGCTGAAGGCGGCTCGATCGTTTACACCGCGACCCTGACCAATGCGGCCGGCACGCCGGTCACCGTGACCCTGTCGAACGGTGCAGTGATCACCATCGCCGCTGGCGCAACCACCGGCAGCGTGACCGTCGATGCGCCGAAGGACGACGTCTACAAAGACGCCGGCCAGGTCGAAGTCACCATCAAGGATGCCGCAGGCGGCAATTTTGAGAACCTGGTGACCAACCCGGCGGCTGCGGTTACCGATGTGACCGATACCCTCGACACCTCAACCGTGAACCTGACCGCGACGTCTACCGTCGCCGAAGGCGGCACCGTGGTTTACACCGCGTCCGTCAGCGCACCGGTCACCGGTTCGCCGGTGGTTGTCACCCTGTCCAACGGCCAGACCATCACCATTCCGGTTGGCTCGAGCAGCGCCAGCGTCAACTTCACTGCGCCGAACGATACGTTGGCCGGTGGCACCTCCCTAAGCGTCAAGATCGACGATGCCAAAGGCGGCAACTACGAGAAGCTGGAAGTCGACGGCAAATCAGCCGACACCTCGGTTACCGACACCGCTGACACCACCAACCTGTCGCTGACTGCGACCGGTGCCGTGGATGAAGGCGGCCAGATCACCTACACGGCAACCCTGACCAATGCGGCCGGCACACCAGTGACCGTGACGCTGTCGAACGGCGCCGTGATCACTATCGAAGCGGGCAAAACCACCGGCTCCGTGACTGTCGATGCGCCGAAAGACGATGTCTACAAAGACGCCGGTACCGTCGAAGCGACGATCAAAGGTGCGACCGGCGGCAATTTCGAGAACCTGGTGGCCAGCGATACACCGGCGGTAACCACCGTCAATGACACCATAGATACCAGCACCGTTTCGCTGACTGCCACTTCGAGCGTCGCTGAAGGCGAGACCGTGGTTTACACCGCTTCGGTGTCTGCTCCAGTTACCGGCTCGCCGGTGGTTGTCACCCTGTCCAACGGCCAGACCATCACCATCCCGGTCGGCTCGAGCAGCGCCAGCGTCAACTTCACCGCGCCGAACGATGCGTTGGCCGGTGGCGGTTCGCTAAGCGTCAAGATCGACGATGCCAAGGGCGGCAACTACGAGAAACTGGAAGTCGACGGCAAGTCGGCGGACACCTCGGTGACCGATACTCCGGAAACCACGACCCTCAGCCTCAGCGCTACGGATTCGGTCGCTGAAGGCGGCTCCATCGTTTACACCGCCACCTTGACCAACGCCCCCGGCACGCCAGTGACCGTCACCCTGAGCAACGGCGCGATCATCACCATCGCCGCCGGTGCGACCACCGGTTCCGTGACCGTTGATGCGCCAAAAGACGACGTCTACAAAGATGCCGGCCAGGTTGAAGTCACGATCAAGGACGCCGCAGGCGGCAACTTTGAAAACCTGGCGACCAATCCGGCGGCTGCGGTCACTGACGTGACTGACACCATCGATACTTCGACGGTGAACCTCACTGCGACCAGCGCTGTGGCTGAAGGCGGTACCGTGGTTTACACCGCGTCCGTCAGCGCACCAGTCACCGGTTCGCCGGTCGTTGTGACCCTGTCCAACGGCCAGACCATCACCATCCCGATCGGCTCGAGCAGCGCCAGCGTGAATTTCACCGCGCCAAACGATGCCCTGACTGGTGGTGGTTCGCTGAGCGTGAAGATCGACGATGCCAAAGGCGGCAACTACGAGAAACTGGAAGTCGACGGCAAATCGGCGGACACCTCGGTGACTGACACCCAGGACACCACCAACCTGTCGCTGACTGCCACTGGCGCTGTGGATGAAGGCGGCCAGATCACCTACACCGCGACCCTGACCAACGCCGCCAGCACACCGGTCACCGTGACCCTGAGCAATGGCGCCGTGATCACCATCGACGCCGGCAAAACCACTGGCACCGTGACTGTCGATGCGCCGAAGGACGACGTCTACAAAGACGCCGGCACCGTCGAAGCAACCATCACTGGCGCCACCGGCGGCAACTTCGAAAACCTGGTCACCAGCAATACTGCTGCGGTCACGACTGTCACCGACACGATCGACAAAACCGAAGTCAGCATCAGCGGCAGCACCTCGGTCACCGAAGGCCAGACCGCCAGCTACACCGTCAGCCTGACTCACCCGGCGCAGACCGAAGTAACCCTGAAAATCGTCTACAGCGGTACTGCCGCCGACGGTTCGGACTTCACCGGCGTGTACACCGTGAAAATCCCGGCGGGCGCCAGCAGCGCGAGCTTCAACGTCGCGACGCTGGACGACAAGCTCACCGAAGGCACCGAGAACTTCGTGGTCAAGATCGACTCGGCCACCGGGGGCAACTTCGAAAATCTCGCGGTCAGCACCACCAACGGCAGTGTCAGCACTTCGATCATCGACAACGATGCCGCGCCGGTCCTCGACCTGGATGCCAATAACTCCAGCGGCGCCACCGGGGCCAACTACAACGTGACCTTCACCGAAGGCACCGCCGGCCAGGGCGTCTCGATCGGCGACACCGACCTGAGCATCACCGACCCGGACAGCACGATGCTGACCGGCGCGACCATCGTGCTGACCAACCGTCAGCCGGGCGATGCGCTGAACCTGGGCAACAGCGTCAATGGCATCAGCATCAACGCTAACAGCCAGGACGGCACCGTCACCCTGACTCTGTCGGGTAACGCGACGCTGGCCGACTACATGCAGCAGATCAAAAACATCAGCTTCACCAACAGCAGTGAAGATCCGAGCACCGTGCCACGGATCATCACCGTGACGGTGACCGATGGCAGCAACTACTCCAACACCGCGACCACCACCGTCAACGTGGTGGCCGTGAACGACGCGCCGACCGCCGCACCGGTTAACGTCACCGGCACCGAAGACACCCCGCTGATTCTCGGCTGGTCGACCTTCGGCGTCAGCGATGTCGACAGCGCAACCGCCAACCTGGGGGTGAAAATCACTCAACTGCCGGGCGACGGCAAGTTGCAGTACCTGGACGGTGCGACCTGGAAAGACGTGGCGACCAACCAGACCTTCAGCAAGGCCGACATCGACGCCGGCAAGTTGCGCTTCACGCCAGATGCCAACGAATCGGGCGTCGATGGCTACGGCGGCAGCGGCGTGGGCAACAAACAGGCGGACTACGCACAGATCAAGTTCCAGCCAACCGACGGTCAACTGCTGGGCAACACCGGCACGGTGAAAATCGACATCACGCCGGTTGCCGACGCGCCGTCCCTGAGCGTCGCGGACAACAGCGTCAAGTCCACCGGGCTGATCAGGGAAGTCTGGACCGGTCTGCCGGGCCTTGGCACCGATGGCAGCGGCGCGTCTTCCGGCACGCTGAAATCGGTCATCGACGGCGCGGGCACACCGAACTCCAGCAGCACCGTGACCAACGTGCAGTCCAATGGTGGTGTCACGGCCGGCACGGCGTCGAAAACGTCGGGCCTGATTTACCTCGAAGCCGGCAAGACGTACACCTTCAGCGGTACCGGTGACGACAGCCTGTTGGTGACCATCGGCGGTAAAAACGTGGCCGCAATCACTTGGGGCGCGGGCGGTAACCTGAACGGTTCGTTCATCCCGACCACCAGCGGTTATTACACCCTGGACATCTACCACCACAACCAGAGCGGCCCGGGCAGCTATGACGTCAACCTGTCGGTCAATGGCGGTGCGGCGGTCGACCTGAGCAGTGCCGGCGTGCCGCTGTACACCGGCGTGGCGGATCTGGCCGCTTCTGGCGTGACAGTGTCCGACCTGCACGGCACCAATGGCGAAGGCTACTACGACGGCTACAAACTCAACGAAGGCGCCGAAGGCACCAGCGTTCACCTGTCCGCGATCAAAACGGCGCTTACCGACACCGACGGCTCTGAAAGCCTGAGCGTGAAGATCAGCGGCATACCGGAGGGCTCGGTGCTCAGCGATGGCGCGGGCCACACCTTCACCACCACCAACGGTGAAGCCAACGTCACCGGCTGGAACCTCGGCACGCTGACCGTCACCCCGCCGCCGTACTACAACGGCCAGTTCACCCTGACCGTGACATCGACATCCACCGAAGCCCATGGCGGTTCGGCACCGAGTACCGCGCAGATCCCGGTCACGGTGTACCCGGCGGTTTACAACGCCACCACCGCCACAGCGGCCGACGACACCATCACCGGCACCGACGGCAACGACATCATGGTCGCCGATATCGGCGGGCTGACCGTGGTGCCGGGCACCAACTACAACATCGCCTTCATGGTCGACAGCTCGGGTAGCATGAGCCCTTCTTCGATCAGCGCCGCCAAGGATTCGCTGACCGCGGTGTTCAACACCCTCAAGCAAAGCATGGGCGGCAACTCCGGGACGGTGAACATCTTCCTGGCGGACTTCGATAACCAGGTCAACAAGTCGGTGTCGGTGAACCTGAACGACCCGAATGCCCTGACCTTGCTCAAATCCGTGCTGGACTCGATGTCGTCCGGCGGCGGCACCAACTACGAGGACGTGTTCAAAACCACGGCCAACTGGTTCCAGAGTGCCGATGCGATGGCCAACACCGGAGCGAAGAACCTCACGTACTTCATCACCGACGGCAAGCCGACCTACTACCAGGGTGGCGAGCAAACCAACCCGACCTTGTTCGGCAATGTGAGGCTCGATGACGTCATCACCACCTCCAATTACAAGTTGGGGCAGACTTATTCCGTTGATCTGGACAGCACTCACTACCTGACCATCGACAGCGCCGGCAACGTCACGCTGCTGACTCAGAATAAAAAGGGCAACTGGCACAGTTCTGAACTGGGCACCCTCCATGCCGAGGGTAACGGCACGTACGAACTGTCCTATCGCGATGGCACCGGCTACAGCACCGATTCCACCGCCATCGACAACTCCTCCAGCGGCTTCACATTGCTGAGCAACGTGTCGACGGTGGAAGCGATCGGCCTGAACACAGACGTCACCCTCGGCGACCTCAAGCCGTACGATTCGGATCAAACGCCACAAACCAACATCGACCCGAAAGACCTGGCCAACTCGATCATCGGCCATACCGAAGCGACGATGCCGGGTGCCGACACGGTCAGCGGCGGCGACGGCAACGACCTGCTGTTCGGCGATCTGGTGAGCTTCAACGGCGTTGCCGGTGAGGGTTATCAGGCCATGCAGGCGTTCGTGGCCCAGCAGACCGGCGTCGACGCCAGCAAAGTCACCACCAGCAACGTGCACCAGTACATTACCGAGCACTACACCGCGTTCGACGTGTCTGGCGCCCACGACGGTAACGACACGCTGCTGGGTGGCGCGGGCAACGACATTCTCTTCGGCCAGGGTGGCAACGACCTCCTCGACGGCGGCAAGGGCAATGACATTCTGCTGGGTGGCAGCGGCAATGACTCGTTGATCGGTGGTCAAGGCAACGACATCCTGATTGGCGGTTCGGGTGCCGACACCTTCATCTGGAAGGCTGGCGATACCGGCAGCGACGTGATCAAGGACTTCAAGGCCAGCGAAGGCGACCGCATCGACCTGCGTGATCTGTTGCAGGGCGAAACCGGCAGCACCATTGATAACTTCTTGAAGATCACCACGGTGGATGGTGTGTCGTCCCTGCAAGTCAGTTCTGGCGGCAAGTTCAACGGCGCCGATGCCGCAGCGGCCGCCCCGGACGTGACGATCAAACTGGAAGGCAACAATTGGTCCAGCGCCAGCATCAACTCGTTGATCGCCGGCAGTGACCCGACCATCAAGGTCGATCACAACAACAGCTGATCAGCAGGCTGACGGCCGCCCAAACCGGGCGGCCGTCACGTTTGCGCCCACCTCACGGGTGACGATTTCGTCGTCGCACCGCATACTCGCCTGCGTTGGCCTATGCTGCTGACAGCATGACGCTGGTCCATTTCCGAGGGATGCTCAATGTTTTACGTGCAACGCGATGCGCAAGGTCAGTTAGTGCGCGTGGAAGCCACGGCCTACGCCGAGGCCACGGAAACGCTGCCGGCCGACCACCATGAAATCCAGGCCTGGTTTGCCCACGAAGTGGTTGAGACCAGCCTCAAGCAGCTCAAGCAGAGCGACCTGGAAATGATCCGGGTACTCGACGACTTGATTCAGGTGCTGACCCAAAAAGGCGTGATCCGCGTTACCGACCTGCCGCCGGCCGCGCAGGCCAAGCTGATGGACCGGACCCAGGCCCGTGAAGCGTTGGGCGGGTTGAGCCAATTGATCGATGATGATGAGACGGGGTTGATCTAACGCCCGACGCCGATCGTTCCCACGCTCTGCGTGGGAATGCCTCAAGGGACGCTCCGCGTTCCAGCCCCACCGCCGACGTTGCGCCTGGCACCATTGTGACGCGGAGCGTCACGGGCTGCATTCCCACGCAGAGCGTGGGAACGATCATCTGTGCTACCTCACGCTAAACCTCGGCCCGAGCCTGCAGCTGCGGCGATTCAAGGTGATCCAGCGCCCGTTCCACCAATAACTGCACGCCATCGGCCAAACGGCTGAGCGCCAGGGCGACTGAACGCCGTGAGCCTTCCACATCGTCCGCCAGGTCAGCGGCGATGGCGCTGATGGACAGCAAGTCTTCGGAGGCGTTGGCCAGAAGGGCTTCGGTGTCGATGTCGGGGGAGACGGTGAAGAGGCGGCCTTTGCGGGGCTCAGGCGGATTTGGAGTTACTTTGAACATAAGAAATACCCTAAACAGTAAGTTGGAGCCGTCACCGTTCGCTTGCACGCGAATAGGGTGGCGGCCGTGCGCAGGTGTGCAAGACCGGGACTGTTTAGGACACCCAGCAGATCCGAGGATCTCCTGCGCGCAGCCGCCATAAAGCAGTGAACATCGAAATGCTCATTGAGAGGAATGGCAGCACGCTACCTAAACAGTTTGGTCGGACTTGCACGTCCGTGTCACCGATTATTCAGTGACAAAGCCAGACTAGCCCTGAGTTTTGGCCAAAACAAGTTCACCAAAACCGCTACAACTTGAAGGAAATCTCCTAGGACTTTGCTAGCGGTAATCGTTCCCACGCTCTGCGTGGGAATGCCTCAAGGGACGCTCCGCGTTCCAGCCCCACCGCCGACGTTGCGCCTGACACCGTTGTGACGCGGAGCGTCACAGGCTTCATTCCCACGCAGAGCGTGGGAACGATCAGTGGGCTACTGCCAAGGCTTAGGCTCACCAAACAACTGCCCCTGAACCCCATACAACCCCATCTCACGAATCACCGCCAACTCCCCTTCGGTCTCGACCCGCTCGGCAATCAGCGGCAAATCAATGCTATGCGCCGCCCGCTGAATCGCCTCGATGAACAGACGCTTGTCGCTCTCCTGATCAATCGCCCGGATGTAACTGCCGTCGATCTTCAGATACGCCAACCCCAGCCGCGCCAGGTTGCCGATCATGCTGAAGCGCCCACCAAATCGTTGCAGACTCAGCGAGAACCCAAGTTCGCGCAAACGCCGCGTCAGCTGTTCCAGCACCGCTTGTTCAGGCAATTGCTCTTCGCCGATTTCCAGGGTCAGTCGTTCCCCGAGATTCGAATGCTGACGCAGAATCTCGAACACTTTGTTCAGCGCCTGCGGATCCGCCAGCGTTGCCGAAGACAGGTTCAGTGCCAGCGACTCTTCATGCTCGGCCATCTGCTCAAGCACCAGCTCCAGCATCAAACGGTCCAGACGCGCAGTCCAGCCGAAACGCTCGAGCCACGGCAGGAAACGCCCGGCGGGAATGGTCTGGTCCTGCTCATCGAGCAGGCGCGATAGCACTTTGTAATGCAGCACCACTTGCGTGTCGTGGCTGGCCACCACCGGCTGGAAGTACAGCTCGAAACGCTGCTGATCCAACGCCTGATCCAGCAAGGTGTGCCAGGCATGGTGGTCATCGCCAACCCGGGCCGATGCACTGTGATCGAGGCACGCCCAGCTTGGTTCGCCCTGACTTTCCGCCTGGGCCAACGCCTGATCCGCCAACCCGATCACTGCTTGCGGCGAGTCGCCATGGGCAAACGGCGCCAGCCCGATCGAGGCCACCGACGCCACGTCCGTGGCACCCGTCGCATGCAGGCTCGCCAAGGCGCTGTCGAGGTTACTCGCCAGTTGCAGCGCTTCTTCGCGCACCAGCCCCGGCGCCAGCACGGCGAATTCACCGCCACGAATGCGCGTGACGAGGTTCTGGGTTTCCGGGTACTTGGCGCACTCCCGGGACAACTGCTCGCCCACCGCTTTCAACAACTCATCGGTGCGCTGACCACCCAGCCGCTGGTTCAAACCAGCCAGGTCCTTGACCCGCAGCAGCAGCAAATAGCCGGAACTGGCCTGCTCGGCATTGCTTACTCGCGCGTTCAATTGCATTTCGAAATAGCGCCGGTTGGCCAGGCCGGTCAGGTTGTCCTGATAGGACTCGGCCCGCAGTTTTTCACTGCGTTCAGCCTGTTCCTGGAACAGCGCCTTGAGCTTCTCGACCATCTGGTTCATGGCCTGCACCACCCGCCGCAGTTCCGGGGTGCGCGGCAGTTCCGGCAGGCTGAGGAATTCGCGGCGAGCAATGGCGTGGGATTGCTTGACCATGTAATCCAGCGGCTTCAGTTGCCGGCGCAGCAACAGCGCGCCCAGCACCGCACTCACCGCGCCGCAGATCAGCAACCAGCCGAGGCTGCCCAACGCGCTCTGCCACAACTTGGCCAACGCGAACATCGGATGGCTGACCACCTCGACCCGCGCGGCCTGCTCCCAGCCACGGCTGACAAGCGCGTCGCCACCGGCCGGTTCCAGGCCGATCAGCCTGACGAACCAGTCCGGCACGCTGGTGACCGCCGGGATGCCGCTGCGCTCGACAATTGTCTTGTCGTTGGCCAGATCGACCACACGGATGCTCGCGTAATAACCGCTGTCGAAGATCGAACTGACCAGCAGCTCGACCATCGCCGGGTCATCGATGTTCGGCGTCAGGGACAGCGCCAATGCTGTCGCGGCATCCTGGGCATGGGAGCGCAACTGGTTGACGTACTGGGTACGCGAGCTTTCCAGACTGACCATGAAGCTGCCGGTGAAGGCGACCACCAGGAACAGACAGATAGCGATCAACAGCTGTTTGAACAAAGACATCTGAGCGCGTGCTCCTAGTTAGTCGTCTCGACCGGAAAACCTTCGGCCTGCATTTTCTTCAACACATCCTGCCAGCGGGACAGGCGTTTGGTGTCTCCGACCTTTTTGTTGCCTTTGGCACCCGGCAACCACAACCCTTCGGCATTGAAAGAGTAGACCGGCAGCAAATCGGTTCGCTGGCTGGCAGGCTTGATCGCGTCGATCAGGCTGTCGAGCACCAACGGCATGGCCTCGGGGCTCGAATAGTAGGTCAGGACCATGTGCGCGCGGTTCAGGCGCAAAGCCTTGACGTAGGTGATGCGCAGCTTGTCACTGGAGACACCGAGATGGCGCAGGCTGAAATACTTGGCGATGGCGTAGTCTTCGCAGTCGCCGGCGCCTTTCCATAAGCCTTCGATCGGCGTTTCCCAATAATCGACCTCGTGCCACAGGTCGATGTCTTCTTCGTAGCGCATCTGCTTGTTGAAGAACCGGTTGACCACGTTGAGCTGTTCCAGCTCGCCAATCTGCTTCTGCGTGGCCAGCAACTGCTGCCAGGCATCGATGCGCTGCTGCCCTTCACCCAAAGGCCCGTACAACGCCTGCGCGCGACGGCTGATCAGCGAAAAATCCCAATCGGCATGCAGCCCGCCCAGCATGGCGCCGGCCAGCAGCAGTGCGCAGCCTAGCCAGCGCAAAGTCCGAGGGATCGCGAAACGTACCGCCAATGCGAGGCATCCAGGGTAGGCAGGTGGAAGTCGGTTGATGGTGCAGGTTAGCCCGGTAAAAGACAATGGCACGGTGAGATCACCGTCGGCACGCTAGACTTTAAGGTAATGCGATCTTTTGCCCGTTTGACAACCTGTCAGCCAGTCACTAGGGTCCATTTGGATCCAGAATTTATCAGCCAATCAGGGTGCGTTTGTTGTGACACAGAAGCCTAGCCCTCTCAGCAGTATCAAGGTCAACGGGCCGATTCCCGCTCATCTGGCACGCTCGGTGATCGAAGAAACCCTGCGCGCGGCCATCCTGGACGGACGCCTGCCGCGCAGTACCGCCCTGCGCCAGCAGGAACTGGCGGACCTGTTCGGCGTAAGCCGCATGCCGGTGCGCGAGGCATTGCGCCAGTTGGAAGCGCAATCACTGCTTAATGTGGTCCCGCACAAAGGCGCCGTGGTGGCCCCGCTGATCGACAACGATGCGGTCGAGACCTACGCCTTGCGCTCGGTGCTGGAGTCATTCGCTTTGCGCCTGTCCATTCCGCTGCTTGATGACAGCGACCTGGCGCGGGCGGCCCAATATATCGAGCAACTGGAAGCGCAAACCGATTACGCCGAGATCGGCAAGCTCAATCGGCTGTTTCACATGTCGCTTTACCACAAGGCACCTAACCGCAAGCTTTTGGGCCTGATCGAACGAGAGCTCAATGAAGAAGAGCGCTTCCTGCGCTTTCATCTGTCGTCCATGGGGCTGGGTAAACTCACCCAAGACGACCACCGCGCACTGCTCGAGGCCGCGAGGGCCAAAGACATCGATAAAGCGGTTGCCTTGCTGGAGCAGCACCTGGAAAAAGCCTCCGCCACCATGCGGCGGTATCTGGATCAACAGCTAAAACGTTAATCGCTCGCCGGCAACCTGGCCGGCGTATCACTTTCTTACCTATCGTTCCTCCTTCCCCTTCCTATTCGCACCTGCCTGGCGCGGCGTTCGGCCGTGGCCGCCTCTCTCGCCGCCATCAGTTCAATGGCACTGCCATTGATTTAGGCTCACTCTTGCATTTGTCGATTCAAACAGACCAAAAGAAGTCAGCGCCTGACTGTAAACCAGGCGAATCGAAGCCATTACGCAAGGAGCGTCGCCCAACAGGCGGGATGATCGGAGGTCCGACCGACGTCCCTCCCATAAAACATAAACTTCTTGATTCCCTGCTCCCTGAAGCGCCCCGAGTGAGGCATTCACTCAAACTATTAAATTCTGATGAATACCATCGGAAGGGGCCTCTTCGTCCAAATAAAACTTACATTAGAAGTTTTAATAAACTTCCTCGCGCCCAATAAACACTCAACTTTAAAAAAATAAAAAAATGCTTGCCGCCTACTTGTTTCGTGTATTAGTTTTTTCTTAGTCGAACCGTTATCGACCGTTTCTGATTTATTAAAAGGCTTAAAGAGCAAGGCTTACAGAGCGACACAACGCATTCAAAGCGAACACTTAAGTAACTTATGTATTACATGGACTTCGGTTCAGGCACCCGCTCATCTTTATAAAAGAGCGGGATTCCTTGCCGAGAACATCATTGATGAGGACGTTCCAATGCAACCGACCAGCGAACAACTTTTTCTGAAAAAACGCGAACTTGGCCAACACCCGGTTTTTTCCGAAATAACATCAATTAACTTATTGCGCCGTTTTATGGAAAGCCATGTTTTCGCCGTGTGGGACTTCATGTCGCTGACCAAACGGCTGCAACGTGAACTCACTTGCGTCCATCTGCCCTGGCTGCCGCCGGCGGACCCGCAAGCTGCACGCCTGATCAACGAAATCGTGCTGGGCGAGGAGTCGGATGACCGCCCCGGGGCAGGGTTTTGCAGTCACTTCGAATTGTATCTGGACGCCATGCGTGAAGTCGGCGCGGACACCCGGGCCATTGAGCGATTCATTACGCTGCAGCAGGAAGGCGTAAGCCCCCAGACCGCGCTGGACAGTGTCGAGGTCGAACCGGCGGCGGCAGAGTTCGTCCGCCAGACCCTGCACACCGCCCTGCACGCCCCGGCGCACAGCGTGGCTGCCGCGTTTGTGCATGGTCGCGAGAGCGTCATTCCGCAAATGTTCCAGCGCATGCTGGATGCTTGGGGCATTGGCCTGGATCAAGCCCCGACGTTTCGTTATTACCTGCAACGGCACATCGAAGTCGATTCCGAAGACCACGGCCCGGCGGCGGAAAAACTGCTGGCACGGCTGATCGATGGCGACCCGCAGCGCGAAACCGAAGTTCTGGCCGCCGCGCTCGCCGCCGTCCAAAGCCGCGCCGCCCTGTGGGACGGCCTGCGCCAGAGCATGGCCCAACCGGTTGCGCAGGTGACGCCATGAACGCCGTCCACTACCAATCCTTCGCTGACGCCTGGGAAAGCCGCGCCACGATCCGCACCAGGCCACGGCGCCGGCTCGAAGACGACGACAAACTGATCTTCCCCATGAGCCGCCAACCCCTGGTCCACAGCCAGACCTTTCTCAGCCACTGCCCGCAGCTGCGCGACTTTGTGCTGGTGCAGAGCCTCTACAAGTTCATCAACGACGTGGTGATTTTCGAGACCGAGCTGGTGGACAACACCGCCCGCCGCATCGCCAAGAACAACTTCGGCATTGAGTTCCCGTTCGCCTGCCGCTACGACGCGATGACGGTCGTGGTAGACGAGGATTACCACGCACTGGTGGCGATGGACTTCATGCAGCAGACCATCGACATGACCGGCATCGCACCGATCCCGTTGCCCATGCAGATCGAACTCAGCCGCGCGATACCGGCGACGCTGGCCCAGGCACCGAAGCACCTGCTCAGCGCCGTAGAGCTGATCTGCATCGCCATTGCCGAAAACACCGTGACCAATGAAGTGGCGGCCTTCGCCCGGGACGATTCGGTCAAGGCTTCGATCAAGGGTTTGATGGCCGACCACCTTATGGATGAGGGACGTCACGCCGGTTTCTGGACGCGGCTGGTGCAGATTTACTGGAGCACCGCCCCCGAAGAGGACCGCCAAGCGATAGCGCGCTTGATGCCGGGTTTCATCGCCCAGTACTTGGCGAGCGATCTGCAGCGGGCGTTCGATTTCGAGCTGATCGCTCACCTGTCCGTCGATGAATCGGTACGCCAGTCGCTGCGTGAGGACGCCAGTGCGCTGGCCTACCCCATCAACCGATTTCATCCGCTGGTGGGCAACATCACGCGCTTCTTTCGCAGCAGTTCGATGCTCGCCTCCCCCTGCGTGCGCGACGCCCTGGCC
Source organism: Pseudomonas sp. NPDC089918 (assembly GCF_050280605.1). NCBI lineage: Bacteria > Pseudomonadati > Pseudomonadota > Gammaproteobacteria > Pseudomonadales > Pseudomonadaceae > Pseudomonas > Pseudomonas sp. NPDC089918. Next base: position 12,008 of record NZ_JBNNVP010000009.1, on the reverse strand, counting down.
GACTACCTGACCCCCTGAGGATCCGTCCATGAGACGCCTTGAAATTGCAGTGTCTGGCAGCAGCCAGGCAATGGCCGAACTGGCCCTTGAACTTGAACTGCACGGCCATGGTGTCGTGCGTATTGAATCGCCGGCCAGTCACGGTCCGGTGGATTTGTTAATCGATGACGGGACGGCGCCTTGCGCCCTCCAGGCCCGCTCTCGCCTGGAGGTACGCGTGGCACTTGATGCCCTGCCGGATGAGATGTTGCCGCAGCCGGTGGTGGTTTTTCGCGACGGTACGCAGCGACTGTTATGGCGGCAGGTTATCGCTCCTGAAAGCTGCGGCAACGGCCAGTCCCTGCGCCTGCGCACACTGGCAGTAGTAGTCGAAAGCGGCGCACGGCTGGTCAGCCAGTTTTCCCGGGATGAGGCCTGTTTCGATCATTGGCCCACGGCAGAGGTCGGCGCTGCCGACCCACTATTGCATGGGCTAGATGCACTGGAGATGCTGGCCTTCGAACACCGCCTCAATGCGCCTGCGGTGCCGTGGCTGCTGGCCGCCGCCCAAGTGCCGGTGATGCACAGCATTGAGCAGCGCATGCTCGCTGACGCAACGCGGCCGGCTTTATGGATCGAGGACTCGCTTGTCCACTACAAGGCCTTGCGCAGCCTGGCGTTGAGCTTGCAACAACCGATGCTGGACATGCTGCGCCATCGCGGCGTAACCGACCGCCCGGTGGTGATCGGCGTGTGCCTGCCCAAGTCGCTGCAACTGTACGCGGCGATTCTGGCGGTGCTGGGTTGCGGCGCGGTGTACCTGCCGCTGGACCCGCAGCATCCGGCACAACGTCGGCGCTTCATTCTGGAAAACGCCAACGCAGACCTGCTGTTGCACGACGGCGCCAGCGAGTTGGGCGACGTCTCGCTGCCGATGCTGGACATTCGCCGTCTGCCTTCGCCCAAGCCCGGCCTCCCGGCCTCGCTGATCCGCCGCACGGTGAACATCGACGAACCGGCCGTGGCGATCTACACCTCCGGCACCACCGGCCAGCCCAAAGGCGTGTTGCTCAGCCATCGCAACCTCAGCCATTTCTGTGCCTGGTACGCCGACCATGTCGGGTTACAGCGCAGTAGTCGGTCGTTGCAGTTTTCCACCATCAATTTCGACGCGTCGCTGCTGGATATCCTGCCGACCTTTATCCAAGGCGCGCGACTGGTGGTGCCCAGCGACGACCAGCGCCGCGATCCACAGCAATTGGTCGAGTTGATTGGCGGGCAGCAAGTGACCCACGCCTTCCTGCCACCGGCGCTGCTGAGCGTCATGCCGCTGCAAGCTCCGCTGGGCCTTGAGCACTTGATTACCGGTGGCGATGTCTGCGAGCCGTTCGTGATCGCGCAGCTCGCACCGCAATGCCGATTCCACAATATTTATGGCCCGACCGAAACCACGGTGTTGGCCACCACGCGGCAATTTTGCATCGGCGATAGCAATCGCAACCTCGGCATCCCCATCGCCAATGGCCGGGTATTGATTCTGGATGAGCAACTGCAACCAGTGCCTCAAGGCACACCCGGCGAGCTGTACATCGCCGGGCCAGGTGTCGGCCTGGGTTATCTGAACGACCCAGCGCTGACGGCGGCGCGCTACCTAAACCTGACGCTGCCCAACGGGCAGGCGTTGCGGGTTTATCGCACCGGCGATATCGGCCAGTGGACCGACGACGGGATCGAGCTGAGTGGCCGTCGTGATAACCAGGTGAAGATCCGAGGCTTTCGGGTCGAGCCCGAGGAAATCGAGCAGTGCCTGCGCGACAGCCATCTGTTTCGTCAGGTGGCGGTGGTGATCGATGAGCGGCGGCGCATCCTCGCGTATCTGGTTCACCCTAGGGAGGACCGGCCCGGTACCGCCCTTTCGGCCTTGTGCGAGCATGTGCAAAACGCGCTGCCCGGTTACATGCACCCCAGCGCCTACATTGAACTGCCACGCCTGCCCTTCACCAGTAACGGCAAGGTCGATCGCCGGGCTCTGCTCGCGACATCGGGACAGGTCCAGGTCGCCAGTCAGCGGCGCCAGCCGCAGACCCCGTTGCAGATGCAGTTGCGCCAGCTGTGGTCCGAGTTGCTTGAGCTGCCGGTCGAGGAGATTGCCACCGATGAAAGCTTCTTCAACCTGGGCGGGCATTCGATTCTGCTGTCGCAGCTGCTGCTGAGCATCCGCCAGGTGTTCGGTCGCAGCCTGTCGATCAATCGCTTCATCGAAGCGCCCACGTTGCTGACCCTCGCCAAGCTGCTCGATGGCCCCGAGCAAAGCGCAGCTTCGACACTCAGCCCCCAGGCCTTCATCGATGCCGAAGCCGAACTCAACCTCGATCCGCTGCCGGTCAGCCAGTGCGGTGATGTGCATAAAGTGCTGGTGACCGGCGCCAACAGCTTTCTCGGGGTACACATCGTCGAGGCTTTGCTGGCCTGGGGCGCCACCGAGGTCGCGTGCCTGGTGCGTGAGTCCGGCGGACAAAGCGCGGCCGAACGTTTCGCCCAGGCCCTGCGGGATAACCGTCTCACCCACCTGGACCTGAGCCGGGTCAGCGTTTACGCCGCCGACATCACCCAACCGCAATTGGGTTTGCCGGACGACGTTTACGCGCGCATTGACCGCACCTTCGGCGCGCTGGTGCACAACGCCGCCAACGTCAATCACGTCCTCGATTACGAGTCGTTGGCGCGGGATAACGTCGAGCCGATTTTCGAGTGCCTGCGCCTGTGTGAAGGGCGCAGCAAGAAGATCTTCAACTTCGTCTCGACGCTCTCGGCGTCCAGCACGATTTCCGACGATGGCCGGGTGCTGGAGTTGCCCGCCGCGCAGACACCGCCGATCTACATCAAGAATGGCTACAACCTGTCCAAATGGGTCGGCGAGCGTATCCTCGAACGGGCGCGGGAGCGTGGGGTGCGGGTCAATCTTTATCGCCCCGGCAACATCAGTTTCAACAGCCTCACTGGCGTCTGCCAGCCCCACAAGAATCGCTTGATGCTGATGCTCAAGGGCTCGATCCAGCTCGGCCAGGTGCCGGAACTGGCGCTGAATTTCGACCTGATGCCGGTGGATTTCCTCGCCCGTTTCATCGCCTTCCACGCCAGCCGTTACCAGGCCGAAAAAGCCGTGTTCAACCTGCACAATCCCGAGCCCCTGAGCTGGGACGCCTACGTGGCGCCATTTCGCGAGACCGGTCGGGAATTCGCCATGGTCAGCGTCGCCGACTGGCAGCAGCAACTGAACCGCGTCGATAGCGAAAACGCGCTGTTTGGCGTGCTGGGTTTCTACCTCAACGGCTTCGAGGAAGACATCGGTGACATCTCGATGATCGGCCACGACAACGCCCAGGCCGGCGTGCGGCAGATGGGCGCGCACTACCCGGAAAAATCCCCGGCGCTGCTGCGGCGCGGCTGCGACTACCTCAAAGAAATCAACTTCATCTGATTCACCCTGACCCTGCACGGAGCAAAACCATGAATACTCTGCAACCCGATACCCTGATCAAAAATCCTCACGGCTGCCACGTTGTGTCTTCGGTGGATGTACCGGCCGATGCGGCACAGGTCTGGGCGGTGGTCGGTAACTTTGCCGGCTTCGATCGATTCATTCCGGCGCTGTCGCACATCGAGATGACGGGCGAAGGCGTGTCGTCACTGCGCAAGAAATTCTTCAAGGACGAGAACCATCTGGTGGTCGAGCAGCTCAACTCTCGGGACGACCATGCACTGAACATGACCTGGACACTCATCTACAACACCTTGGGCATAGGCAATTTGTGGGCGGCGATGAGGGTGGAATCCATCGGCGCAGACAAGTCGCGGGCAATCTGGACCATCATCGCCGAACCGGCTCAGGGCAGTGAACAAGCCCTGTCGGGCTTCAAGGATTTCCTTCAGGGGTTTGCCGATGATGCGATGGGGAATGTGTTGAAGCTGTTTGTTTAAGGCTTCAGTTCAGCGGTGACTGGTACACCGCTATCGCGAGCAGGCTCGCTCCCACAGGGGTTCTCAGTCGTTCACAAATGTTGTGATCACGGAAAACTCTATGTGGGAGCGAGCCTGCTCGCGATTGAACGATAACGCGGTAGAACTGACCTCAATCAGATCTTGAAACTATCAACCAACTGCTTCAACCGATTGGCCTGCTGGGACAGCGCATCGCAATCCTTCAATGTTTCATTGAGGTTGGCCACGCTCTGCTGGTTCAACAGGTTGATCTGGTTGACGTCGACGTTGAGGGTTTCCACCACGGCGGTTTGCTCTTCGGTCGCTGCGGCGACCGACTGGTTCATGCCGTCGATTTCGCCGATGCGCTGGGTCACGCTGACCAGTCGCAAGCCGGCCTGGTTCGCCACTTCGACACTCTGCTCGCTGGAGACCTGACTGGCGTTCATCGTGGTCACCGCTTCGCGAGAACCGATCTGCAGCGAGCTGATCATCTTGTGGATCTCTTCCGCCGATTCCTGGGTGCGATGAGCAAGGTTACGCACCTCGTCCGCCACCACCGCAAAACCACGACCGGCCTCACCGGCGCGGGCCGCTTCGATGGCCGCGTTGAGCGCCAGCAAATTGGTCTGCTGGGAGATGCCTTTGATCACATCGAGAATGTGCCCGATGTTGTCGGTGCTCGCGTTCAGGGTTTCGATCTGCGTGCAGGACAGGCTGATTTTCTGCGACAGCTCGGTCATGGCCAAGATAGTTTTTTCCACCACCTGACGACCGTCATCGGCCTGCTCGCTCGCGCCGCTGGCGTGTTGCGAAGCATCGGCGGCGTTGCGGGCGATTTCCTGGGTGGCGGCGCCCAATTGGTTGATCGCCGCAGCCACACTGTTGGTGCGGGCGCTTTGTTCGTCGGAGCCGACGATTGAAGCGTTGGACGACGCCATCACCCGTTGCGACAGGTCATGAACCTGACGGGTCGCCGAGGACACTTCGCAAATCGATGCGTGAATCCGCTCCACGAATTGGTTGAAAGAGCCGCCCAACTTGCCGAACTCATCTTTGCTTTCTACCACCAGACGACGGGTCAGGTCGCCCTCGCCCTGAGCGATATCCTGCATCGCACGACCCATCGTGGTCAGCGGACGCATCAGCACGCTGATCAGCAGACTCAGCAGCACTGCAATGGCGGTCACGGCGATGAACATCGCGATCAGCGCCGAGGTGCGGAACTGGCTCAGTGGTGCGTAGGCCTTGGCCTTGTCGATCGACAGACCGATGTACCACTCGGCATTTGGCAAACCACTCACCGGCGTGAACGAGAGGATGCGGTCTTGCTTGTTCAGTTCTACTTCCTGATTGCCTTTGCCGATGCGGACACTGGAACCCGGATAGATGTCTTTCAGGTTCTTCATCACCTGATCCTTGTCCGGGCTGACGATCACCTGACCGTCGGCGCTGACGAGGAACGCGTGACCGATGCCACCGAAGTCCACCGAGTTGATGATCTTCACCAGGGTTTCCAGACTCAAGTCGCCGCCGACGACGCCCAGCAGTTCGCCTTGCTTTTTCACCGGCATGGCGATGGTCACCACTAACCCGCCGACCGCGGCCATGTAAGGCGGGGTCAGCATGGTCTTGTCGGCGACCACGGCTTGTTTGTACCAGGGGCGCTGACGCGGATCGTAGCCGTCCGGCATCTTCGCGTCAGGGCGCTGGGTGAACACACCATTGGCCTGCCCGACGTAGGTGAACTGGAAGTTCGAGGTGAGGGCAGGTTGATCGACCAGCCCCGGCAAATCGGCATTGGTGCCTTGATGAGCGATGTTCTGCGCGAGGTTTTCCAGGACCAGCACCCGGCCGCTCATCCAGTTCTGCACGCTGCTGGCAGTCAGCTCGCCAGCTTGTTCAACGGAAGACTCGAGGTTTTGTCGGATGGTGTTTCGCTGCAGATAGTCGTTGTACAAAGTGAACAACGCAAATGCCAACACCACGACGCCTGAAGCGGCCAGCAGAATTTTATGGCTGAACTTGAGATTCATTTCATGGGACTTCTTATGCAAAAAAGTGGGGATGCGTTCCGGGTTGCAACATTCCATGTAACAGCGCAGACGGCATTCTTGGGCCGCTCTACTTTGGTGCACGCATGTCTCACCAGTCTGTCGGCACGAGCGGGAGAAATCTTAGGGGTTTGTACGAAACCCGTCGGATAACCGCCGAACGGCGCGCTAGAGCATCCGCGCCGCAGTGTTTAGTGAGGGTTGCATGAACGGCAGTTGCAAATTTTCTGACCCTTGATGACAATGCGATTAATTATCATTTGTGACGTCGGGCTGTCGCGTTCATGTCTTCACCTGAGTTTGCAGTACAGGCGCTTTACAGCAGCCATCACGGGTGGCTCAACACGTGGCTACGTGCGCGATTGGGCAATGCAGCCGATGCGGCGGATCTGGCTCAGGACACATTCGTCCGGCTGCTGCAAAGAACCGAACGCCTGGAGCTCAAGGCCCCCCGCGCTTTTCTACGAACCATTGCCCGCGGCCTGGTGATCGACCATTGGCGTCGTGAGGAAATCGAGCGCGCGTACCTGGAAACCATCGCCCATTTGCCCGAGGCCGAAACCCCGAGCGCCGAGGCACGGGCATTGGTGCTCGAATTGCTGGAAAGCATCGCCCGCATGCTTGAAGGCCTGAAGCCGAAAGTGCGTCAGGCATTTCTGCTGGCCCAGTGCGAAGGATTTACCCACAAGCAGATCGCCGAACACATGGGATTATCCCTGCGTTCGGTGGAGCGTTATGTGGCCGACGCGCTGTATCACTGTTACGTGCTGCGGTATGAAACGTGATGCCTGTGGATAACTCAGCGCTGAATCGCCGCGGCGCGCCTCATCAGCAGGTGGTTAAACAAGCCATCCATTGGTTGCTGCGTCTGCGTAACAACGCGGCCAACTCCAGACTGCGCCAGCAATGCGACGTCTGGCGGGCCGAGCACCATGATCACGAACTGGCCTGGCAACGGGTGCAGTCCCTGCAAGCCGAGTTGAGCAGCAATCTGCGCGCGGTGCCCGGCGCTCAAGTCGCTTTCAACACTTTGGAAAACAGCGCACAGGGACTCGGGCGGCGCCAGGCATTGAAGCTGCTGTCGGGCGCGTTATTGATGGGTTCGGCGGCATGGCTGGGCAAGGATGCGATCGGCTGGCAACAGTGGACCGCCGACTTCGCCACCGCCACGGGCGAGAGACGCGGTTTCCAGTTACCGGATGGCACGCGCCTGGAGCTCAACACCGCCAGCGCGGTGGATCTGGACTACACCGCGCAGCAGCGCCTGATCAAACTGACTCGCGGCGAGATCGTCGTGACGTGCGGTGGGGCAAGTGAAGGGGTTTCGTTTGATCGACCATTGCGGGTGCAAAGCCGTCACGGTGTATTCGAAAGTGTGGCGGCGCGCTTCATTGTTCGTCAGGACGCCAACTGCACGCGGCTCAGCGTCACCAGCGGCGTCGTCGCAATCCATTCGCCACGGGCCGACGATGGACTGCCGATTCAGGCGCAGGCCGGGCAGAGTTATCTGATCGATCGGAGTCGAGCGCAGTTGGCACCGCCGCAGGACATGGATGCTGGCGCCTGGGTGGATGGCCTGATCGTCACCCGCAACATGCGCCTCGGGGATTTCATTAATGAAGTCGGACGTTACCGTCCCGGCTATCTGACCTGCGCGGCGGATATTGCCCACTTGCGGCTGTCCGGGGTTTTCCGTCTCGAAGATACCGACAAACTGCTGGCCATTCTGCCGCAAACCCTGGCGGTGCAACTGCGCTATCGCACTCGCTATTGGGTGACGCTGGAGCGACAGGCCTGAATTATTTTTTTTGGCGGGTTTTCCGAACAAGTCCGGCTTAGTCAGTAAGCACTTCAACTCTGCCTTCAGCGACTTCCTACGGAAACCTACAATGACTGTGCGCGCCATCAGTAAGAACCCTCTCCATTTCGCCCCGGAATCAGGCGTATTGCGCCACGCCATCCGCGCGGCGCTGTTCTCTACCGCACTGGGTGTCGGCCTGCTGCCGACACTTGGCGTTGCTGCACAGGGCAGCGAAGCCAGTAGCCACCGCTACAACATCGCCGCCGGCCCCTTGAGCGATGTGCTCAATCAATTCGCGCGTCAGGCGGGCATCACGCTGTCGACGACTCCGGCTCAAACTCAGGGCCTTCAATCGCCGGGATTACAGGGCGACTATTCGGCGGATCAGGCGTTGAGTCATTTGCTCAACGGCACAGGGCTTGTGGCCGTCAGTCAGGATGGCAGCAGCTATGTGCTGCGGCCCGTCGCTGAAACCGAAGCCCTGGCGCTGCCCACCACCGACATCAAAGGCTTCGCCCTCGGCAATGCGCTGGGCAGCATGGATGGCTACAACGCAACGCACAGCCAGATCGCCACCAAGACCAGTACCGCACTGCTGGAAACCTCGCAAAGCGTGTCCGTGGTGACCCGCGAGCAAATGGACGACCAAGGCTCGCAAACCGTGTCCCAGGCGATGCGCTACACCCCGGGCGTGCTGACCAACCCTTACGGCGCGACCCACCGTTACGACTACGTGGCGATGCGCGGTTTCAACGACGGCTCGGTGGATAACATCTATCTCGATGGCCTCAAATCCATGGGTGACAGCGGCACCTACAGCACCATGCAGGTAGACCCCTATTTCCTCGAACGAGTCGATATTCTCAAAGGGCCGTCGTCAGTGCTCTACGGTCGCAGTTCGCCGGGCGGGCTGGTGGCGTTGACCAGCAAGAAACCGTTGTATGAGCCCTATCATCAGGTCCAGGCCACGATGGGCACCCAAGGCCAGCGCGGCATGGGTTTCGACTTCAGCGGGCCGGTGGATGATGACAAGCGTATCGCCTATCGCCTGACAGGGTTGGCGGATCAGTCCGACACACAGTTCGACCACAATGAGGAAAAGCGCTTCGCCCTGGCGCCGACGGTGAGCATCGATTTCACCGAAGATACCTCGCTGACGCTGCAAGCCTATCTGCAACACGATCCCGACGGCGGCTATCACGGCGGCGTCCCGGCCGATGGCACGATCCATCAGCGCAACGGCAATCGGATCTCCCCCAACTTCTTCGAAGGCGAGCCGGGCGTTGATGGCTTCCAGCGTGATCAACAGTCCTTTGGTTATCAGTTCGAGCACCGCTTCAACGACGTCTTCACCGCTCGGCAGAACTTTCGTTATCTCGACTCCAAGGTGAAGATCGATCAGGTTTATGCCTATGGCTGGACTACCCCCACCAGTAACGAGTTGAACCGCTATTACACCGGCGGCGACGAAAAGCTCCACGCCTTTATCGTCGATAACATGCTGCAAGCCGACTTCTTCACCGGCGCAACCAAACACACCGTGCTGATGGGCGCGGACTACCAGCGACGCAAAACGGTGGTCGACTGGACCAGTGGCGGTCTTGCGCCGATCGATGCGTTCAATCCGGTGTACGGCAATTCGGCCATCGACTTCTACAGCCCGACCAGTTATCTGCGTCGCCTGGAACAGACCGGCGTCTACCTGCAAGACTTGATCGAGATGGATAAGTGGCGCTTCTCTTTGGGCCTGCGTCAGGACTGGGTTGAAACCTCCGATGAAAATCGGCTGGCTGAAGCGGGGCGCCCTGTAGGTACGGAAATCAGTGACGAGCGCACCAAGCTGACGGGCCGGGCTGGGGCGCTGTACCTGTTCGATAACGGCATCGCGCCGTATATCAGCTACTCCGAGTCGTTCAACCCGAATTCCTACGCGGACAGCGCCGGCAATCCTCTGGCACCGACCGATGGCACCCAGTGGGAAGTGGGCCTGAAGTACCAGCCGCCAGGCACCGACAACTTGTTCACGGCGTCGCTGTTCCGCATCGATCAGGAAAACCTGGCGACCAAACTGCCGCAGGAAAACTTCTATCGCGCTGTAGGCGCCGTCCGCTCCCAAGGTCTGGAACTGGAAGCGCACATGCAGCTGACCGATAACCTGAAAGTCCTCGGCAGCTACACCTTCACCGACATCGAGTATTCGAAGTCGATGATCAGTACGTTGAGCACTGCAACCGACGTGATCGAAAACAAGGGCAACTCGCCGACTCAGGCGCCACGTCATATGGCCTCAGTGTGGGCGGACTACAAGTTCGACAGCGCAACGCTTGATGGCCTGCGTCTGGGCGGCGGCGTGCGTTATGTCGGCTACAGCTGGGCCGATGCGGAAAACACCCTGAAGGTGCCGTCCTACACGCTGTTCGATGCGTCTGTCGGCTATGACCTGGGCAAGGTGGGCTTGAAGGGTGTGGACGTACGTTTGAATGCGAACAACCTGACCAACGAGTCCTACGTGGCCTCCTGTGCCAGCCTGAACTTCTGCTACCTGGGTGAAGAGCGCAACGTCGCCGCTACCGTGAGCTACCAGTTCTAACGACTTGTTATCCAAAAAAAGCCAGCCCCTGAATCCAGGAGCTGGCTTTGTCGTCTCTGCAGGAAAATTCCATGCGTGCATTTCTGGTTTTACTTCATCGCTACATCGGTTTGGCGACCGCGTTGTTTCTGCTGATGGCGGGGCTTACCGGCAGCATTCTGGCGTTCAATCATGAGCTGGATGAATGGCTCAATCCGGGGTTCTATACAGCGTCTGCCGACGGTCAGCGTTTGCCGCCCGGCACTTTGGTAGACAAGCTGCAAGCGGAGCATCCGAGGCTACAAGTCTGGTACATGGAGTACCCGTCAGAACAGGGTCATACCGCATTGCTGGCTGCGGTACCGCGTAATGATCCTGCGACCGGAAAACCTTTTTCCGAGCCCAATCAGGTGTTCTATCTGGACCCGGTCAATGGCGAGCAGAAAGGGCAGCGGTTCTGGGGAGAATGCTGTTTTCAGCGGGAGAATTTCATTCCGTTCATTCTGGAGTTCCACTACAACCTGGTTCTGCCGAATAACTGGGGATTGTTGTTAATGGGACTGGTCGCGATCGCCTGGGTTGTCGATTGTTTCATCGCGCTTTGGCTGACGCTTCCACGAGGAAAACCGTTCTGGAAGAAGTGGTCGACGGCCTGGAAGATCAAGGGTGGGCATGCCTACCGGCTGAATTTTGACCTGCATCGGGCGGGTGGGTTGTGGCTTTGGTTGTTGCTGCTACCGATTGCGGTCAGCAGTGTCGCCATGAACCTGCCGAGTCAGGTCTTCAAGCCTGTGGTTTCACTGTTTTCGCCGATTGAGCCGAGCGTTTACGAGGCCCGCGGACGCATGCCTGCCGAGGAGCTGGGAGTTACGCGGCTGAGTTATCAACAGGCTTATGAACGTGCGTTACAGGAAGGGCAAAAGTTAGGGCTGACCGCTGCAATCGGGGAGTTGTATTACAGCTTTGAGTACAACTTTTATGGGGCAGGGTTTGGGCAACATGATACCGAGGCCCATGGAAAGTCCTGGCTGTTCTTCCATGGCACGGACGGGCGTTTACTGGGGCAGGAAATCGCAGGGCAAGGCACCCTGGGAGAGCGTTTTTATCGACTGCAATTGCCGATACACGGAGGACGGATCATTGGGCTCACTGGGCAAGTCATGATCGCGGTGCTAGGTGTTTTGATTGCAGTATTGTCGGTGACGGGAATCTATATCTGGTGGCGCAAGTTGCTGGCTCGAAGAAGTAGCAAGGCACGTAAGAGCAGGATATGCCCCATTCCAGATTGAGGTTTCTATAGCCCAGAAAGACAAAACCCCTGTCTGCATAAGCAGACAGGGGTTTCGGAATTCAATCTTGACGATGACCTACTCTCACATGGGGAAACCCCACACTACCATCGGCGATGCATCGTTTCACTGCTGAGTTCGGGATGGGATCAGGTGGTTCCAATGCTCTATGGTCGTCAAGAAATTCTGTGACCAGCCCGTTACAGCGGTAACGTGCCAGAAAAATCGGTGACTTCTACTAAAACAAAACCCCTACCTGCATACGCAGATAGGGGTTTCGGAATTTAATCTTGACGATGACCTACTCTCACATGGGGAAACCCCACACTACCATC
>NZ_JBNNVP010000008.1:0-178974 GCF_050280605.1 Pseudomonas sp. NPDC089918 | reverse complement strand
GGGGCGAAATCTCCCACGGATCTGTACTGCGTCAACAGTCAGAATCGGGCTTTGTCCCTCCTCCTCCCTTCAAGTCCCAGCATACAAGCGGGCTTGCCCGCGATGAGGCCCGCCCGGACAGCAAAAGACTTATTGAATGATCAGGTTGTTGAACAACAAATCCTCAACCACCGGCTTGCCGGTCTCGTCGTTCATTACTTGCTGGGTCTGCTTCAAGGCTTCCTGACGCAGCTTTTCCTTGGCTTCGACGTTGTTCATGGCTTCAGTAGTCTGTTGGGCAAACAACGCCACCAGCTTATTACGGATCAATGGCTCATTGGCCTTTACCGCTTTGGTCGCCTCGTCACCGGTCACCCGCAACGCCACATCGGCCTTGTAGACCTTGAGCTTCGGCGTACCGTCCAGCCCATAGTTGCCCACGAATGGCGGGCTCAGGGTGATGTAGTTGACCTTCGGGGCTTCACCTTCTTTGGCTTCTTCGGCCAGCGCTGCCACAGGCAGAGACAGGGCCAGCATCAACATGATCCACGCTTTCACAATTCGCTCCTTATCCGGTTTGCGGCCAAGCATAACGACCCGCCGCTCAAGCACAAGCTTATGGCTGACTATCAGGGTCGGGCATGCTCGTTGACCCAATGACTCACACACCTACACTTATCGGCCATCACTCCCAAAGGAATAGCCCTGATGAAAGCCGTGCTGTGCAAAGCCTTCGGCCCTGCCGAATCGCTGGTGCTGGAAGACGTCGCCAGTCCTGTCGCGAAGAAGAATGAAATCCTGCTGGAAGTGCATGCGGCTGGGGTGAATTTCCCGGACACGTTGATCATCGAGGGCAAATATCAGTTCAAGCCGCCCTTCCCGTTTTCTCCGGGTGGCGAAGCGGCCGGCGTGGTCAGCGCAGTGGGCGAAAAGGTCAGCCACCTCAAGGTCGGTGACCGGGTCATGGCCCTGACTGGCTGGGGCAGCTTTGCCGAGCAGGTCGCAGTGCCGGGCTACAACGTGCTACCGATCCCGCCCTCGATGGACTTCAACACCGCCGCCGCATTCAGCATGACCTACGGCACTTCGATGCACGCCCTCAAGCAACGGGGCCACCTGCAACCTGGCGAAACCTTGCTGGTGCTCGGCGCTTCCGGCGGCGTCGGCCTTGCCGCGGTGGAAATCGGCAAAGCCATGGGGGCTCGCGTTATAGCCGCCGCCAGCAGCGCAGAAAAACTCGCGGTGGCCAAGGCTGCCGGCGCCGATGAGTTGATCAACTACAGCGAAACCAGCCTCAAGGACGAGATCAAACGCCTGACCGACGGCCAGGGCGCCGACGTGATCTACGATCCAGTGGGCGGCGACCTGTTCGACCAGGCGATCCGCGCCATTGCCTGGAACGGCCGTCTACTGGTGGTCGGTTTTGCCAGTGGACGAATCCCGGAGCTGCCAGTGAACCTGGCACTGCTCAAAGGCGCCGCGGTAGTCGGCGTGTTCTGGGGCTCCTTTGCCCAGCGCCAACCACAGGACAACGCGGCAAACTTCCAGCAGTTGTTTGGCTGGTTTGCCGAGGGCAAGTTGAAGCCGCTAGTGTCTCAGGTGTATCCCCTGAGCAACGCGGCCCAGGCGATCAATGATCTTGGCCAGCGCAAGGCGGTCGGGAAAGTGGTCGTGCAGGTTCGCTGATTATTTTCTAGCCAGGTCGCAGTCTTGCGACCTGGCTCCGTCATCCCCACACCGACCCTCATTTATACTTGAGCGACATGTTCATAAAGGAACATGCGATCTCCAACATTTCCGCTGTTTTGCCGATGCGAACCGGTGCTATTTTCGGTAACGAAACTGTAACATTCGCATCCGCAGTCAAAACAAGAAATCTGGAGCTCTTGAATGTTTGCTTTCTTTCGTCCTGCCGCACATCAGGCTCCATTGCCTGAAGAAAAAATAGACAGCACCTACCGACGCCTTCGCTGGCAGATCTTCGCCGGGATTTTCATTGGGTATGCGGGTTACTACCTGCTGCGCAAGAACTTCACCCTGGCATTTCCGGATCTGATCGCCCAAGGCTATACAAAAGGCCAACTGGGTGTGGCCATGTCGGCGATTGCGATCGCCTACGGCCTTTCCAAGTTTCTGATGGGCATCGTGTCCGACCGCTCCAACCCTCGTTACTTCCTGCCTTTTGGCCTGATAGTGTCCGCCGGGGTGATGTTCGTTTTCGGTTTCGCACCGTGGGCAACGTCCAGCGTGACCATGATGTTCATCCTGTTGTTCATCAACGGCTGGGCGCAAGGCATGGGCTGGCCACCGAGCGGGCGCACCATGGTGCACTGGTGGTCGCAGAAAGAACGCGGCGGCGTGGTTTCGGTATGGAACACCGCGCATAACGTCGGCGGCGGCTTGATCGGCCCGCTGGCGATACTCGGCATGGGCTGGTTCAACGACTGGCACAGCAAGTTCTACGTACCGGCAGCGGTGGCGTTGCTGGTCGCTGTATTTGCCTTCATTGTCATGCGCGATACCCCGCAATCGACGGGCTTGCCGCCCATCGAGAAGTACAAGAACGACTACCCGGAAGGCTACGACGCCAGCCACGAAGAAGAATTCAGCGCCAAGGACATCTTCGTCAAATACGTGCTGCGCAACAAAATGCTCTGGTTCATCGCGCTGGCCAACGTCTTCGTCTACTTGTTGCGCTACGGCATTCTGGATTGGGCGCCGACTTACCTTAAAGAGGTCAAGCACTTCGACTTCGACAAGACGTCCTGGGCTTACTTCCTGTACGAGTGGGCAGGCATTCCCGGCACGCTGCTGTGCGGCTGGATGTCGGACAAGATCTTCCGGGGCAACCGTGGCCTGACGGGCATGGTGTTCATGGCACTGGTGACCGTTGCGACGATCGTTTACTGGCTGAATCCGCCGGGCAATCCGATGGTCGACATGATCTCGCTGTTCGCCATCGGCTTCCTGATCTATGGCCCGGTGATGCTGGTCGGCCTGCAGGCGCTGGAGCTGGTTCCGAAGAAAGCTGCAGGAACGGCCGCGGGCTTTACCGGTTTGTTTGGTTACCTGGGTGGTTCAGTCGCGGCCAGTGCCCTGATGGGCTACACGGTGGACTACTTCGGCTGGGATGGCGGCTTCATCCTGCTGGTCGCCGCCTGCCTGCTGGCGATGGCGTTCCTGGCACCCACCCTGGGCCACAAGAACGTCGCCAGTCAGAGCCGCGAAGCAATCGCCTGATCGGCCTTTGATTTGCAGCGCTTGAGCCGCGCCTCCAGATTCCGGTCTGGCATGGCGTGGCTACGCAGGGCGTGCGCGGTCTGCTCGACATATTCGCGCGTGGTGCCGTAACGCCCGCAAGCGCTTTCGAATACCTGGCTCAGCACATGATCCGGCAAGTTGCCGGCATAGCTGGGCAGGTGCCGCTCCAAAACGAATCCCAATGCCTGAACCTGGCTTCCGTCTTCGAGACGGCAGTTAAGCCAATGTGGGCGATAGGACGGGAATGGCATTTCACGCTGCCAGAGCGCATAAAGCGAAGCTTCGAGTTGCTCTTCGGGCAAGCGATAGGCAAACCCGCTGCATGAGCCGCCGCGATCCAGGCCAAACACCAGCCCGGGCACTTCCGGCGTACCGCGATGTTCGTGGGACCACAGGTATAAACCGCGATGGTAGCCATGCACCCGACCGCGCACTCGCTCAACCGCCGCACATTCAGGGCGCCAGATCAGCGAACCATAAGCGAATAGCCAGACCGGCCCACCCTTGTGGCGCGCCATGGTCGACTGCATCGAGCTGAGCAATTGTTCGTGCGTAAGCTGCGGCCCCAGATCGAGCCGCGGAGGGTAAGCCAGATTCAAAAAAGCAGATTCAATGGCGCTCATGGCGAATAGCGTTCAGCTCCCCGCGGGTGAAGAATTACTTAATAGAACGCACCGCTGTAACAATAAGGCACATATGTTTTAAGGCAATTTAAGTGCCATGGCGGCGCTCTAAAACTTATTGCCTGAATGAGATATAACCTACCGGCATTTATAAAAATTTATAAATACCGATCGGCTATATGGGGAGTTATAACGATTTAAGATCGAGGATCAAGATCGGGGGGCGTAAGCGAACACATCCGCGCGCATTTGATGGGCATCCATCCCCGCTTCGACCAGGACATCCAGCGTGCCATAGACCATGGCCGGAGAGCCGCTGGCATAGACATGCAGGGCTTTCAGGTCAGGGAAATCTTCACACACTGCCTCATGCAACATGCCGCAGCGCCCTCCCCAGCCACACTGATCGCTGACGACTTTATGCAGGAACAGATTGGACAGTTTTTCCCATTCATCCCAATGTTCGATGTCATAAAAGTCTTCAGGACGACGCACGCCCCAATACAGATGCACCGGATACTTGAATCCCGTAGCCCGGCAATGTTCGATCAGGCTGTGGATCTGGCCCATGCCGGTACCGGCAGCAATCAGTACCAGTGGACCGTCTGGCAATTCCGCCAGATGGGTATCGCCGAACGGCATTTCGATGCGTACCATCGCGTTGCGCTGAAGCTGTTCGATCAGGCTCAGCGCACTGCTTTCGCGCGCCAGTACATGAATTTCCAGGTCGCGCCCGGAATGCGGTGCAGAGGCCAGGGAGAAGGCGGATTTCTCGCCGTTCTCTCGCTCGATCATCAGGTACTGACCGGCGTGATAGCGCGGCGGCTTGCCCGCCGGCGCACGCAGACGCACGCGCCAGGTATCGCCGCCGACATCCCTGCATTCAATGACCTGACACGACACGCTGCGCACCGGCAATTCTCCCAGCGCGAGCACGCCATCCCACAGCACGATGCAGTCTTCCAGCGGCTCTGCAATGCAAGTGTAGAACTCGCCATGGTCACGCACATCGCCGGCTTGTTCGACCCGCCCTTCCACCAGCAACGCGCCGCACACATGGCAATTGCCGTTACGACAGCTTTGCGGGCATTCATAGCCCAGGCGCCGCGCGCCATCGAGAATCCGCTCGCCGGGCAGAATCTCTAGCACTGCTCCGGAGGGCTGCAAGGTTACACGCATCAATCTATTCCTAACTGATTCCAGATGGCATCGATCCGTTGGGTAACGGCTTCATCCTTGACGATGACCCGGCCCCACTCGCGGGTGGTTTCGCCTGGCCATTTATGCGTGGCATCGAGTCCCATCTTCGAGCCCAGGCCGGAAACCGGCGAGGCGAAGTCGAGGTAGTCGATCGGCGTGTTGTCGATCATCACCGTGTCGCGCTTGGGGTCCATGCGCGTGGTGATGGCCCAGATCACGTCGTTCCAGTCCCGTGCGTTGATATCGTCGTCAGTGACGATAACGAACTTGGTGTACATGAACTGTCGCAAAAACGACCAGACACCGAGCATTACCCGCTTGGCATGGCCGGGATACGACTTCTTCATGGTCACGATGGCCATGCGGTACGAACAGCCTTCGGGCGGCAGGTAGAAGTCGGTGATCTCCGGAAACTGCTTTTGCAGGATCGGCACGAACACTTCGTTCAGCGCCACACCGAGGATTGCCGGCTCATCCGGCGGACGGCCGGTATAGGTGCTGTGGTAAATCGGTTTGATCCGGTGAGTGATGCGCTCGACGGTGAACACCGGGAAGCTGTCGACTTCGTTGTAGTAGCCGGTGTGGTCGCCATACGGACCTTCATCGGCCATTTCGCCCGGATGGATCACGCCCTCGAGGATGATCTCGGCGGTGGCCGGCACTTGCAGGTCGTTGCCGCGGCACTTCACCAGTTCGGTGCGGTTGCCGCGCAACAGACCAGCGAAAGCATATTCGGAGAGACTGTCCGGCACCGGCGTCACAGCGCCAAGAATGGTTGCCGGGTCAGCGCCCAGGGCCACAGAGACCGGGAATGGCTGACCAGGGTGTTTTTCGCACCACTCACGGTAATCCAGCGCGCCGCCACGGTGGCTCAACCAGCGCATGATCACCTTGTTGCGGCCGATCACTTGCTGACGATAGATGCCGAGGTTCTGGCGGTCCTTGTTCGGACCTTTGGTGACGGTCAGCCCCCAAGTAATCAGCGGACCGACGTCGCCCGGCCAGCAGGTCTGTACCGGCAACATCGCCAGATCGACATCGTCGCCCTCGATGACCACTTCCTGGCACACCGCGTCTTTGACGACTTTCGGCGCCATGGCAATGATCTTGCGGAAGATCGGCAGCTTGGACCAGGCGTCCTTCAGACCTTTCGGCGGCTCGGGCTCCTTGAGGAACGCCAGCAGCTTGCCGATTTCGCGCAACTCACTGACCGCTTCTGCGCCCATGCCCAGCGCCACGCGCTCGGGGGTGCCGAACAGGTTGCCGAGTACTGGAATGTCATAACCGGTAGGGTTTTCGAAAAGCAGCGCCGGGCCCTTGGCGCGCAACGTGCGATCGCAGACCTCGGTCATTTCGAGCACTGGGGACACTGGAACCTGGATGCGCTTGAGTTCGCCGCGCTTTTCCAGGCCGCTGATAAAGTCGCGCAAGTCGCGATACTGCATGCGTGAGCCTCGTGTTGGCCGTGGCGTTCGGGGCAGGCAGTTTAGCGCCGAACCCCTCTATTCAGAACCACGAACTGCCGTTGATCAAAAATCAGATAGCAAAAAGCCGGGTTTCCCCGGCTTTTGCTGACTTTCTGCGACTTACTTGCGTTTCATCGACAGGAAGAACTCGTCGTTTGTCTTGGTCTGTTTCAGCTTGTCGACCAGGAACTCGATGGCAGAGACTTCGTCCATCGGGTGCAGCAGCTTGCGCAGGATCCACATACGCTGCAGTTCGTCGTCGGCCGTCAGCAACTCTTCGCGGCGAGTACCGGAACGGTTGATGTTGATGGCCGGGAACACACGCTTTTCGGCGATCTTGCGATCCAGAGGCAGTTCCATGTTGCCGGTGCCTTTGAATTCCTCGTAGATCACTTCGTCCATCTTCGAGCCGGTTTCAACCAGCGCGGTAGCGATGATGGTCAGCGAGCCGCCTTCTTCGATGTTCCGTGCAGCGCCGAAGAAACGTTTCGGTTTCTCCAGGGCGTGGGCATCGACACCACCGGTCAGCACCTTGCCGGAGCTCGGGATCACGGTGTTGTAGGCACGCGCCAGACGGGTGATGGAGTCGAGCAGGATCACCACGTCCTTCTTGAGTTCGACCAGGCGCTTGGCCTTCTCGATCACCATTTCGGCAACCTGCACGTGGCGGGTTGGCGGCTCGTCGAACGTCGAGGCAACCACTTCGCCGCGCACGGTGCGCTGCATTTCGGTCACTTCTTCCGGACGTTCGTCGATCAGCAACACGATCAGATGAACTTCAGGATTGTTCCGTGCGATGTTCGCCGCGATGTTTTGCAGCATGATCGTTTTACCGGCTTTCGGCGGTGCAACGATCAGGCCGCGCTGGCCTTTGCCGATCGGGGCGCACAGGTCGATGACACGACCGGTCAAGTCTTCGGTGGAACCGTTGCCGGCTTCCATCTTCATGCGCACGGTCGGGAACAGCGGGGTCAGGTTCTCGAAGAGAATCTTGTTTTTCGCGTTCTCGGGACGATCGTAGTTGATCGTGTCGACCTTGAGCAGTGCGAAATAACGCTCGCCTTCCTTTGGAGGGCGGATCTTGCCAACGATGGTGTCACCGGTGCGCAAGTTGAAGCGGCGGATCTGGCTCGGCGAGACGTAGATATCGTCTGGGCCGGCGAGATAGGAAGCGTCAGCGGAGCGCAGGAAGCCGAAGCCGTCCTGGAGAATCTCCAGCACGCCATCACCGGAGATTTCCTCGCCGCTTTTAGCGTGCTTTTTGAGCAGGGAGAAAATCACGTCCTGCTTGCGCGAACGGGCCATATTTTCTATGCCCATCTGTTCGGCCAATTCGAGCAGTTCGGTAATCGGCTTTTGCTTGAGTTCAGTCAGATTCATATAGGAATGACGTAATCATTTATGGAGGGGGGAAATTAAGCTTTTGGCTTAATGAGGCCGCGCCGCAGAGAAGGCGACAGGATCGCGTACTTATTCGAAAAGGAGTGCGTCGGCGACGGCTAGCAGGGGGCAGTGGAGAAACCAGTGCGGGGCCGAATGTACCACCTGAGTTTCGGAGCGTCTAGCCCTCAATAACGAAAAGGCCCCGCATTATGCGGGGCCTTTTCATGACGCTTTATAACAACGCTTAGATGTTGGCGTCGAGGAAAGCAGCCAGTTGCGACTTCGACAGCGCACCGACCTTGGTGGCTTCGACGTTGCCGTTCTTGAACAGCATCAGCGTCGGGATACCACGTACGCCGTGCTTGGCCGGGGTTTCCTGGTTTTCGTCGATGTTCAGTTTGGCGACGGTCAGCTTGCCAGCGTAAGTGCCAGCGATCTCGTCCAGAACCGGGGCGATCATTTTGCAAGGGCCGCACCACTCAGCCCAGTAGTCAACAAGCACAGGGCCAGCAGCCTTCAGTACTTCTTCTTCGAAGTTAGCGTCGGTGACGTGCTTGATAAGATCGCTGCTCATGGATGTCTCCGGGTTGTAAGCAATAAAAAACGTGGCCCATCATAGCCGCCCTTCCCGTGTTCAGGAAGCCGCAGATGATTGAGTCTCGCTATGGTGGCCCATGAGTTTGGGTATAGCTCAAGTCATGAGGTGGCGGGAGCGACGAAAGCAATTCCGGTACGCAGGGCGGCGTTGCGCACATGCTCCTGCATGGCCTTCTGCGCGGCGCCAGAGGCCCGACGAGCCAGCGCACGGAGGATTTTACGGTGTTCCTGCCAGGTTTCCATCGCCCGTTCGGCCCGGATGAACGGTAGCTTCTGGCTCTCCAGGAAGATATCGGCGCTGGCGGTCAGAATGCTCAGCATCGCCTGATTGCCGCTGGCCAGGAGGATGCGCCGGTGAAACTCGAAGTCCAGTCGTGCCGCCGCCTCGAAGTCGGCGGCACGCAGTTCGTTGCGCATGGCGGCGACATTGTCCTCCAGGGCATCAAGATCGTCGGTGCTCAGGGTCACGGCCGCCAGCCCGGCGGCAAAACCTTCCAGGGCGTAGCGCAACTGGAAGATGTCCAGCGGCGATGCCTGGGCCGCGAACGGCCAGCCCGGCGCCGCATCGCCCCGGGGCAGATCAACTGGTGATTGCACAAACACGCCCTTGCCCGGCTGGATACTGATCACGCCCAGCGCACTCAGGGACGATAACGCCTCACGCAACGACGCCCGGCTGACCCCCAATTGCACCGCCAGGTCCCGTTGCGAGGGCAAGGCATCCCCCGCCCCGAAACCTTGCTCGGTGATCAGTTTGCGGATGGCTTGCAGCGCCACTTCGGGTACGGCGCGGGAGATCGAGTTCATGGTTTTTTCAGACGAGCCAGGCCAATGAGCGGCTAGTTGTAAAGCTATTCGCGGCGTCCGGCAAGTCGTGCCCCATGGGGGTTCGGGAATTTTCACGGGTGCGCCATCAGGGTGCGAAACGCACCCCAACTGTTCAGACCAGTAAGACCGAACGACACCAGCAAAACCGTGGCCTGTGGCCCCCAAAACCGAATCTTGGCATGGCCTGTGCTCTGTCGATCCGCAGAAATCACTTCCCGCCGATCCGGAGATTTGCCATGACCATGCGTTACAGTGCCCTCCTCGCCGCTCTGTTTGCCAGCCTGATGCTGAGCCAGGCACCCGCCCACGCCGACGGTCTGGAGGACGTGGTCAAACGCGGCACCCTCAAAGTCGCGGTGCCCCAGGACTTCCCACCATTCGGTTCGGTCGGTCCGGACATGAAACCTCGCGGCCTGGACATCGACACCGCCCAACTGCTGGCCGACCAGCTCAAGGTCAAACTCGAACTGACCCCGGTCAACAGCACCAACCGCATTCCGTTCCTGACCACCGGCAAAGTCGACCTGGTGATTTCCAGCCTCGGCAAGAACCCTGAGCGCGAGAAAGTCATCGACTTCTCCCGTGCCTACGCGCCGTTCTACCTCGCCGTATTCGGCCCGCCAGACGCCGCCATCAAGGGCCTGGACGATCTCAAGGGCAAAACCATCAGCGTCACCCGTGGCGCCATCGAAGACATCGAGCTGACCAAAGTCGCTCCCGAAGGCGCGACCATCAAACGCTTCGAAGACAACAACTCGACCATCGCCGCTTACCTCGCAGGGCAAGTCGACCTGATCGCCAGCGGTAACGTGGTGATGGTGGCAATCAGCGAGAAAAACCCGAAACGCGTGCCGGCGCTGAAAGTGAAGCTCAAGGACTCGCCGGTTTACGTTGGCGTGAACAAGAACGAGCCGGCGCTGCTGGGCAAGGTCAACGACATCCTCACCACGGCCAAGGCTGACGGTGCGCTGGAAAAGAACTCGAAAACCTGGCTGAAAGAGCCGCTGCCGGCCGATCTCTGATCGTTCGCGGAGACGACTTATGGCTTATCAGTTCGATTTCTTGCCGGTGGTGGAAAACACCGATCTGCTGCTGCGCGGTGCGCTGTTCACCCTTGAGTTGACGGCCATTGGCGCGGTGCTTGGGGTCGGCCTGGGTATCGTCGGGGCACTGGTGCGGGCGTGGAACATCCGCCCGTTCGCCGGCATTTTCGGGGTTTACGTCGAGTTGATCCGCAACACGCCATTCCTGGTGCAGTTGTTTTTCATCTTCTTCGGTTTGCCGTCGCTGGGCCTGCAGATTTCCGAATGGCAGGCGGCGGTGCTGGCGATGGTGATCAACCTTGGTGCCTATTCGACCGAGATCATCCGCGCCGGCATTCAAGCGATCCCCCGCGGGCAGCTGGAAGCCGCGGCCGCCTTGGCGATGACCCGCTTCGAAGCCTTCCGCCACGTGGTTCTGCTGCCGGCGCTGGGCAAGGTCTGGCCGGCCCTGAGCAGCCAGATCATCATCGTCATGCTCGGCTCGGCTGTCTGTTCGCAGATCGCCACCGAAGAGCTGAGCTTCGCCGCCAACTTCATTCAATCGCGTAACTTCCGCGCCTTTGAAACCTATGCCCTGACCACACTGATCTATCTGTGCATGGCGCTGCTGATCCGCCAATTGCTGAACTGGATCGGCCGGCGCTACATAGCAAGGAGCAGCAGCCAATGAGCGATTTCACCCTCTGGGACATCCTGCGCAACCTGCTCACGGGCCTGCAATGGACCCTGGCATTGTCGCTGGTGGCGTTTATCGGCGGCGGGCTGATCGGCTTGCTGATCATGGTGATGCGGATTTCAAAAAAATCCCTGCCCAGCCACTTCGCCCGCACCTACATCGAACTGTTCCAGGGCACGCCGCTATTGATGCAGCTGTTTCTGGTGTTCTTCGGTGTGGCGTTGGCCGGTGTGGAGATTTCGCCGTGGATGGCCGCGGCGATGGCCTTGACGCTGTTCACCAGCGCTTACCTGGCGGAGATCTGGCGCGGTTGTGTCGATTCGATCCCCAATGGCCAGTGGGAAGCCTCGTCGAGCCTGGCGCTCAATCCGCTGGAGCAACTGCGTTACGTGATCCTGCCGCAAGCCCTGCGTATCGCCGTGGCGCCAACCGTGGGCTTCTCGGTGCAAGTGGTCAAAGGCACCGCCGTCACTTCGATCATCGGCTTCACCGAACTGACCAAGACCGGCGGCATGCTCGCCAACGCGACCTTCGAGCCCTTCATGGTCTACGGCCTGGTGGCGCTCGGTTACTTCCTGCTCTGCTACCCCTTGTCCCTCAGTGCGCGCTACCTGGAAAGGAGACTGCATGCCTCTGCTTAGAATTTCCGCCCTGCATAAATATTACGGCGACCACCATGTGCTCAAAGGCATCGACCTGAGTGTCGACGAAGGCCAGGTGGTGGCAATCATTGGCCGCAGCGGCTCGGGCAAATCCACCTTGCTGCGCACCCTCAATGGTCTGGAATCGATCAATGATGGCGTGATCGAAGTCGACGGCGAATACCTCGACGCCGCCCGCGCCGACCTGCGCAGCCTGCGGCAGAAAGTCGGGATGGTGTTCCAGCAGTTCAATCTGTTCCCACACCTCACTGTGGGCGAAAACGTCATGCTCGCGCCGCAAGTGGTGCAGAAAGTGCCGAAAGCCAAAGCCGCCGAACTGGCGCGGCAGATGCTGGAACGGGTCGGGCTGGGGGAAAAATTCGATGCCTTCCCCGACCGACTGTCTGGCGGCCAGCAACAGCGGGTGGCGATTGCCCGGGCGCTGGCGATGTCGCCGAAGGTGCTGTTGTGCGATGAAATCACCTCGGCGCTGGACCCGGAACTGGTCAACGAAGTGCTGAGCGTGGTCCGGCAACTGGCCAAGGAGGGCATGACGCTGATCATGGTCACCCATGAAATGCGCTTTGCCCGCGAGGTTGGGGACAAATTGGTGTTCATGCACCATGGCAAGGTGCATGAGGTGGGGGATCCGAAGGTATTGTTTGCCAACCCGCAGACGGCGGAGCTGGCGAATTTCATTGGCACTGTTGAAGCGACAGCCTGAAAGAGTCTCAGTGTCTTTAATGCCCTCATCGCTAGCAGGCTAGCTCCCACAGGGGTACGCATTCCAATGTGGGAGCTAGCCTGCTAGCGATTGACCGCGCAGCGGTCACCCACTTTCCTGCGTCGGATCAAGGCTTTGAACCGTACGCGTTGGCGGCAGCGTTTGATCGTGGCAGGATGTCGAGGTTATCGACCGAGACCCCCTGACCATGCCGCAATCCCAAGCCAAGAATCTGTCCCTGATCGCCGCAATCGACCTGGGCTCCAACAGCTTTCACATGGTCGTGGCCAAGGCCCAGAACGGCGAAATCCGGATTCTCGAACGTCTCGGGGAGAAGGTTCAGCTGGCCGCCGGCATCGACGAAGAGCGCCAACTCAGCGAAGAATCCATGCAGCGCGGGCTCGATTGCCTGAAGCGTTTCGCCCAACTGATCAGCGGTATGCCGCCCGGCACCGTGCGGATCGTCGGCACCAACGCCCTGCGCGAAGCCCGTAACCGCGCCGAATTCATCCACCGCGCCGAAGAAATTCTTGGCCATCCGGTAGAAGTCATCTCTGGTCGTGAAGAAGCGCGCCTGATTTACCTCGGCGTCTCCCACACCCTCGCCGACACGCCGGGCAAGCGCCTGGTAGCCGACATCGGCGGCGGCAGTACCGAATTCATCATTGGCCAGCGCTTCGAACCGCTGCTGCGCGAAAGCCTGCAAATGGGCTGCGTCAGCTATACCCAGCGCTATTTCAAGGATGGCAAGATCACCCCGGCCCGCTATGCCCAGGCGTACACCGCGGCGCGGCTGGAGATCATGAGCATCGAACACGCCCTGCACCGCCTGACCTGGGATGAAGCCATCGGCTCCTCGGGCACCATTCGCGCCATTGGCCTGGCGCTGAAGGCCGGCGGGCATGGCACTGGCGAAGTGAATGCCGAAGGCCTGGCCTGGCTCAAGCGCAAGCTGTTCAAACTCGGCGATGCCGAGAAAATCGATTTCGAAGGCATCAAGCCCGACCGGCGGGCGATTTTCCCCGCCGGGTTGGCGATTCTCGAAGCGATCTTCGACGCCCTCGAATTGCAACGCATGGACCACTGTGAAGGCGCCCTGCGCGAAGGCGTGCTCTACGACCTGTTGGGCCGTCATCATCATGAAGACGTGCGTGAGCGCACTCTCAGCTCGCTGATGGAGCGTTACCACGTTGATCTGGAACAAGCCGCGCGGGTCGAACGCAAGGCGCTGCATGCTTTCGATCAGGTGGCCGAGGATTGGCAGCTGGATGACGGTGTCTGGCGCGAACTGCTGAGCTGGGCCGCCAAGGTCCATGAAGTGGGTCTGGACATCGCGCACTATCAGTACCACAAGCACGGCGCCTACCTGATCGAGCACTCGGACCTGGCCGGATTCTCCCGCGAAGACCAGCAAATGCTCGCACTGCTGGTGCGGGGCCACCGACGCAACATTCCCAAAGACAAGTTCGCCGAATTCGGCGACGACGGCATCAAGCTGATTCGCCTGTGTGTGCTACTGCGTTTTGCGATTCTGTTCCACCACATCCGCGGTATCCAGGAAATGCCACAGGTCGTGCTGCACGCCAATGGCGACAGCCTGGACGTGTTGTTCCCGGAACACTGGCTGGACGACAACCAGTTGACCCAGGCCGACTTCGCCCTGGAAGCGGAATGGCTGACTCGCGTCAGCTTCGTGCTGAACGTCCGCTAAACCCTGTGGCGAGGGAGCTTGCTCCCGCTGGGCTGCGAAGCGGCCCCAAAAAGAGGGACTGCTGCGCAGTCCAACGGGAGCAAGCTCCCTCGCCACAAGTCATTCACCGCTCGGGCGGGAACAAAAAAGGGCGATCCACATGGATCGCCCTTTTTTGTATCAACCGAATCTACGTTAACGAACAGCCAGAATCGGGCTACCCAAACGCTCAAGCAAGGTGGCCTGGGCACTGCGCGGGTTCTGGTTGCCGGTCGGCGTGTTGCGGATGTAGCGACCGTCCGCCTGCAGGCTCCAGCTGTGGGTGTTATCGGTCAGATAAAGCTCCAGCTCTTTCTTGACCCGCAAAATCAGCTTCTTGCCCTCGACCGGGAAGCAAGTCTCGACGCGCTTGTCGAGGTTGCGCTCCATCCAGTCGGCGCTGGACAGGAACATCTGCTCTTCGCCACCGTTGAGGAAGTAGAAAACCCGGGTGTGTTCCAGGAAACGACCGATGATCGAGCGCACATGGATGTTATGGGAGACCCCGGCGATGCCCGGTCGCAAGCAGCACATGCCACGCACAACCAGATCGATACGCACCCCGGACTGACTGGCCTTGTACAACGCGCGGATGACCTTCGGGTCGGTCAGCGAGTTGAACTTGGCGATGATGTGCGCCGGTTTGCCGTCGAGGGCGAACTGCGTCTCCCGGGCAATCATGTCGAGCATGCCCTTCTTCAACGTGAACGGTGCGTGCAGCAGTTTCTTCATGCGCAGGGTCTTGCCCATACCGATCAACTGGCTGAACAGTTTGCCGACGTCTTCGCACAAGGCGTCGTCGGAGGTCAGCAGGCTGTAGTCGGTGTACAGACGGGCGTTGGCCGCGTGGTAGTTGCCGGTCCCCAAGTGGGCGTAACGGACAATTTCGCCCGCCTCGCGGCGTAAAATCAGCATCATCTTGGCGTGGGTCTTGAAACCGACCACGCCGTAAATCACCACCGCACCGGCCGCTTGCAGACGGCTGGCCAGTTGCAGGTTGGACTCTTCATCGAACCGCGCGCGCAATTCGATCACTGCCGTCACTTCCTTGCCGTTCCGCGCAGCGTCTACCAGCGCATCGACGATCTCGGAGTTGGCGCCGCTTCGATACAACGTCTGGCGTACCGCCAACACATGCGGGTCTTTCGCTGCCTGACGCAGCAAGTCGACCACCGGGGTGAACGACTCGAACGGGTGCAGCAGCAGAATGTCCTGCTTGCTGATCACGCTGAAAATGTTCTCGCTGTTTTGCAGCAGTTTCGGGATCTGCGGGGTGAACGGGTTGTATTGCAGCTCCGGATGACTGTCCAGGCCAGTGATGCTGAACAGCCGGGTCAGGTTGACCGGGCCGTTGACCTGATACAACTCGGTCTCATGCAGGTTGAACTGCTTGAGCAAATAGTCGGACAAGTGTTTCGGGCAGGTATCGGCAACTTCCAGCCGCACCGCGTCACCGTAGCGACGGGAGAACAACTCGCCGCGCAGGGCGCGGGCCAGGTCTTCGACATCTTCGGTGTCGACCGCGAGGTCGGCGTTTCGGGTCAGGCGGAACTGGTAGCAGCCCTTGACCTTCATGCCCTGGAACAGGTCATCGGCGTGGGCGTGGATCATCGACGACAGGAACACATAGTTGTCGCCGGGACCGCCGACTTCTTCCGGCACCTTGATGATCCGCGGCAGCAGACGCGGTGCCGGGATAATCGCCAGACCGGAGTCGCGACCGAAGGCGTCGATGCCTTCGAGCTCGACGATGAAGTTCAGGCTCTTGTTCACCAGCAACGGAAACGGGTGCGTCGGGTCGAGGCCGATCGGGGTGATAATCGGGGCGATCTCGTCGCGGAAATAACGACGAACCCAGGTCTTGAGCTTGGTGGTCCAGTAACGGCGACGGATGAAGCGGACCTGATGTTTTTCCAGTTCCGGCAACAGAATGTCATTGAGGATCGCGTATTGGCGATCGACGTGGCCGTGCACCAGTTCACTGATGCGAGCCAGGGCCTGGTGCGGTTGCAGGCCATCGGCGCCAGCCTGTTCGCGAGCGAAGGTGATCTGCTTCTTCAGGCCGGCGACACGAATCTCGAAGAAC
This sequence comes from Pseudomonas sp. NPDC089918, assembly GCF_050280605.1. Lineage (NCBI taxonomy): Bacteria > Pseudomonadati > Pseudomonadota > Gammaproteobacteria > Pseudomonadales > Pseudomonadaceae > Pseudomonas > Pseudomonas sp. NPDC089918. The sequence goes on along the minus strand of NZ_JBNNVP010000008.1, from coordinate 162,738 downwards.
TCGTCCAGGTTGCTGGAGAAAATCAGCAGAAACTTCAGCCGCTCCAGCAATGGGTAGGACTCATCCAGCGCCTGTTCCAGCACGCGGATGTTGAACTGCAGTTGCGAGAGCTCACGATGGATGTACAGGCTGCTGTCATCCAGGCCGGGAATGGCAATCGCTGGCGCCGCAACAACGGGCTCGGCCACCACCGCGGCCGGAGCAGGCTCCAGCTCCGGCGGGGTTTCGGCGATTGGCTCCACCACAGGTTGAGCGTCTTTTACGGCAACTTCAGTGAGTCCTTCGGTATTCATCGAATGTTCCTGGGAGGGCTATTTTTGCTCTCGTAACAATTGAGCAGCACGGACGGCAAAGTAAGTCAGGATGCCATCAGCGCCTGCACGTTTAAAAGCGGTCAGGGATTCGAGGATAACCCCTTCGCTCAACCAGCCATTCTGGATCGCTGCCATGTGCATGGCGTATTCACCGCTGACCTGATAGACAAAGGTCGGCACTTTAAATTCTTCTTTGACCCGGTAAAGGATATCCAGATACGGCATGCCTGGCTTGACCATGACCATGTCCGCGCCTTCTGACAAGTCCGCCGCCACTTCGTGCAGGGCTTCGTTGCTGTTGGCCGGGTCCATCTGATAGGAGGCCTTGTTGGCCTTGCCCAGGTTCAGCGCCGAACCCACCGCATCGCGGAACGGGCCGTAATAGGCGCTGGCGTATTTGGCCGAGTAAGCCATGATCCGCACGTTGACGTGATCGGCCAGCTCCAGCGCTTCGCGGATCGCTTGAATGCGACCGTCCATCATGTCCGAAGGCGCCACCACCTGAGCGCCGGCTTCGGCGTGGGACAGGGCCTGTTTAACCAGTGCGTCGACGGTAATGTCGTTCTGCACGTAGCCTTCTTCATCGAGAATGCCGTCTTGACCGTGGGTGGTAAACGGGTCCAGGGCGACGTCGGTGATCACACCCAGCTCCGGGAACCGGTCACGCAGGGCTCGGGTGGCGCGCTGGGCGATGCCGTCGGGATTCCAGGCTTCAGCGGCGTCCAGGGATTTGAGCTCCGGCGGCGTCACCGGGAACAATGCCAGGGCCGGAATCCCCAACTCAACCCACTTGGCCGCTTCTTCCAGCAACAGGTCGATGGTCAGGCGCTCGACGCCCGGCATCGACGCCACCGCTTCGCGACGGTTTTCACCGTCCAGCACGAACACCGGCAGGATCAGGTCATCGACGGTCAGTACGTTTTCACGGACCAGTCGACGCGAGAACTCATCACGACGGTTGCGACGCAGGCGGGTTGCAGGAAACAAACGATTGGCGGGGGTAAAGCTCACGGCAGACTCCTGAGCCCGCGCTGGCGGGCGAGCGTGACAGTTATAAGCGGCCATTATGACGAACGGATGACAGTTGTGCTTCAGGAAGCCGCATTCCATTGTCCTTGTAGGAAATGTTCACGTCGAGACACATTTTGACACTTTCCTGAATGTGTCCGAGGGGTTAGGCTGCGCGTTCATTTCGCCAGCACCCAGACAATGCTCCAACAATTTCTTCAGGAATTCGGCTACTTCGCCCTCTTTCTCGGCACATTCTTCGAAGGCGAAACCATCCTGGTGCTCGCGGGCTTCCTTGCGTTCCGTGGATACATGGACATCAAGGTGGTGATGCTCGTGGCATTCCTCGGCAGTTATGCCGGCGATCAGCTGTGGTATTTCCTGGGACGCAAGCACGGGCGCAAACTGCTGGCGCGCAAACCGCGCTGGCAACTGATGGGCGATCGGGCGCTGGAACATATCCGCAAGCACCCGGACATCTGGGTGCTGAGCTTCCGCTTTGTCTATGGACTGCGCACCGTGATGCCAGTGGCGATCGGTCTGTCGGGCTATCCACCGGGACGTTACCTGCTGCTCAACGGGATTGGCGCAGCCATCTGGGCCGCCGCGCTGGCTTCCGCCGCCTATCATTTCGGCGCAGTGCTCGAAGGCATGCTGGGCAGCGTCAAGAAGTATGAGCTGTGGGTGCTGGGCGCCCTGCTGGTACTGGGCTTTTGCCTGTGGCTGCGGCGGCGCTTCAAGAATGCCCGTCTGGCGAAGAAGATCTACGCCGACGAGCAAGCGTTGAAAGCTGAACAGGCCAAGTCCAGCGAACCTACGACGCCCATCGAGTGAAGCGGTTTCTACAACAATAGAGACCGATGCCGCTGAGCAGGCTGTAACTGAGCAGCCCCACCCAGCCCACCGCATTGCCCATTACACTGTCCGGCCATAACCCGACCATTGGCGCCAGCCACACCAGCGGCAGGTTCGACGCCAGCCGCAACAGCTCCAGCTTCAACGCCTGCGGGCGATTTTCCAGGGCCGCGCCCAACACAAACAGCCCCAGTGCCACGGCGCCCCAGCCCAACACCAGGGCCGAAGTCGGCAGGCTCTGCTCCAGGTTCATCAAGTAACTGCCCAAGGCGATGTAGACGCAGAACTGCAGCGCCACATACCACTGCTGGCGTCCATCCAGCGGCACCTCGAATTTGCGGAACTGGCTCAGGTCCGGTTTGTTCATCGGGTACTTGGCCGCCACATCCGCTGGTCGCCAACCGGTGCGCATGAACCAGATCCGCAGCTTGTCCCACCAGCGTTCGGCGCGCCGTGCGTCATCCCATAGCTGCGCATAGAACTGCACGTTCGCCCACAACGGATTCCAGCTCGCCAGCGGTGTGGTCACGCCGAAAATCACCGGCTCGTTGTCGTCCTCTTCCTGGAACGAGCCAAATAGACGGTCCCAAATAATGAACACCCCGCCGTAGTTGCGATCCATGTAAAGAGCGTTCTGTGCATGGTGAGCCCGATGATTGGACGGCGTGACGAAGAACCATTCGAACCAGCCGAGCTTGGGAATGTGCCGGGTATGCACCCAGAATTGGTACAGCAGATTCAGCGCCGCAACGCTGACGAACACCACGAGTGGAACGCCGAGCACGGCCATGGGCAGGTAGAAAATCCAGCTCAACAGAAACCCGGTGCTGGTCTGGCGCAAGGCCGTGGAGAGGTTGTAATCCTCGCTCTGATGATGCACCGAGTGGGCAGCCCAGAGGATGTTGCGTTCGTGACCCATGCGGTGCAGCCAGTAGTAGCAGAAGTCGTAGAAGACGAAAGCGAACACCCAGACCCAGACGCTGTCGGCCGACAGCTCAATCACGGCCAGATGCTTCAGGGCGAAGGCATAAGTCACCAGGCCGACGCCTTTGGTCAACAGGCCCGTGGTAGTCGACAGCACGCCGGTGCTGAGACTGTTGATCGCGTCTGCCACGCGGTAATTGCTCACCCCGCGCCAACGGTCGGCCAGCAACTCGACCGCAATCAGCACAAAGAAAAACGGCACCGCATACAGAATGAAGTCCATGACGCGCCCTGATCAGAATCGTTCAGCAGAGATTAGGTGTAGCCGCGTGTTAACCCTATGGCAACGAGTGACAAATTAGTGGACATTTAACGCCATGAATCTGGAGAAAAGCCCATGAGCAAAAAAATTGCAGTGATCCTTTCCGGCTGCGGCGTGTACGACGGCGCCGAGATCCACGAAAGCGTGATCACCCTGCTGCGGCTGGACCAGCGCGGCGCCCAGGTGCAGTGTTTCGCACCCGATATCGCGCAGTTGCATGTCATCAACCACCTGACCGGCGAAGAAATGCCCGAGGCGCGCAACGTGCTGGTGGAATCAGCCCGGATCGCCCGGGGCAACATCAAGGATATCCGTGAAGCCAGCGTCGAAGACTTCGATGCGCTGATTGTTCCCGGCGGATTCGGGTCGGCCAAGAACCTGTCGAACTTTGCCGTCGAAGGTGCCGGTTGCAGCGTTCAACCTGACGTCCTGGCGCTGACCGAAGCGTTCGCCGAGGCCGGCAAACCGGTGGGGCTGATCTGCATCTCGCCGGCCCTGGCGGCCAAGATCTACGGCCCGGGCGTGACCTGCACCATCGGCAACGATGCCGATACCGCCGCAGCGATGAACAAAATGGGCGCCACCCATGCCGAGTGCGCGGTGACCGACATCGTCGAAGACAAGGCGCGCAAACTGGTGAGCACTCCGGCGTACATGCTGGCGCAATCAATCAGCGAGGCTGCTTCCGGCATCAATAAACTGGTCGACCGCGTGCTGGAACTGACCCACGAAAACGACGAGTAAAAGAAGCAAGATGATCATTCCCACGCTCCGCGTGGGAATGCAGCCCGGGACGCTCTGCGTCCCAAAGCGGACGCAGAGCGTCCATTGAGGTATTCCCACGCGGAGCGTGGGAACGATCATTTGCTCAAGACTTGCGCGACAACCGCGTAAGTATCCGGTCCAGCGCATTGGCGAATGCCTGCTTCTCGCGCTCGCCAAACGGCGCCGGTCCGCCGCTCATCTGGCCCTGCTCGCGCAGATCGGTGAACAGATTACGCACCGCCAGTCGATCGCCCATGTTCTGCGCATCGAACTCTTTGCCCCGCGGATCCAGCGCCGCCACGCCTTTCTTCACCAACCGGTCCGCCAGCGGCACATCGCTGCAAATTACCAGCTCACCCGGCGCCGCGTGTTCCACCAGGTAATCGTCAGCGGCATCCGGGCCGCTGGGTACTACGATCAACTTCACCAGCGCGAGGCCCGGTTTGATTTGCGGCTGGCCGGCCACCAGCACCACTTCGAACTGGCGCTTGAGGGCGAACTTCACCACCAGATCCTTGGCTGCCCGAGGGCAGGCATCAGCATCGATCCACACGCGCATAGTGTTTCCTCTATTGAAAAGCATCGCGGGCAAGCCCGCTCCCACAAGGTTAGCGCTGAACCTGTGGGAGCGGGCTTGCCCGCGATTATGAGCGTAGCGAATGCTTCAGGAAACCGACACCCGCCGCTTCTCGGCCATCCGGCTACGGCTATACAACACAATGATCGCAATGATCGCCACAGCCTGAGCACTCAGGGAATACGCATCAGCGTGGATCCCTAGCCAGTCGAAGTCAAAGAACGGCACCGGCCGCGTGCCGAAGATCCCGGCCTCCTGCAACGCCTTCACGCCATGACCGGCAAACACCACCGACAATGCGCACAACAACCCGGCATTGATGCCGAAGAACAACGCCAGCGGCAGTTTCGCCGAGCCGCGCAGAATCACCCAGGCCAGGCCGATCAGCAATACCAGCGCCGTCGCCCCGCCCGCCATTACGGCGTTGTGTCCTGCCGGCCCGGCCTGCAACCACAGGGTTTCGTAAAACAGGATCACTTCGAACAGCTCGCGATAAACCGAGAAGAACGCCAGGATCGCAAAGCCGAAACGCCCGCCACCACTCACCAGGCTGCTCTTGATGTAATCCTGCCAGGCCGCTGCGTGGCGACGGTCGTGCATCCACACGCCGAGCCAGAGCACCATGACACTGGCAAACAACGCCGTCGCGCCTTCCAGCAGTTCACGCTGGGCGCCGCTGACGTCGATCACATAAGCCGCAACCGCCCAGGTCGCCAGCCCGGCCAGCAGTGCCAGGCCCCAACCGATGTTGACGCTGCGTACCGCCGATTGCTGACCGGTATTGCGCAGGAATGCGAGGATCGCCGCGAGCACCAGAATCGCTTCCAGACCTTCACGCAGCAGAATCAACAGACCGGAAATGTAGCTCAGCGACCAGCTCAAGCCATCACTGCCCAGCAGGCCAGCGGACTCTTTCAACTTGGCTTTGGCCGCTTCCAGGCGCTGCTCGGCCTGGGCCACCGGCAAGCCGTCCTGCAACGACTGACGGTACGCCATCAGGGATTTTTCGGTGTCTTTGCGCACGTTGGCGTCGACGTTGTCCAGAGAGCTTTCGACCAGCTCGAAGCCTTCCAGGTACGCGGCCACCGACAGGTCGTAGGCCTGATCGTGATCGCCAGCGCGGTAGGCGGCGATGCTCTTGTCCAGGGTGGTCGCCGTGTAATCAAGCAACTGCCCCGGACCACGCTTGACCTGCGGCGGTTGCGCTCGTTGCGCTCGGAAAATGGCGGCCGCTTGCGGACCTTCAGCGGCCTGCACTTCGGCTGGCGTCTGACGTGCCAGGTCGGCGATGTTGTAGGTTTTCTCGGATTTGGCCGCAGCCGGATCGGCGCTGAAGCTGGCGATATAGGTCGCCAGGTCCCAACGTTGACGATCATCCAACTGATCGGCGAAGGCCGGCATGTCGGTGCCTTCAACGCCCATGCTCAACGTGTTGTAGATCGCATAGAGGCTCAGACGGTCCAGTCGCACGGCATCGCGCAGATTGGCCGGCGGTGGCGTCATGCCGACACCCGCCGGACCGTCACCGGCGCCCGCATCGCCATGGCACACCGAGCATTGCTGGGTATACAGCGGCGCGCCGCGAGTCGGGTCTGGAGTGATAACCGGGGCTTGGCTGACCTCATAGGTCACCGCCAGTTTTGCCCCCAGCTGCCGCGCCTGACGGGCAACATCCGCGCCGTCCTTGCGAGCGGCGATGGCAGCGCCAAGGCTGCCGACGCCCTGCTCCAGCTCTGCGCGTTCGGGTTTGGCCGGCAAATCGGCGATCAAACCTTGTAGCACCTTGAGGAATTCCTGCTGTTCGCGGTATTCAGACTCATCGATGACCTTGCCCGCCTCGACCGTCGCTGGGTAATCGGCGCCAATGTAATCGAGCAAATGCAGGGCCTTGGGCGCACCTTCCGCGGTTTCGGCCAGCACATTGAAGCTGCAGAACGCGATCACCGGCAGCACGAGCCACGCCAGAAAACGAGAGGAGGCAATCATGAATAAATCTCAAATGGAAATACGAAGTAACACATTGTTCACTCCCAATGAGTTTCACTCAAGCTTTGTTGGTATTTCCTGCGTAGCTGCGTATAAATTCAGCGGCTAATTGCCACCTCCGCCGGTTTCGTTCAGGGAAGAATCAACGTGTCCATGCGTTCACACCTGTTTTTCTCACTGCTGTTAAGCCTTGCCCTGCAACTGACTGGTTGCGCCGCCTATCGCGACTACGACCTGGAACTGGAGCAAACGACCGCCCAGTTGAAAGCCGGAAATCCGCAGGGCGCTCTCCAACTGCTGGAGCTGCACAATCCGTCAGAAGAACGGGATCTGCTCTACTACTTCGAAAAAGGTGCAGTCCTGAGTGCCGGTGGTGCGCTGCCGCAAAGCCAGGTTGCCTGGCGCAGTGCAGAGCAAATGGTGATCCAGCGCCAGGACACCGTCGAGTCTGCTGGCACACAACTCTTGTCCGCGATGGGCGATCATTGGGGCAGCATCATCAATGACAAACTGCGGCGCTACGATGGCTACGACTACGAAAAAGTCATGCTGACCACGCAGATGGCCCTGAACCAGTTGGCCGTGAATGACTTCGACGGTGCTCGCGCCGACATCAAGAAAACCCACGAACGTGAAGCACTGATTGCCCGTCAGCGGGAAAAGGAATACGAGCGACTTGAAGAAGAAGCCAAGGCTCAGGGCGTTCGCGTGCACTACAAGGATCTCCAGGGCTATCCCGTGATGACCCTCGATGCGCCCGCCGTGATCGCGCTGAAAAACGGCTATCAGAGTGCATTCAGTCACTACCTGGCCGGGTTTACGTATGAAGCGCTGGGTGAGCGTGATCTTGCCGCCCCGGGTTATCGCCAGGCCATCGAGTTGCGACCCGACCTGCCCTTCTTCGAGCAGGCATTGCGCGAACTCGACAAACCCGCAGCCAAGGCAAATGAAAGTGATGTGCTAATCATCGTGCAAAGCGGCCTGGCTCCGGCGCGCAGCTCGGTTCGTGTCCCCTACCCGGTGCGCCTGGAAGACAATCAGGTGATCGTCGCCAACGTGTCGTTTCCGGTGATGGTTCCCGACACGTCGACCCCGGCGTTCACACAGATGACGATCGGCGGTCGCAAACAGCAACTGACCCTTGTTAACAGCATCACCGACATGTCTTTGCGCACGCTGCGCGACGATATGCCGGGCATCATTCAGCGCACCGCGCATCGCGCCTACCTGGCTGCTTCTGTTCAGGCTACAGACAACCGACGCGACCCGAGCAAAGCCTCTTACGTGACGCAGCACGATGGCTTTGAGCACGCGGACACCCGAACCTGGCGCACGTTGTCCAACATCACCCTGGTGGCGCGCCTGCGCCTGAAAAAAGGCGAGCACCTGATCAGCCTGCCCAACGCGCCGGGCGCCGCGCCCCTGAAAGTCCGCATCGAGCAGAACCATCAGGTCATAGGCCTGCGAGCGCTGGGCGAGCGGGTTTACAGCAACGGAGTGGCTTTCGAACCTGCCGTTGCGCCTGAAAGTAGTGTGGTATCCGGTCTGAAATAAGTAATGGCACATTTGTGAAAACATGTAATTAAAAAGCCATTACATAGCCAGCATCCCTGTTTATAATGCCGCGCCGTCGTTATTGCGATACGGCATTTAAGCTCCTCTTTTTATGAGGAATTGGCAGGACGCCAGTCTCCCTGCCGATAGGTCCCAACAGCCCGACCCGCACGCGGCTGCTTATATTCAGGGAAGACGTACCCCTTATGGCATTCCGCGCCCCCACTTTGATCGCGCTCAGCGCTGTCACTCTGCTTTCCGGCTGCTCGGCCTTTCGTAACTACGATTCGGAACTTGCACAAACCAACCAGCAACTGGTCTCCGGCAACGTCGACGCCGCCTTGACCCTGCTGGAAAAGAACAACACCAGCAAAGACAAAGACCTGCTCTATTACTTCGAGAAAGGTGAACTGCTGCGCGCCAAGGGCGACTTGTCCGGCAGCCAGAACGCCTGGACCAGCGCCGATCAGGTGGTGGGCAAGTGGGAAGACGCGGTCAAGCTCGACACCGACAAATACCTGGCTCAGTTCGGCAGCTTCCTGGTCAACGACAAGGTTCGTCGCTACGAAGGCTACGACTACGAAAAAGTCATGCTGACCACGCAGATGGCCCTCAACCTGCTGGCGGTGAATGACTTCGATGGCGCGCGCACCGCGATCAAGAAGACACACGAACGTGAAGCAGTGATCGCCGACCTGCGTGACAAGGAATACCTCAAGAGCGAAGAACAAGCCGAGAAAGAAGGCGTCAAAACCCAGTACAAGGATCTTCAGGGTTACCCGGTGGCGAGCCTCGACGCGCCGGAAGTGGTCAGCCTGAAAAACAGCTACCAGAGTGCGTTCAGCCATTACCTGGCAGGCTTCGTTTATGAAGCCCTGGGCGAGAAAGAACTGGCGGCGCCGGGTTATCGCAAGGCCGTCGAACTGCGCCCGAACACGCCGCTGCTGGAACAGGCACTGGTGAATCTCGACAAACCGGCCAAGGACGAAGACAGCGACATCCTGATCGTCGTGCAAAGCGGTCTGGCACCGGCCCGCGATTCGATCCGCATTCCGTTGCCGTTGCCGATCAGTAACAACGTGGTGATCACGCCGCTGTCGTTCCCGATCATCAAGCCGGATACCTCCACCGCCGTGTTCGCCCAAATCGGCGTGGACGGTCAGCAGTTGGACCTGACGCAACTCAACAGCACCACTGCCATGTCCCGTCGCGCGCTGCGTGATGACATGCCAGGCATCATCCTGCGCACCACCGTGCGGGCGATCACCCGTGGTGTGGCACAGAAGCAGATCAACGAAACCAACCCGCTGGCAGGTCTTGCAGTCGGTATTACTTCAGCCGTACTCGAAGGTGCCGATACTCGTACATGGCGTACGCTGCCGGACAACACTCAGGTGGTGCGTCTGCGCTTGAAGAAAGGCGAGCACCACGTCACGCTGCCAAGCGCCGTGGGCGGCTCGGTGGTCAAGGTCATCGTTGATCAGCGCTTTCAGGTCATCACCCTGCGCGCCGTGGGCAACCAGGTATTCGCCAACGGCCTGGCCGCACACGTGATCCCGAGCGCCAACCCGACCGCCGTCGCCAGCCTCAAACAACCTTAAGAACGGAGTCTTTGCATGCGTTTCAAATTCATCGCTGTCGTCGCCCTGGCCTTGCTGGCCGGCTGCGCCACCCCGCCACCGCCAGAGCCAGGCAGCGCTGCCAGCAAGGTCGTGGCCATGGGCAAGCTCAAGAACATCGTGGTCGGCGCCATGCGCGTGGCCCGGGAAAATGGCTTCATGACGGTCAATGCGCAGCTGAGCAATACCAGCTACAACAACAAGACCTTCTACTACCGTTTTGCCTGGCTCGGCCCTGAAGGCTTCCCGGTTGCCGAAGAGGAAACCTGGAAAAGCCAGATGATGTACGGCGAGCAGACCAGTTTCATTCAGGCGATTGCGCCAACCGCCAAAGCCGTGGATTTCCGTCTCGAAATCAAAACGCCTTAAGCCCGACACCCTATTCGTTCAGTTTTAGAGAGCATTCCCATGTTTGCACGCTTTTCGTTCATCGCCGTCATTGCCCTCCTGGCAAGCGGTTGCGCCAACACTTCGCCAACGCTGGGCAGCAAAAACATCAGCTACGGTGACACCAAGGCCGTGGAAACCGTGACCAACGAGTTCGGTTCCACCGACCTGCAGATGATCGCCGAATCCATGACCCGCTCCCTGGCCCAGTCCGGCATCCTGCAAGGCCGTCCGGTGGTTCAGGTCTACGACGTGAAGAACAAGACCAGCGAGTACATCGATACCCGCGAAATCACCACCAGCATCAAGACCCAACTGATGAAGTCCGGCACTGCCCGCTTCGCCAGCGACAACACCGCCATGCAAAGCCAGGTTGACCAGCTCAAGCTGCAAAACCAGAGCGGTTTGTACAAGAAAAGCACCGTGGCCAAGACGGGCAACATGATCGCTGCCCAATATCGTCTTGAAGGTTCGATCAGCTCGATCGTCAAGCGCAGCAGCGATTACAAGGACGTCTTCTACAAATTCAGCCTGCAGTTGATCGACGTTGAAAGCGGTCTGGCCGAGTGGATGGACGAAAAAGAGATCCGCAAAACCACGGAGCGTTAATCGATGCGCACATGGATTGGCATGATGGCCCTGGCTTGCGCGTTCAGCGTGCAAGCGGCCCCGAAAGTCGCAGTAGCAGACCTGGCGTATCAGGAACGGGTGGAACAATACGTCCACACTGTTTCGGCCCAGAGCAACCACAGCCAGAGCTATTACGGCGCCAGTGGTTCATCCAGTTACGAAGAGTACGAAGCAACCAGCAGCTACATCGAGCAAGGCGAGCTGCGTAAATTCACCGGCGACATTAAGGGCGAGATTCTGCGCACCGGCATGTTCCAGCTGGTGCAGGGCACGCCTTACACAGCATCGTCCAAAGGTGACGTGTATGACGTGATCAAGCGGATCAAGGCCGGTAGCTTCAAGGGTGCCGACTACGTGCTGTTCGGCACCGTGTCAGACATCGACTTCACCCGCGACATGAACGAGCTGGCCAACACCGACAGCTATTCGGCGGTGCTGGGGCTGACGCTGGTGGCGGACTTCAGCCTGATCAACACCAAGACCTTTGAGATCACCTCGGCCTTCACGGCGATGGGCGAAGGTCAGGACACCAAACTGGTGAATGGCCGGGATATCAAGATTTCGCTGAACCGCCCACGGGTGGTACGTGACGTGTCCAAGGCGCTGGGTGAGGATGTGGCTGCGCAACTGAGCCAACAGCTCGGTGGCGGTGGCTACGAGCAGCCGGGGCAAGCGCCGCTGCGCAATAACCTGCCGCAGGATACGGCGCCGGTGATTCTGCGCTGAGTAGGCTCTGATCGTTCCCACGCTCCGCGTGGGAATGCAGCAGGCAGGGACGCTCTGCGTCCCAAAGAGCCGAACGCGGAGCGTCCGTTGAGGCATTCCCACGCAGAGCATGGGAACGATCAGGCGACCTGAAGAGGTCGCCTTTTTTGTACCTGAAGGTTTTACACCGCCGCTTTGCGCAGGGTCGCCATGAACGCCGCCGCGCCAATGAACAGCCCGGCAAACGTGCGGTTCATGCGTTTTTGCTGCTTGGGTGTGCGCAACAAACGCAGCACCTTCGCCGCCAGTCCGGTGTAGCCGGCCATGACGATCAGGTCGACGCAGATCATGGTCACGCCGAGAATCAGATACTGGGCCACCAGCGGCGCGTGGGGGTCGATGAATTGCGGCAGCACCGCGAGCATGAACACCAAGGCCTTGGGGTTGCTGACGTTCACCAGAAAGCCACGGAACACCAGCGCCATCGGCTTGCCGATCTGCCGGATGGCGGCGTCGTCGCTCATGTCATTGGGCAGCGCGCGCCATTGTTTGACCGCGAGGTAGACCAGGTAGGCCACGCCAAACCATTTGATCGCATAGAAAGCCGTGGCGGAGGCCGCGAGGATCGCACCCACACCGGCAGCGACAATCGCGATCTGCAAGGCCAGGCCCAGTTGCAGGCCCAGGGCGTTCCAGTAACCGCGCCAGAACCCATAGCGCAAACCGCTGGACATCGACGCAATGGCGCCGGCACCGGGAGAAAGACTGATCACCCAGCAGGCGGCAAAAAACGCCAGCCATGTTTGAAGCAGCATCGCACACCTCGATTCAGACTCATGACAGACGTCTAAGCTAATGCGCCTTTGGGCCGATGACTACCGATTTTTTGTAGGACATGGCAACTGCCGACCAGCGTTTGCGGCTTGAAGGGCCCATCGTCTGACACACCACCATCGCGGGCAAGCCCGCTCCCACAGTTTTTTGGGGTCGGATTACAGGTTTGTGATCAGCCCGAAACCCTGTGGGAGCGGGCTTGCCCGCGATGGCGGTGTGTCAGACAACAGAAGGCTTACTTTTCAAACCCGCTCGAAGGGAACACATCCGTCCCACGCCAGCGTCGAACCGAGCGCTGGAAGAACAGGCTATTGGGCACTTGCACCATGGCACTGCCGGTGCCGAGTTCTTCGGCTTCGATCAGCGTGGTGTAGAGCAGATTGATCGCCACCACCCGACCTTTGACGCCGGGCTTGTCGGTGGTATCCACCAATTCGACCACATCGCCGATGCGGAACGGGCCGACGGTGAAGATCAGAATTGCGCATAGCAGGTTGGACAGCACGCTCCACATGGCGAAAAACGCCACGGCGGCCACCGCAACGAAACCGGACAACGCCGTCCAGAGCACCGTGGCCGACACACCAAGGCGTTCCAGCACGAAAATCAGCGCACTGCCCATTATCAGCCAACGCAAACCACCGCGCAGCGGCATGAAAAACTGCGGCGGAAACGGATAGCGTTCGCCCAGGCGAGTCAGGCATTTAGCGACAACACGCTGGGCGACATAACCGGCCAGCAGGATCAGCAGAATTTGCACAACCAGCCAGAGCGGCTCGCCCCACACAGCCGGCAACGGCAGCTTGAAGGCTTCCATCAGGACAGTGCCTCCAGCTCCGCCTGCATGCTTTCCAGCAGTTCCAGCGCTTCCATCCAGGCTTCTTCCAGTTCGGCTTCACGCACCTTCAGCTTGGCTTGTTCAGCCAGCAGATCACGCAAATCGTTCTTGCGCATCGGCTCGTAAATGTCGCTGTCGCCAAGGCTGGCATCGATCTTTGCCAGTTTCTCGTGCAGCTTGCCCAGCTCGGCTTCAAGCTTGTCAGCCTCACGCTTGTGCGGTGCCAATTGCTGACGCAACGCAGCGGCAGCCTGGCGCTGGGCCTTCTTGTCGGTCTTGTCCGGATTGACCGGGGTATTGCTGACCGGGGCATTGCGTTGACGGTATTCGACCAGCCAACGGGCGTAGTCTTCCAGATCGCCGTCGAACTCCTCGACCTTGCCGTCGGCCACCAGATAGAAATTGTCAGTAGTGCTTTTGAGCAGATGGCGATCGTGTGAGACCACCAGTACCGCGCCACTGAATTCCTGCAGGGCCATGGTCAGCGCCAGACGCATTTCCAGGTCCAGGTGGTTGGTCGGTTCGTCGAGCAGCAACAGGTTCGGTCGATCCCAAGCGATCAATGCCAGGGCCAGACGCGCCTTCTCACCGCCGGAGAAATTCAGTACCGGCTCATCGATACGCGCGCCGCGGAAGTCGAACCCTCCGAGGAAGTCGCGCAGGGTCTGCTCACGCTCGGTCGGCGCCAGGCGCTGCAAGTGCAGCAACGGGCTGGCTTTGGAGTCGAGAGAATCCAGCTGATGCTGGGCGAAGTAGCCAACGACGGTGTTTTCACCGCGCGTCAGGCGACCGGCCAACGGCTCAAGCTCACCGGCGAGGTTTTTGATCAGGGTCGATTTACCCGCGCCGTTCGGGCCGAGCAAACCGATCCGCGCGCCGGGGGTCAGTTGCAGCTTGACCTTCTCCAGCACGGCTTTGTCGCCGTAACCCAGTCGAGCATCCGACAGGTCGATCAGCGGGCTGGAAATTTTCGTCGACTCGCGGAAGACGAAGTCGAACGGCGAATCGACGTGGGCGGCGGATAGCTCTTCCATCCGCTCCAGTGCCTTGATCCGGCTCTGGGCCTGACGGGCCTTGGTGGCCTGGGCCTTGAAGCGGGCGATGTAGCTTTCCATGTGCGCACGTTGCGCCTGTTGCTTCTCGTAGGCCTGTTGCTGCTGGGCCAGACGTTCGGCACGGGCGCGTTCGAAGGCGCTGTAACCACCGCGATACAGGGTGATCTTGCGTTGATCGACGTGGGCTACGTGATCGACCACGGCATCAAGGAAGTCCCGGTCGTGGGAAATCAGCAGCAAGGTGCCGGGGTAGCTTTTAAGCCACTCTTCGAGCCAGATGATGGCGTCGAGGTCCAAGTGGTTGGTCGGTTCGTCGAGTAGCAACAGGTCCGAAGGGCACATCAAAGCCTGCGCCAGATTCAGACGCATCCGCCAGCCACCGGAGAAATCTCCTACTTGCCGATCCATCTGCTCGTTGGTGAACCCAAGGCCGGCCAGCAGCTTTCGAGCCCGGGCATCGGCGGTGTAGCCGTCGGCGCTGTCGAGTTCCGAGTGCAGGCGGGCCTGAGCGGCACCGTCATGGGCCGCTTCGGCTGCGGCGAGGTCGCGTTGCACCTCGCGCAGGCGCAGGTCGCCATCGAGCACGTAGTCGACCGCCAGGCGTTCGAGTGTCTCGATTTCCTGGCGCATGTGGGCGATGCGCCAGTCGGCCGGCAAGAAGCAGTCACCCGAGTCCGGGTGCAGTTCGCCACGAATCAAGGCGAACAGGCTCGATTTGCCGGCGCCGTTGGCACCGATGAGGCCGGCTTTGTGGCCGGCGTGCAGGGTCAGCTCGGCGTCTTCTAGCAGACGTTGCGGGCCACGCTGTAAAGTGAGGTTCTGAAGTCGAATCATAATGGCGGCGGAGTCTACCAGCTTCGCTCGCAACTGGCGCGAGTAGCACTATGTCCTCTGACCTGTGGAGCTTTTCCGTTATCACTTACTCCCGTCGCGGGGTAGAGCGTGCGTGCCTGCAATTGCAGTCGGCAGGCGTGAATGTGTGCCTGCTGCTGTGCGGGTTGTGGCTGGAAGAGCGTGGAGTTACCTGCAACAAACAACGCTTGCAGCTGCTTCGCGATGTAGCCGGGCCTTGGGACGCGGATGTCGTGCAACCGTTGCGCGCCTTGCGCCTGCAATGGAAAGCCGCCGCTAGCGAGGATGCCGGGCTGAATGATTTGCGCGGACAGGTAAAGTCACTGGAGATGGAAGCCGAACGACATCTGCTGTCACGGCTGGAACGATTGGCACAGAGTTGGCCGCAGTATGAGGAGACCGAACGAACGGCCTGGCTCGAAGGTGTGGCGGCGGGTGCCGCCAACCTGGACCGCGACGCGCTGCATCAGCTGCGCGTCGCGGTAAGCAGCACTTAGGAAGCGCTGGTTGGGGTGGTTGCTGCGATCGATGCGGCGGCCGGCGTTGGCGCTGGCGTGGCTGTCGAGGTGGCTGCTGCTAAAGCAGACGTTGCTGCCGGAGCCGGGTTGGTTGGCTTGGCAACTGGCGCGGTGGCCGGCTTGGCGGCAACCGGTTTTTTCACCGCGGGTTTAGCAGCCGGTTTGGTAGCGGCAGGTTTGGCTGCTGGTTTCGCTGCGGCAGGTTTTGCAGCAGTGGTTGGCTTGGCTGCAGCAGGTTTTGCAGCAGCAGTTTTGGCAGCCGGTTTGGCTGCAGCTTTTGCAGCTGGCTTGGCAGCTGTTTTAGTCGCGACTGATTTCGCGGCTGGCTTGGCAGCAGGTTTCGCAGCGGCAGTTTTTGCAGCTGGTTTTGCGGCCGGTTTGGCAGCTGCTTTCGCCGCTGCAGTTTTCGCCACCGCGGGTTTAGCAGCAGCGGTTCTTGCAGCCGGTTTAGCGGCAGCTGTTTTGGCAGCGGCTGGCTTGGCAGCAGGTTTCGCAGCGGCAGGTTTGGCAGCCGGTTTTGCAGCCCTTGCAGCGACAGTTGTTTTCGCCGCAGGTTTAGCGGCAGGTTTTGCTGCGGCTTTCACCGGTGCTTTGGCAGCCGGTTTGGCAGCAGACTTGGCCGGTGCTTTTGCAGCAGCCGGTTTGGCAGCGGCTTTCTTGGCAGGAGCCGCAGCAGGCTTGGCCGAACGCAGGGACAACGCCTTGCCGACAGCCTCTTGTACACGACCGACGCCCTGGGCCAGTTTCAGGCTTTCTTGAGCATCGCGCTTGAGTTGCAGAATGTAGCTGCGCGTTTCGGATTGACGATCCTTGAGGGCATCGAGCAAGTCCTCAAGCTCCTTCACCGCACCCTTGGCTTTGGCTTGTGCCTTGGCCTTGCCGGCCGCCGCAGCGTCCTGCAATTTGGTACGGGACTTGTGCAATTTCTCTTGCGCTTTTCCGCGTTGCTTCTCCAGTTTGGCGAGCAGTTTTTCAGCATCAGCCAAGGCTTGGGAACAAGCGTTTTCCAAATGCTCGAGCAGGCTGCCCGAGAGTTGTTGGAGTAAGTGCAACGGAGTATTTACTGGCTTCTTGGTGGCCGACATGGTTTTACCTCCTGGCTGACGTGAATGCGGCTCATACTAGACCTCTGCTGCAACCGCCGCTAGGGCATGTTGACAGTATCGAAAGCACTACGTTGCAACGAAGTAAAAATGTTCTGTGCTTGCGCAAAACCAGTTCACCTTTGAACGCATTCACACTGGCATAATCCTGCGCATCTCAGGTCGGAGAGTGCCCATGTCGCGCTACCTTTTTTTATCGTTGTGCGTGGTTTTTTCTGTGGCACAAGCCGCCGAAAAAACCGCCGCAAATGACACTCACGATCTCGCTTACAGCTTGGGCGCAAGCCTTGGCGAACGCTTGCGCCAGGAAGTTCCGGACCTGCAACTTCAGGCCCTGCTCGAAGGTTTGCAACAGGCCTATCAAGGCAAGCCGCTGGCACTGAAAGATGAGCGGATCGAACAGATTCTGGCTGAGCATGAAGCCCGGATTGCCATGCAGTCGCCTGTGCCGCAAAGCGAATTGGCATTGGAAAACGAGCGACGGTTTCTCGTTGAAGAAAAAGCCAAACCCGGCGTTCGCGAACTGGCCGATGGAATATTGCTAACAGAGTTGGTGCCGGGCACCGGTGCCAAGGCCGGTCCGAATGGCAAGGTCCAGGTGCTGTATATCGGACGCCTGCCTGACGGCTCAGTGTTCGACCAAAACAGCGAGGCGCAGTGGTTCAGTCTGGATAGTGTGATCACGGGTTGGCGCAGTGCGCTGCAAAACATGCCGGTCGGCGCGAAATGGCGCCTGGTGATCCCATCGGCCCAAGCCTATGGTGCCGACGGTGCCGGCGACCTGATTGCGCCATTCACGCCGCTGGTATTCGAGGTCGAATTGCGCGGTGCTAAAAGCTGAAAACCGGAAACGAAAAACGGCGCGCATTTGCGCACCGTTTTGAGGGTGTTGCTGGATAAGGTTCAGGCTTGAACCGAATCCTCTTCCTTGTGAGCAGTGTGCAGCACTTCGATCAGGCAATCTTCCAGTTCGAAGCGTTCGTGCAACAAGCCACCCAGCTCCTTGAATTTCTCCGCGACACACTTGCCGGCATCACACAGGTCGTTGAACGCCAGCAGCTTCTCGGTGATGACGTCGATGCGCGGGTAAATTGTCTCGGCCAACTCCAGACCACGAGTATCACCGAACGCCTTGGCTTCGCCCGTCAGCTGTTCGTAGATCTCGAAATGCCCGGCAGACACGTAGTCGACCAGCACACCGCAGAATTCCTGCAACGGTTTTCGGTTCTCGCCCAAAGCTTCGGGCTTGGCGCCGAGAGCGTCATAGGCCCGAACCAGTTCGTGACGCTCCTGCAACCAGCGATCGATCAGCAGATGCACTCCACCCCAACGTTCCTGAGCATTCTGACAACTTTCGAGCATGGTGATTCTCTCTTCCCTTGTGGGTCATGCTGCTCTACACCTGTCGCACACTTGAAGATCAAGAATCGACCAGGCAGAGCGTCATTCGAGCAACATAAATCCAATGACACGTGCGGGCCAGATTATGCCCGCGCGCCTATGGCTTCAAGGTACGCAGGAGATAAAGTTCATACAAGTGTTTAATCACCCGCCAATGCCCGGTGCGACGACTCGCCGCTGAGCGGTCGCTGACACGCGATCCAGACAAGGCGCAGCAACTGATACCCGCCCAGAATCATCATCGCAACGAAGAACAGCAAACTCCATTCCGGGATGCTCAGGTCGAACAGCGTCCAGGAAATTTCCGCGCAATCGGCGGTTCCTTTGAACATTCGCTGCACGACACAAAGCCAGGGCGTACTGGCGAACAGATCGGCCAGATCAGGCGAACATGTCGATAACTGATGCACCGGATCGCTCTGCAACACCACCTGCCGCCACGCCGTGATGGTGCCCGCCAGACTGCAGAACAGACCCAGCAACCAATACAGGAAGGATCCAAAGCGTCCAGGCCCCTGCACCGAAGCCGTCAGGCAGACACCCGTCAGCAGCGCCAGGCAAACCCGCTGCAACAGGCACAACCCGCAAGGCTTGAGGCCGACCACATATTCCAGGTGATAGGAAACGCCCAAGGCCAGGGCACCTGCAATGAAAACCATGAAAAACAAGGAGCGTGAGCAGGCCAAAGACATGGCTTTTCCGTAACAGTAGAGACAGGCGGTTACGGTAGAGGAAAGCGCAGCAGCCTTTCAAGGCAGGCCCCCACGGACACTTCACCAGAAGTGTAGGGAATTCCCGACAGCATCGAGAGGATTTGATGTAGTCCTCTGTAGGACTTTGCCGGCGAAGGATTACAACGCTGAAACAATGGCGGGTTCGAAGCGATTCCCGCCCTGTAGCCGCTGCCGAAGGCTGCGTTCGGCTGCGAAGCAGTCGTCATAAGTTTAACGTGCCCGCCTGATCAAACTGCGGCGTCTGATTTTGCGACTGCTGCGCAGCCGAACGCAGGCTGCGCCAGCTGCTACAGGGGCGGGAATCAGGCGTGAGCCGGCACTGGCAGCGGTGCCGCCAGCAAACGCTCATCCAATAGACCCAAGCCCTCCTGGAACAGCTGATTACTGCGTTCGGTGTCACCCAGTTGCGCCAGCAACCGCGCCAGCTCGGCGCAGGCTTCAGGGTTGCGCTGCACGCGCAGGCTGCTCTCCAGATAATCCCGGGCCTTGCCCCACAGACTGCTTTGCAGGCACAAACGGCCCAACGTCAGCAGCAAGCTCGGGTCGGCGGGATGATCCTTGAGCCAACCCTCGGCGGTGTGCAGTTGCCTGGCCGGATCGCTGCCGCGAACCAGTCCGTAAAGGCGTGCCAGATGGCTGTCGTATTTGCGCTTGAGGGCTGCACACAGGACCTCCTCGGCCTCGACCTGTGCCCCTAGTTGCCGCAATTGCTCGGCATAGGCCAGCACCAGTTGCGGTTCCTGGCGCTGAGCGGCGGTGAGTTGCTGCCAGGCGCGATTGAGTGATTGCAAACCGACCGTTCCGTCCTCTTCCCGCTGCGCCGCCAACGAAAGATTTTCACCCCAGGCACGGCGCTCCAGCTCAGCCAGTTCGGCCGGTGGCAATACCTTGTCCTTGCGTAACTCCGGCAACAAGCGAATCACTGCCGACCAGTCGCCCCGCTGCTGAAGCAGGCGCTGCAACTGGCGCAGGGTCTGGACATTATGAGGGTGACGCTCGTGCATGGCTTGCAGGGTTACCAGCGCGCCTTCAGTGTCGCCGCGGTCAGTCTGCAACTGGGCATGGTTCAAGGCAATCGCCAGCTCGGCCTGGGGCTGCCGCTCGAGGGCGCGCTCCAGCAGGTTGTCGCTTTCCTCGTAGTGACCTTGTTCGTTCGCGGCGCGGGCAGCACCGAGGTAGTAGAGCAGCGGCTGGCGCTCGGCTTCCGCTGCGCGATACAAATGACGCTGCGCACTGGCCCAGCGGCCCTCGGCCAAATCCAGCTGACCGTGTTCTATCGCCACTTGCACCCGCCGACTGCGATTGCGCCGGGACCATGGATTGACCACTCCACCGGAAGTCGTCACCAGCTCGATCAGTGCCTTGATGCCCCAGAACACCAGCCAAAGCACGGCCACCAGGGCGAGGGTTGCCCACAGGCTCGATTCGTAACGGAAAGTTTTGTAGGCGATCAGCACATAGCCAGAATGCTCGGCAATCGCCAGCCCCAGCGCGGCAGCCGCCGCGATGACCACGAACACGATCACATAGAGGCGCTTCATGGCATGGCCTCCTGCGTCGTGCTCGCGGCAGGTTTGGCCAGAGGTTTCACCGACTCCTCGGCGTTGACGTTGCGCCGCTCAAGATAGGCCTGGACCGTACTCAACGTGCCCGTCAGATCTGGCGTGATCACCGTGACTGGCTGCTTGCTCAACTCGGCCACCTGCTCCAGCATGACTTTGCTCTGAGGGTTGTCCGGGTTGAAGTTGCTCTTGAGCACGTCCCGCGCTTCGGCCAGCGCTTGTGTGTAAACCGCGGCCTGGCCATTGAGCGCGGCCCATTGCGCCTGCTCCAGCGCCAGGCTCAGGGCCAGACGCACCTGGCTCAAGCTCTGCCCTGCCAGCAACGGCCGGACATTCTTGTCGGCGTTGAAATCGATGCGGATATAACGAGAGATCTGATCCCACCATTGCGCCCAGCGACTGGCGCCGTCGCCATCAGCGGTCAGGCCCAGCAGGGATTCGCCACGATCCTTGTACTCAGGCGCCAGCTCGGTGAGGTTGATCACCTGATCGCGCAAGGCACCCAGTCGCAGGAACAACCCGGTGCGATCCGGCTGTTCGGTACTGCGCAGGGCCACCAGGGTTTTGGCCACTTGCTCGCGAGCAGCGAAAGCCCCGGGGTCGTTCTGTTCACGAAGAATTTCGTCGGCGCCTTGCACCAGAGCCTGGGCGCTGCTGATGTCCTGCAATGCCGACAGACGCAGGCTGGCCAGGCGCAGCAAGTGCTCGGCTTCGGCCAGACGCCAGTCCTTGCGGCTCGCGCCGAGGACGGTTTCCAGACGTTGATTCAGGCGTTGCTGATCGCCTTGGAGTTGAGTGACCAGACGACTGCGCGCGTCGAGTTCCTCGGCAGCAGGCATTTGCTCGAGGCGAGCCGTCAGGCGTTGTTCGTTGAGCTTCAAGCTCTGGGCCTGATCGTTCAGCGCCTGAACCTGACTCAACTGTTGCTGGTTATTGGCTTGCAGGTGACGCACCTGCCAGACTCCCCAGCCGCCCACGGCAACACCTGCCGCGCCCAACAGCAGCGCGACGATTGCCAACCCATTACCTCGGCGCTGCTCAACAGCAGGTGGCGCAGTTTCAACCGGTGCATCAGCCGGTGCATCAAGCACGGGCCGGACGTCATCTTTAGGCAAGGCTGTTTCGCTCACGTATCCATCCTTTGCATTAGAAAACGGGCACGGGGTGTTCCCGTAACGCCGCCAGCAAGGCCGCGGCACTGGCGCCACGACAATCCACAACTGTTTGGGCCCCGGCGGCGCGTGCCAGCTCGGCGACCCTGGGGCTTGGAACAAACAACGGCAGCCGCACCATGCTCGGCCAGGCATCGCCAGCCAATCGGTGCAGGTGCTCAAAACCCTGTCCACTGCTGACCACCAGCCCGTTCAAGCGTTCCGCCTTGATCCGGTCAGGCAGCGTTGCCGACGGGTACTGCGGCAAACCGCGTCGGTACAACTCCAGATACTCGACACTAGCACCAAGCTCGCGTAAACGCTCAGCCAGCAGCTCGCGTCCACCCTCCCCGCGCAGGATCAGCACTCGCGGATCGGGACCGGCGACAGCCTCGCGCAACGGCGCAAGCGCAAGCAAGGCTTCGCTGTCATCGCCGTCGACCGGGAAGCTCACATCCAGCCCGCTATCCTCGAGAATCTGCGCCGTCGCCGCGCCCACGCTGAACCACTTCAGGCACGGTGGTTGCGACCAGTACTGGTTGAGCAGACTGACAGCGATTCTGGCGGCCGGTTTGCTGACCACGATCACCGCGCAATAGTTTTCCAGGTTCTGAATCACTTCGCGCATTGTGTCAGAGGCAGGAATCGGCTCGATATCCAAAAGCGGCAAGCTGCTGCTGAAAATCCCCGCGTCGGCCAGCACACGGGCAAGCGCCGCCGATTCATCCGCAGGGCGCGTCAGCAACAGGCGCCAGCCAGTCACTCGTGCCCTGCCTCGCCATAGACTGCTTTCAGAATGTCGGCGGCGCCCTGGCTCAGCAGGTCTTCAGCCACTTGCACACCCAATGCCTCGGCATCAGCCCGCGGCGCCCGGGCCTCGGCGCTGAGCAACAGGCCGCCGCCCGGATCGCCCACCAACCCGCGCAACCAGATTTGCTCGCCTTCAAGCACGGCGTAGCAAGCGATTGGCACCTGGCAGCCGCCATTCAAATGTTTGTTGAGCGCACGTTCGGCGGTAACGCGAGTGGCCGTGTCCTGATGATGCAGCGGCGCCAGCAGCGCATGGATTTCAGTGTCGGCGCTACGGCATTCGATACCGACCGCGCCTTGGCCACCGGCCGGCAGGCTGTCTTCGACACTGATGGCCGAGGTGATGCGGTCTTCGAAGCCCAGGCGAATCAAACCCGCCGCGGCGAGGATGATGGCGTCGTATTCGCCGGCATCGAGCTTGGCCAGGCGAGTGTTGACGTTGCCGCGCAGGAAGCGGATTTCCAGGTCCGGGCGGCGGGTCAGCAACTGCGCCTGGCGACGCAAGCTGGAGGTGCCGACGATGCTGCCTGACGGCAACTCATCCAGGCTGGTGTAGGTATTGGAGACAAAAGCATCGCGCGGGTCTTCGCGCTCGCAGATGCAAAACAGACCGAGGCCTTCGGGGAAGTCCATCGGCACGTCTTTCATGGAGTGCACGGCGATGTCGGCTTCGTTTTCCAACAGCGCAGTTTCCAGCTCCTTGACGAACAGGCCCTTGCCGCCGATTTTCGACAGCGGCGAATCAAGCAGCTTGTCGCCGCGACTGACCATAGGCACCAGCGTCACGAGCAGGCCCGGATGGGCCTGTTCCAGACGAGCCTTGACGTATTCGGCCTGCCACAGGGCGAGAGCACTTTTGCGGGTGGCGATGCGGATTTCGCGAGAGGACATGGATCAATCCGTACTGAATAGATACGGCAGATAATAACAGCTCAGCCAAATCCGCTTTGACTTGTATCAGAAACTGCATGGCCTCCCTGGCCCTCAATGTCCGGTAATAGGGTAGAAATCCGGCCCCTAAAGCTGTTGCATCATTTTGCGCACGCCGGCCACATGGCGTCGACTGACGATCAGGGCATCGCCGTTCAGGCCTTTGAGAAACAGCTGGAAATGCCCCAAAGGCGTGCGTTGCAGCCGCTCGATGCGTTCGCGAGCAACCAGTGCGTTGCGGTGGATCCGCACGAAACGGTCGCCAAATTCGTCTTCGAGAGCCTTGAGTGGTTCGTCGAGCAGCACTTCACCGCCTTCATGACGCAAGGTGACGTACTTGTGGTCGGCAATGAAGTAGACCACCTGACCCAACGGAATCAGCTCGATGCCTTTTCGGGTGCGGGCGCTGATGTGGCTGCGCGGACCGCTACCGGTTTCGGCCGCCGGGCGAGTCAAGGCCGCGAGCTGGACGCGATTGGGTCGCTCGGCTTTCTTTAATGCTTCGTGTAACTGTTCTGTGCGCACAGGCTTCACCAGATAGCCCACGGCGCTGGCCTGTAGGGCTTCCACGGCAAATTCATCGGGCCCGGTGCAAAACACCACGGCGGGCGGGGTTTCGCGTTCGCACAATCGTGCAGCCACTTGCAGGCCATCGAGGCCCGGCATGCGAATATCGAGCAGCACGATATCCGGTTTGTGACTGTCGATCAGTGCCAACGCCTCTTCGCCGTTCGTGGCGCTGGGCTCCAGGACATTGTATCCCTCGAGTTCGCCCACCATTCGGCTCAGGCGCTCGCGGGCCAGGGGTTCGTCATCAACGATCAGGACATTCATATTGCGCTGGATTCCTGCGTGAGTCTCGCACAAGGATAGCGTAGACAGGTGAAGTGACGTCCGTCACCGCGATCCACGCTAAGACTAGCGCGAGGGCCAAAAAGTGCCGCGAGACCGGCGGCTAAATTTTTATCTGCCGCGTGACTGGCGGCCCAGGCCCGCACTGGCGAGGCATCGCCGTAGGGTTTGCTGATACACAATATGAACACCCCTCTTCTCTCTATAGTCAGCTGCAGCATCGAGAAGTGCGCTGATCCTCTGTCCAACTGTAGACGGTTGCCGGGACGATATTGCTCAATTGAGAAATATCGTTGTGCAATTTCCGCATCGCTTGCTTCGAGCAGGGGTCGCACGATGAGAAAAAAACCTGTCGACCAGTGTCAGCGACAGGATTGGCAACCCTGTTATTATCCGCGTCAGCGTTTCACGCCATCTTTCTTCAAGCCGATACGAGCGAATTCATGAGCACTGACAAGACCAATCAGTCCTGGGGCGGCCGCTTCAGTGAACCCGTCGACGCCTTCGTCGCCCGCTTCACCGCCTCCGTCACCTTCGACCAGCGCCTGTATCGCCACGACATCATGGGCTCGATCGCCCACGCCAGCATGCTGGCCAAGGTCGGCGTGCTGACCGATGCCGAGCGCGACAGCATCATCGATGGCCTGAACACCATCCAGGGTGAAATCGAGGCCGGCCAGTTCGACTGGCGCATCGACCTTGAAGACGTACACATGAACATCGAGGCGCGTCTGACCGACCGCATCGGCGTGACCGGTAAAAAGCTGCACACCGGCCGCAGCCGTAACGACCAGGTCGCCACCGACATCCGTCTGTGGCTGCGTGACGAGATCGACCTGATCCTGGGCGAAATCACCCGCCTGCAACAAGGCTTGCTGGAGCAGGCCGAGCGCGAAGCCGCCAGCATCATGCCGGGCTTCACTCACCTGCAAACCGCCCAGCCGGTGACCTTCGGGCATCACATGCTGGCCTGGTTCGAAATGCTCAGCCGCGACTACGAGCGTCTGGTCGACTGCCGCAAGCGCACCAACCGCATGCCGCTGGGCAGCGCCGCGCTGGCGGGCACCACGTACCCGATCGACCGCGAGTACACCGCTCAACTGCTGGGCTTCGACGCGGTCGGCGGTAACTCCCTGGACAACGTGTCCGATCGCGACTTCGCTATCGAATTCTGCTCGGCCGCGAGCATCGCGATGATGCACTTGTCGCGGTTCTCCGAAGAATTGGTGCTGTGGACCAGCGCGCAATTCCAGTTCATCGATCTGCCGGACCGTTTCTGCACCGGCAGCTCGATCATGCCGCAAAAGAAAAACCCGGACGTGCCGGAACTGGTTCGCGGCAAGACTGGCCGGGTATTCGGCGCATTGATGGGCTTGCTGACCCTGATGAAAGGCCAACCATTGGCCTACAACAAGGACAACCAGGAAGACAAGGAGCCGCTGTTCGACGCCGCCGACACCCTGCGCGATTCGCTGCGAGCCTTTGCCGACATGATCCCGGCGATCAAGCCGAAACACGCGATGATGCGCGAAGCGGCTCTGCGCGGTTTCTCCACCGCCACTGATCTGGCTGACTACCTGGTGCGCCGTGGCCTGCCGTTCCGTGATTGCCACGAGATCGTCGGCCATGCGGTGAAGTATGGCGTGGACACCGGCAAGGATCTGGCGGAAATGAGCCTGGAAGAACTGCGCAAGTTCAGCGACCAGATCGAACAGGACGTATTTGCCGTGCTGACCCTGGAAGGCTCGGTGAATGCCCGTGACCATATCGGCGGGACTGCGCCGGCGCAGGTCAAGAAGGCTGTTGCTCGCGGCCAGGCATTGCTCGCCAGCCGTTAAAAGCTTCGCGGGCAAGCCCGCTCCCACAAGGATCTCCGACTGGCCAAAATCTATGGCAGACAGAGAACCTGTGGGAGCGGCGGTGCGACGATTCGACTTGCCCGCGATGACTGACTTCAGAGCACTACAAAACCTACTTTTTGGACGCGATCATCTCCAGGAACGCTGGCATCGCCGCGTCCTTGTCCTTTGCGATCCGCTGCACATGCGGGTTCTGCCCCAGACGCTCCAGCAGCGCCTTGGCCGCCGGCATCCCGGCCAACAGATCGATATCGAACAGCTTCTGCGCCACGGCACAGGCCATCGGCACGCTGTACAGAAAATACAAATCCGCAATGCTGAGACTGTCGCCCGCCACGTAAGGGGCGAACTTGCCATGCCTGCCCAGCGAGGCGAACCCCAGCAGCAGCTCGGTCTTGGTCTTGTCCTTGATCGCCTCCGGCACAGACATGCCGAAAAACGCTTCGGGGTAGCAGGCGCGCGCCGGCAGTTCGATGTACAACTCGATTTCCTTGGCCAACGCCAGCGCCTGCGCTCGCTCGAAGGGCTCGCTGGACAGCAGCGGCGTGCCTTTCTGGCTCTGCTCGAGGTACTCGAGAACCACGCTGGTTTCATTGATGAAACCTTGTTCGACGCCCAGCACTGGAACCTTTCCACGCGGGCTGATGGCTAGCGTCTCGGGGGTAGTGCCTGGGTAAAACGGCACCTCTTCAAACGGCAGTCCCTTCTCCAGCAACGCCAGCTTGACCATGTTGTAGTAGTTGCTGACGCAAAATCCATAAAGCTTGAGCATTACATAGCCTCCAGGCCGTGCAGGGGGTTGGCAGCGCCCGTTATAGAACGCCCGGGCACTTCTTGCCAGCAGCATCACAGCGCTGAATGCAGGTAAACTGGCCGCCTTAACTTGAGGAGCCTGCCATGAGCGAGCCAACTGATATCGAGATCGACGAAGAAGAGTTCGCCGAAAACACCCTGATCGAAGCCATCGAAAACCAGATCGAAAGCGATAACCCGCCAGCGGCCAAGGCGACCTTCAACAAGCTGACCCTGGTGGGTTACGAGCGTGAGGAAATCCTCAACCTGATGGCCCACGTGTTGGCGGTGGAAATCGACGCGATCCTCGAAGAAGACCGCGCGTTCAATACCGAATGGTACGAAACTGCGCTGCGTGCGCTGCCAGAGTTGCCGCCGGAAAAGAAATAAGCCCAGCCCTGTCACGGGGCTCTTATGGCCAGGGGGCTTGCCTGTGGCGAGGGAGCTTGCTCCCGCTGGGTCGCGAAGCGGCCCCAAAAGCTTTGCGGCTGCTACGCAGCCGAACGGGAGCAAGCTCCCTCGCCACAGGCAAACCCCCTCGCCACAAAAGCCCGCCCCCACATAGATTGTCACCAATCAGTACCGCCGTGCCCCAGACGCTGACTAAACTGGAAACCACCCCAAGGCGAAAAAACCCTGTTACGAGCACTGGACATGCTGCGCGAGTGGGATCACCTTAGGAGCGCTATCGTCCAATTCCTAGAAAGTCTGGAGTCCTTATGTCGCTTACCCCTGAGTTGGTTGCCGAACTGGAAATCCTCGCCCTCTTCAACCTGGACAGTTCCCAGGAAGGTTTGAAAATTCATCAGACCGCTGCCCCGAAAGCCATTGCCGCTGCCCAAAGACTGTTCGACAAAGAATTGATCACCCAGCCCGATGGCGGTTATCTGACCAGCCTGGGGCGTGACGCTGCACAAAATGTGCAAACCGTTCTAACCATTCTGTCCGTGCGCGAAACAGCCTGAGCCTCACCGCATCGCCCACGGAAACCTCTGTCACGGGATTTCCGCGGGCACACTTTGGTGCCCGCTGTCGCCGCGTGATAGAAACCTGACGCCAGAAATACAAAATCAGCTTAAAAGTCCCGGGGCCGAGGCGCTAAACTGCCCCTCATCCCGAGCCCACCACGTCCGAGCCCCGCGAGCCGGATTGAGCTGACATGACCCGCACCCATGAAATCCGCCCCGATCTGGACGAGGGAATCGACCGTAAGGTTCTCAGCCAGCTGCGCGCCCGTTTTCTGAAGCTCAACGAGGGCCGCATGGCCCGTGCCATGGAAGGGTTATCGACCCGCCAGCAAACGGTTCTGACCCTGCTGCCGCTGTTTTTCCACGTCAATCATCCGTTGTTGCCGGGTTACGTTTCGGGTAGCACCCCGGCCGGGCTGTCGAATTTCGAACCTGACGCCAATACACTCGCCGAAGCCCAGCGCCTGACCCGCTCGTTTTCCTACAAGCCACGCCACGGCAGCAACCCGCCGCGACCGATTCACGGCCTGTTCCTGATGGGCAGCCTCGGTACCTTGGCCCAGGCCGATCAGAGCGACATGGACGTCTGGGTCTGTCACGGGCCGGACTTGAGCGAAAGCGAACTCAGCGAGCTGCGCAAGAAATGCCAGTTGCTTGAAATATGGGCCGCCAGCCAGGGTGCCGAGGCACATTTCTTCCTGATCGACCCTGCTCGCTTCGTGCTCGGCGAGCGCGATACCCAACTGAGTTCGGAAGACTGCGGCACCACCCAGCACTACCTGCTGCTGGACGAGTTCTACCGCACCGCGATCTGGCTGGCTGGCCGCACACCCATCTGGTGGCTGGTGCCGATTTACGAGGAGGCCGCGTACGACCGTTACACCCACACGCTGCTTTCCAAGCGATTCATCCGTGCCGACGAAACCCTGGACCTGGGGCATCTGTCGTACATCCCGCCCGGGGAGTTCATCGGTGCCGGGCTCTGGCAATTGTTCAAGGGCATCGAGTCACCGTACAAATCAGTGCTCAAACTGCTGCTGACCGAGGTCTACGCCAGCGAACACCCCAAGGTCCAGTGCCTGAGCCTGCGTTTCAAGCAGGCGGTGTTTGCCAATCGACTGGACCTCGACGAACTGGATCCATACGTCGTGGTTTACCGGCGCATCGAGGAGTACCTCACAGCCCGGGGCGAACCGGAACGCCTGGAGCTGGTACGCCGCGCGCTGTACCTGAAGGTCAACCGCAAGCTCACCGGCAGCAGCGGTCGCACCCAGAGCTGGCAGCGTTCATTGCTCGAACGCCTGGCCAACGAATGGCAGTGGGATCAGCGTCAGCTCGCATTGCTCGACAGCCGCAGCCAATGGAAAGTCCGCCAGGTCAGCGCCGAACGCCGAACCCTGGTTGGCGAACTGAATTACAGCTATCGCTTCCTGACGCAGTTTGCCCGCAACGAGCAGACCGTCAGCCTGATCAACAAGCGCGACCTCAATGTGCTGGGCCGGCGGTTGTACGCAGCCTTCGAGCGCAAGGCCGACAAGGTCGAATTCATCAACCCGGGCATCGCCCCTGATCTGGCCGAAGACACCTTGACGCTGGTGCAGGCGCCAAACAAGAAAGAACCGGGGCAAACCCAATGGGGTTTGTACAACGGCAGCCTGGCCGCCCACGAATGGGAGCATTTCGCGCCAATCAAGCGCAGCCGCCAGCTGCTGGAACTGCTCACCTGGTGCCACCGCAACGGCGTGATCGACAGCAGCACCCGCCTGGCCCTGCACCCCGGCACCAGCGACTTGAGCGAGTTCGAACTCTTCAACCTGCTTGGCAGCCTGCAACAAAGCATCGCCCTGCCCCTGACCACTGTCGCCGAAGAGCCTTTGCTGCGCGCCAGTGTGCCGAGCGAAGTACTGATTCTGGTGAACGTCGGCATCGACCCGCTCAAGCACCATCGCGACCTGAACATCCTGATGACCACCGAGCGCACCGACTCGCTGAGCTACGCCGGCGTGCGGGAAAACCTGGTGCTGACCCTGGATCAGGTCACGCTCAATAGCTGGAACGAGGTGCTGGTCAGCCGTTTTGACGGCCCCCACGCCCTGCTCGACTGCCTGCGCGATTACCTCAACAATCTGCCGGACGGGCCACAACAGCCCAAGCTGCGGGTGCGTTGCTTCTGTCACAACCGCGCACAATTCATTGCCCGGCGGGTCGAAGAAATCCTCGACACCGCGCAGAACCTGCTGCTGAGCAAACTCAATCATCGTTACCTGATTCAGGTCCAGCAGCACTACCACGTGCTGGAGCTGGTGCCGGGCCAGGTCAATCACATTGCCCTCGCCACCCTGCCGGCGCTGTTCGATTACCTCGGCGAAGAACTGGCGAGCTACAGCCCGTTTCATCTGGACCCGATGGCACTGGAAGACCATGACCTGGCGCTGATCCTGCCCATGGGGCAACCCGATTGCGTTCAGGTGTTCTACCGGATCAACGAACACCAGGCCGATGTGTATGTACTGGATGAATTCAATGCCCTGTGGCAGCAACGCTTGCCCTATCACGACGAACAAAGCCTGTTGGTGCCACTGCAACGATTCCTGCAATCGATTCAGTACCGGCGCGATGCCTTGCTGCCGATGGACACCTCTCAGCCGCTGAGCCTGGAGACTTTGTATTACCAGTTGTTGCCTTCAGGCTCCGCGCGGGCGCGTCGGGTAGAAGCCCGACCGGCACCGCAAACCCCGGTCAACAAACCGTTCTATGACGTGCAGGCCATCGTCGGCAAAGCCGCACCAGGGCAGGTGCAGGTCACTCTGTATTGCAATCAGCGGGAATTTTCAGAGCTGGAACATGGCGACGAACTGTTCAGCGTAGTCGCCCGGGAAATCGTCGAACAGCGCCGCGAGACCGAACGCTATCGCTGCTACATCACCGACCTGGACCTGTCGGGCCTGCTCGGTGATGGTCAGGGTTCAAGCCATCTGTATCTGCGCTACAAGGCCGACCTGGAGCGCGCCTTGAACGAGGCGCTCGAGCAGGTCTGAAGGGATGTCATTCCGGGAAGGCGCCGCCATTGGCAGGTTGCGATTCGACTTCCAGCAAAGTCAGTTTGAGGGTCTTGCCGCCCGGTGCCGGCCAGTCGATGTGCTGACCGACTTTCAGGCCCAGCAAAGCACTGCCCACCGGCGCCAGAATGGAAATCCGGCCTTCGTCGGCGTTGGCATCCTTGGGGTAAACCAGGGTCAGGTGATAGTCCTTGCCGCTGCTCTCTTCACGGCAATGCACACGGGAATTCATGGTCACGACATCGGCGGGCACTTCATCGTGACCGACCAGGGTATCGGCGCGATCCAGTTCGGTTTGCAGCGCGATAACGCCCGGCAGCGTGTCATCCAGGCTGTCGATCAGGCGCTCCAGACGTTGCACGTCCAGACGGGTAAGGGTGATGGAAGGTGCGGTCATGATCAGGGCAGACTCCTTTCTTCTGCACGAAAAAAGCAAAACCCCGCCAGAAAAAGGCGGGGTTTTCACGAGCCTCGATGGGTTGAGGCGTCTCTGGACACTATCACAGCTCAATAAATATACAAGTGAGGCCGCTGAACGCACTCTTTAGGGTTGGCGAGTAACTTTGTGGCGAGGGAGCTTGCTCCCGCTGGGGCGCGCAGCGGCCCCGAAAAGTTCACGACTGCTGCGCAGCCGAACGGGAGCAAGCTCCCTCGCCACAAAAGCCCTTAAGCCAAAGCTTTGCGTTGTGCAGCCTGCGCACAAATCACTCGCCGCCGCTCATCGTCGGCCGAACGCCATTCGCGAATATCTTCGACATGGCGAAAACACCCCAGACAAACTTTCTGCTCATCCAGCCGACACACACCGCTGCACGGCGACGGCACCGCCGGGCTGACATTGCTGTAAAGCGGTTTTGGCGGACGAACGGGAGCGGGCTGGGTCACGATCTCACAGACCTTCGAAATCGAGTTCGACGTCGGCTTGCTGCTTGACGATGCGCTCGAGCATTTCGCCCAGTTGCTCTTCGCTCTTGTCGCACATCCAGCGTTCGCTCTCTTCGTCATAGTCGAAGTGGAAGCCGCCGGACACCGCCGCCAGCCACAGCTGACGCAGCGGTTCCTGACGACTGAAGATCAATTGGCTGCCGCTTTCGAACTTGACGGTGAGCACACCGGCCGAGCTCTCCAGATCGATATCCAGGCCACTCTCGTCGAAAATATCCTCCAGCGTCTGCTGGGTTGCATCGACCAGGTCGTGGAAACGGGCTTCGGTCAAACTCATTGCGGGAACCTCAAAAAGTGTCTACTCACGCTCAAGCGCCGCAAGATACGGGCGAGCCCCGGTGATTGCAAAGGATAACGATCAAGCGTCGATATCGATATGGTAGCGCTGTACCTGTGGGAGCGGGCTTGCTCGCGAAGGGGCCAGCACATCCAACATGTTTGTTGACTGAACCACCGCATTCGCGAGCAAGCCCGCTCCCACAATGGACTGCACATAACTTACCGGCATCAGGCGAAGGCCCGCCGGACGGGAGCCGCGTCGCATAGGCAAGCTGCCGGGTGGCCGGTATACTCCGGCGCAATTAACGCATTTTCAAGGATTTCGCCATGAAGCGCCTGATCTCTTCCCTTGCTGCGCTCGTCGCGGTTGCTTGCCTTGTGTCGGCCTGTGGTCAAAAAGGCCCGCTGTACCTGCCTGATGAAAATCAGGACCCTGCAGAGCAAGCCAAATCGTCGCAGCAGACTCCGTCGAAAGCCCACAAGCACGACGTCTACTAAGGGAACGCTATGGACGCTTTTAACTACCGTGACGGTGAGCTGTTCGCGGAAGGGGTTGCCCTGTCCGCCATCGCCGAGCGCTTTGGCACACCGACTTACGTCTACTCCCGTGCCCACATCGAAGCCCAGTACCTGGCTTACGCCGATGCGCTGGCCGGCATGCCGCACCTGGTCTGCTTTGCGGTCAAGGCCAACTCCAACCTGGGCGTACTGAATGTCCTGGCACGTTTGGGCGCCGGTTTCGACATCGTTTCCCGTGGCGAACTGGAGCGCGTACTGGCCGCTGGCGGCACTGCTGACAAGATCGTGTTCTCCGGTGTCGGCAAGACCCGTGACGACATGCGTCGTGCGCTGGAAGTCGGCGTGCACTGCTTCAACGTCGAGTCCACCGATGAGCTCGAACGCCTGCAAGTAGTGGCCGCCGAGCTGGGCGTTCGCGCGCCGATCTCGTTGCGTGTGAACCCGGACGTCGATGCCGGCACTCACCCGTACATCTCCACCGGTCTCAAGGAAAACAAGTTCGGCATCGCCATCGCCGACGCCGAAGACGTGTACATCCGTGCCGCGCAACTGCCTAACCTGGAAGTGGTCGGCGTCGATTGCCACATCGGTTCGCAACTGACCACCCTACCGCCATTCATCGATGCCCTTGACCGCCTGCTGGGCCTGGTAGACCGCCTCGGCGATTGCGGCATCTACCTGCGCCACATCGATCTCGGTGGTGGTTTGGGCGTGCGTTATCGCGATGAAGAGCCGCCATTGGCTGCCGACTACATCAAAGCCGTGCGCGAGCGTCTCGACGGTCGTGACCTGGCGCTGGTGTTCGAGCCGGGCCGTTTCATCGTCGCCAACGCCGGCGTGCTGCTGACCCAGGTCGAGTACCTCAAGCATACCGAGCACAAAGACTTCGCCATCGTCGACGCGGCCATGAACGACCTGATCCGCCCGGCGCTGTATCAAGCCTGGATGGACGTCACCGCCGTGCGCCCGCGCAGCAGCGCCGCTCGCGCCTACGACATCGTCGGCCCGATCTGCGAAACCGGCGACTTCCTGGCCAAGGATCGTCAGCTGGCCCTGGAAGAAGGCGATCTGTTGGCCGTGCATTCGGCCGGTGCCTATGGGTTTGTCATGAGTTCCAACTACAACACCCGTGGCCGTGCCGCTGAAGTGTTGGTGGACGGTGATCAGGCATTTGAAGTGCGTCGCCGTGAGACGGTAGCCGAGTTGTTTGCTGGCGAAAGCCTGCTGCCGGAGTAAAACCATGCTGCTGCGTTTTACCAAGATGCACGGCCTGGGCAATGATTTCATGGTCCTCGACCTGGTCAGCCAGCACGCGCACATCCTGCCCAAGCACGCAAAGCAATGGGGCGATCGGCACACAGGCATCGGCTTCGACCAGTTGCTGATCGTTGAGGCGCCGAGCAACCCGGACGTGGATTTCCGCTATCGGATCTTCAACGCCGACGGCTCCGAAGTGGAACAGTGCGGCAACGGTGCGCGCTGTTTCGCCCGCTTCGTGCTCGACAAGCGCCTGACCGCCAAGCGGCTGATTCGCGTCGAGACCAAAAGCGGCATCATCGAACTGGACATCCGCAACGATGGCCAGATCAGCGTCAACATGGGCGCCCCGCGCCTGGTGCCGGCCGAGATTCCATTCGACGCCCCGAGCCAGGCCCTGAGCTATCAAGTTGACGTCGACGGCACCACGGTCGAACTGGCCGCGGTGTCCATGGGCAACCCCCATGCCGTGTTGCGGGTCAGCGACATCAACAACGCACCGGTGCATGAACTGGGGCCGAAAATCGAACATCACCCGCGCTTCCCTGCACGGGTCAATGTCGGTTTTCTCCAGGTCATCGACCGGAGCCGTGCGCAGTTGCGCGTCTGGGAACGCGGGGCCGGGGAAACCCAGGCATGCGGAACCGGCGCCTGTGCTGCCGCAGTGGCCGCGATCAGCCAGGGGTGGATGGATTCGCCGCTATTGATCGACCTGCCCGGCGGGCGTCTGTCCATTGAATGGGCAGGCCCAGGCCAACCGGTCATGATGACCGGCCCGGCAGTGCGCGTATACGAAGGACAAGTGCGTCTTTGAGTGAGCCAAATCCATGACCGACAAGCCTCAGGTTCCCGCCCTACAGCCCGACGAATCCCCTTCCGAAAGCCTTGAGGCGGCGGCGATTGCCGCGTACCTGGAGGCTCATCCGGATTTCTTCATCGAGCACGAAGAACTACTCCCGGCGCTGCGCATTCCGCACCAGCGCGGCGACACCATTTCGCTGGTCGAACGCCAGATGACGATTCTGCGCGACCGCAATATCGAGTTGCGTCATCGCCTCTCGCACTTGATGGACGTAGCCCGGGACAACGATCGACTGTTCGACAAGACCCGCCGCCTGATCCTCGCGCTGATGGACGCCACCAGCCTGGAAGATGTGGTGATCAGCGTTGAAGACAGCCTGCGGCAAGACTTCCAGGTGCCCTTCGTCAGTCTGATCCTTCTCGGCGACAACCCGATGCCGGTGGGCCGGTGGGTGACGCATGCCGAAGCGCAAACGGCCATTGGCGGCTTGCTCTCTGAAGACAAAAGCGTCAGCGGCAGCCTGCGTGAGCATGAACTGGACTTCCTGTTCGGTGAAGAACAGCGCAAGCAGATCGGCTCCACCGCCGTCGTCGCCATTAGCCATCAGGGCATCCATGGCGTCCTGGCCATCGCCAGCCGCGATCCGCAGCACTACAAGAGCTCGGTGGGCACGCTGTTTTTGAGTTACATCGCCGAAGTCATGGGCCGCGTGCTGCCACGGGTCAACAGCTCCCTGCGCTCGGTACGCTGACCATGGAACGACAACTGGACGCTTACTGCGAACACCTGCGCAGTGAGCGGCAGGTGTCGCCGCACACGCTGTACGCCTACCGCCGCGACCTCGACAAAGTGCTGGGCTGGTGCATCAAACAGAACATCAGCAGTTGGGCCGCACTGGACATCCAGCGCCTGCGCAGCCTGATCGCTCGCCTGCATGCCCAAGGTCAATCGTCCCGCAGTCTGGCGCGGTTGCTGTCGGCGGTGCGTGGGCTCTATCACTATCTGAACCGCGAAGGTCTGTGCGATCACGACCCAGCCAATGGTCTGGCCCCGCCCAAGGGCGAACGTCGCCTGCCGAAGACCCTCGACACCGATCGCGCACTGCAACTGCTTGAGGGCGCGGTAGAGGATGATTTTCTCGCGCGTCGGGATCAGGCGATTCTGGAACTGTTCTATTCCTCCGGCCTGCGGCTTTCGGAACTGACCGGGCTCAACCTTGATCAGTTGGACCTGGCTGATGGCATGGTCCAGGTGCTCGGCAAGGGCAGCAAGACTCGACTGTTGCCAGTGGGCAAAAAGGCTCGCGAAGCACTAGAGCTATGGTTGCCTTTGCGGGCAATGACCAACCCGGCGGACGACGCAGTGTTTGTCAGCCAGCAAGGCCGGCGTCTCGGTCCACGGGCGATTCAGGTACGGGTCAAGGCTGCCGGCGAGCGCGAACTGGGGCAGAATCTGCACCCGCACATGTTGCGACACTCCTTCGCCAGCCATTTGCTGGAGTCCTCTCAGGACTTGCGGGCGGTGCAGGAACTGCTCGGCCACTCGGACATCAAGACCACCCAGATCTACACCCACCTGGACTTCCAGCACCTGGCGACGGTCTACGACAGCGCCCATCCACGGGCCAAACGCATTAAAGGCGATGATTCATGACCATCCAATTGATCACCTTCGACCTCGACGACACCCTGTGGGACACCGCCCCGGTGATCGCCAGCGCCGAAGTCGTATTGCGTGAATGGCTGACCGAGCATGCACCGAACCTGGGCGCGGTACCGGTGGAACACCTGTGGTCGATTCGCGAGCGCGTGCTGAGCAACGAACCGAGCCTCAAGCACCGCATCAGTGCCTTGCGTCGGCGGGTGTTGTTCCATGCGCTGGAAGAAGCCGGTTATGGACATATCGAAGCATCCGACCTGGCCGATCAGGGTTTCGAAGTGTTTCTGCATGCGCGGCATCAGATCGAAGTGTTCCCTGAAGTGGAGCCGACGCTGGAGACGCTGGCCAAGCATTACGCCTTAGGCGTGGTGACCAACGGCAATGCCGATGTGCGTCGATTGGGGCTGGCGGATTACTTCAAGTTTGCCCTGTGCGCCGAAGACATCGGCATCGCCAAGCCCGATGCGCGACTGTTTCATGAAGCGCTGCAGCGTGGAGGCGCAACCGCCGAAACAGCGGTGCATATTGGCGACCATCCCGGCGATGACATTGCCGGCGCCCAGCAGGCGGGGTTGCGTGCGATCTGGTTTAACCCGGCGGGCAAGGTGTGGGAAGCCGAGAAGGTGCCAGATGCCGAGATTCGTAGCCTGAACGAATTGCCGGGGTTGTTGGCGCGGTGGAATGCCCAACACTAATCCTGTGTAAGTACACAAATACAATGTGGGAGCGGGCTTGCTCGCGAAGGGGCCCCGTCAGCCACCCTTGATGTCGGCTGACACACCGCTTTCGCGAGCAAGCCCGCTCCCACATTGGATCGCGCCCTGCCCAAGATTTTTATTCCACCCATGAAAAAGCCCGCAGCGACGGCGGGCTTTTTCAGCAAGCAAGAAGCAGGCGCTTAGATAGGCCGGCTGCCGTACTTGTTATCAGGCTTCTTGGGAGGATCGGCGACCACATTGGCCTCCACTTCCTGCACTTTGCCGCCCCGCGCAAGAAACTCTTCCATGGCCTTGGCCAGGGCGTCGCGCTCCTTGTTCTTGGCTTCAACGCTCGGCAGTTCATCGACCGATACCGCAGCCTTGGCCTTGCCTTTGGCAGTCGGAACGGGCGTATCACCGCCGTCATCTTCAGCGACGTCTTCTACCGCCGCTTCAAGGCCTTCTTCGGTTTCATCTTCGTCGCCTACTTCGAGGTCGTCGTTTTCCAGATCATCGTCGCTCATGTTCTACCTCATGACTTGCGAAAAGCAGATTAGTTATAGCCCAGCTTTGCCGTCTGTCGACGGCTGCCGGAAAAAAATCAACCACCGCTGGTAACCAGCGGTTTTATGCCCCTTCACCGTGCACGGTGGCGAGGACTTTACGGGCACCGCCATGATCACGGTGCTCGCCCAGATAAACACCTTGCCAGGTCCCCAACGCCAGTCGGCCTGCCGAGATCGGCAAACTGAGCTGACAGCCAAGTACGCTGGCCTTGAAGTGCGCCGGGAGGTCGTCCAGGCCTTCGTCGTTATGCTCATAGCCGTCTGTTCCTTGTGGGATCAGACGATTGAAAAATCGTTCGAAGTCGCGACGTACCGCCGGATCGGCGTTCTCGTTTATGGTCAACGACGCCGAGGTATGCTGTAGCCACAAATGCAACAGACCGACCCGACACGCCTTGAGTTCAGGCAAGCCAGCGAGTAATTCGTCCGTTACCAGATGAAAGCCCCGGGGCCGTGCTCGCAAGGTGATCAGAGTCTGTTGCCACATACAGTTCTCCGCACGTTCGGGGCGCATTCTAGCGCGCTCTGGAAAAAAACAAAGGCCCTAATATTCCTTCAATCGTGTAAGCCATTGGCCGCAGAAAAACGCCCGTCGTAAACGGGACTGAACGT
Organism: Pseudomonas sp. NPDC089918; assembly: GCF_050280605.1. Lineage (NCBI taxonomy): Bacteria > Pseudomonadati > Pseudomonadota > Gammaproteobacteria > Pseudomonadales > Pseudomonadaceae > Pseudomonas > Pseudomonas sp. NPDC089918. The sequence goes on along the minus strand of NZ_JBNNVP010000008.1, from coordinate 124,437 downwards.
GTATGAAAAAACCTTTCAGCCCTTCCTTCACTGACAAATTCCAGACAAAAAAATGCCCGGCAAGCCGGGCAAGTTTTTCATGCGCGTGCTTACAAGTTGTAGCCGCGTTCGTTGTGAAGCGCCAGATCGATGCCGACAGCTTCTTCTTCCTCGGTGATACGCAGACCCATGACAGCGTCCAGGACCTTGAGGATGATAAAGGTGACGATCGCGGTGTAGATCACCGTGAAGCCCACGCCTTTGCACTGGATCCAGACTTGAGCAGCGATGTCGGTAACGGTACCGAAACCGCCCAGCGATGGTGCCGCGAACACACCGGTCAGGATTGCGCCGAGGATACCGCCGATACCATGCACGCCGAAGGCATCCAGGGAATCGTCATAACCGAGTTTGCGTTTCAGGGTGGTGGCGCAGAAGAAGCACACCACGCCCGCCGCCAGACCGATCACCAGAGCGCCCATTGGACCCACGGTGCCTGCCGCCGGAGTGATTGCAACCAGACCGGCCACCACACCCGAAGCGATACCCAGTGCGCTTGGTTTGCCGTGGGTGATCCACTCGGCAAACATCCAGCCCAGCGCCGCCGCAGCGGTGGCGATCTGGGTGACCAGCATCGCCATGCCGGCAGTGCCGTTGGCGGCGGCAGCGGAACCGGCGTTGAAGCCGAACCAGCCGAACCACAGCATCGCCGCACCCATCAGGGTATAGCCGAGGTTGTGCGGGGCCATCGGGGTGGTCGGGAAACCTTTACGCTTGCCCAACACCAGGCAGGCAATCAGACCAGCCACACCGGCGTTGATGTGCACCACGGTGCCGCCGGCGAAGTCGAGAACGCCCCAGTCCCACATCAGGCCGCCGTTACCGGACCAGACCATGTGCGCGATCGGTGCATAAACCAGGGTGAACCAGATGCCCATGAAGATCAGCATGGCGGAGAACTTCATCCGCTCGGCGAAAGCACCGACGATCAACGCAGGGGTGATGATGGCGAAAGTCATCTGGAAGGTGATGAAGACCGCCTCGGGGAATAGTGCCGCGGGGCCGGTCAGGCTCGAAGGCGTGACACCGGCGAGGAACGCCTTGCCCATGCCGCCGAAGAACGAGTTGAAGTTGACGACGCCCTGCTCCATGCCGGTGGTGTCGAACGCAATGCTGTAGCCATAAATGACCCACAGAATGCTGATCAGACCGGTAATGGCGAAGCACTGCATCATCACGGAAAGAATGTTTTTCGAGCGAACCATGCCGCCGTAGAACAGCGCGAGGCCGGGAATGGTCATGAACAGCACAAGGGCTGTCGAGGTCATCATCCAGGCGGTATCGCCGGAATTGAGGACTGGGGCCGCCACTTCGTCTGCCGCCATGGCCAGGACGGGCATTACGAGGGACAACAGGGCTCCTAGCCCTGCGATTTTACGCAGAGTCATATTGTTTTCTCCTGGGGCGTTGGGTTTGTGGCGGCTTAGATTGCGTCGGTATCGGTTTCGCCGGTACGGATGCGAATCGCCTGTTCCAGATTGACCACGAAGATCTTGCCGTCACCGATCTTGCCGGTGTTGGCGGCCTTGGTTATCGCCTCGATAACCCGGTCCAGATCCTTGTCGTCAATGGCGACATCGATCTTCACCTTGGGCAGAAAATCGACCACGTACTCCGCGCCGCGATACAGCTCGGTGTGACCCTTCTGCCGACCGAAGCCTTTGACCTCAGTAACGGTAATGCCCTGCACGCCGATCTCGGACAGCGACTCGCGCACGTCGTCCAGTTTGAACGGCTTGATGATGGCAGTGACTAGCTTCATGAAAACTCTCTCCCGAATTGGTGGACTTGCCCCAGGAAAACAAACCCGACTCAAGTCTAAGCGCAGTGCCTGGCTTTGTAACGCATCGTTCGGCCTTACCTGCCCGTCCGACGCCAGCTAACCACTCCGCACGAAACTTCCCCCGTTCCGCTTGGCGCACTGCATTCGTCACAGCGACTGCATCAGTGCATGGGTCACCAGCGACTAAGCAGAAAGCTTGCCATCTATCCAAAACCCATTGATTTCAATACGTTGGCCGCTGCCGAAGAGCCTTTCACCCGATTGACGCAACCGTTACGCACAACAACAGTGCGCGGCTGCCCACTCGACTGCGCGAAAAGCGTGCATCGCAGCTGCCGAGATTGACTATAGACACTGCGTGATACACTGCCCGCCATTGTTGACAGGAACATTTCCCATGCTCGCGCCCAAAGACTTCCTCGACGCCCTGAGCGGCACCGCCTCCCGCCTCTTCAGCGGCGACACCCCACTGCCGAAAAGCGAAATCGAAAGCCAGTTCAAGGCTCTGTTGCAGAGCGGCTTCAGCAAGCTGGATCTAGTGAGCCGGGAAGAGTTCGATAGCCAGATGGTCGTGCTGGCACGCACCCGTGCACGGTTGGAGAGCCTTGAGGCGAAAGTGGCGGAGCTGGAAGCGAAGCTCAACCCACCTGCTGACGCCGAGTAATCCGATCGTTCCCACGCTCTGCGTGGGAATGCTGCCAGGGACGCTCCGCGTTCCGCTCCAGATGTGACGCAGAGCGTCACGGGATGCATTCCCACGCAGAGCGTGGGAACGATCATTCAATGTGTTCTGTAGGAGCTGCCGAAGGCTGCGATCTTTTGATCTTTAAGCCCTCAATAACCCCGGCAACGTCCTACAAGAAAACCACCGCCGTCCGATTGCGTCGCAAAGCCCCGGTTTCTAAGCTCACCCAATGCTGAATGTTCAGCACTGGGTTTGGCGACCCGGAAGCTTAAGGCGCACGACGACCATCCGATGGCGGGCTTATTCCCGCCACATCGAGTCATGGCGGTTGTGCGTGGGAGATCTTCGGGTCTGCCGGGTTCCTTTTGCTCCGGTTCGCCAACCCGCGTACAGCTGCCACCCAATCGTTTGGCGACGATTGACGGCAGCCCCTTTTGCAAAAGGAGCTGTATCAATGAATAGCGATGACGCTTATCTGATTCCCCACATCTTCACCCGCCACAAACTCCACCTCCACGCCCTCCTCCTGGAAAACCAAGCCTGGTTCAGCGCCCGAGACCTCGGCCGCCTACTCCGCCTCTTCCTCGACGAACGAGCGCTACGCAAACTCGATCCCGACCAACACCAAACCGTACAAATGCTCATCCACGGAGCCATCGAAAACACTCTGCTGATCAGCGAATCCGGCGTCTACGCGTTACTGGTTTACCACTACTGCCCCGAATACCGAGGCCTGCGCGAATGGCTGACCCACGACGTAGTGCCAGCCCTCAGAGACGCCCAACAACCCGCCTCAACAGAGCGCCCTTTTCTGAGCCTGCTGAATTGGCCGCAGATGTCATTGAGTTTGCTGCACTGGAACAACCAGCCGTAGATTCGGTTGCAGGATGTGCCGCAGCTGCTGGCTGATCGGGAACAGGCAACACGCCCGGCGGTGGGGTCTTGGTGGAAAAGGGCTTCGCGGATGCTGCAGTCCTTTTGAGTACGCTGCTGCCTCAGAGAACTCCCGAATCTCTATGGCCACGTAAATCATTGCAGTAGCCATTTTCTGCGCCAGCCTATGGATAGTCCGTTGGTTCCAACGTCCTTCACTCACGTAAGTACCGTCCTACAACCACTGTCCCCTGCACCTGATTACGTAGACATCCCCGTCTTCGATACCTTCTCTCGCCTTGATTCAACCAGAACAAAAGCGATGAGAAGAAATGGGAAAAGAACTGAACTTCGCAACCAGACTTTTAGATCGAACGCGCGAAAGCTCGCATACAAAATGTTTGTTAAGGACATCGCTCCTCAAGCTTCAAAATTCGACGAATCAGCATTGAAGTTCGACCCGATTACCTCTGCCGCTATTGATGCATGCCACCTATGGGAAGGAGCAGCAATTTACCCATGGGATAAGATTCAGGACTGGAAGTGCAAAGATGATAAAGGCTTGGATTTAGCGATTTGGTATGAGCAGAAGCTATGTGGGTTGTGCTATGCGACTCCGCGAAGAAGCACAATCTGTGTCAAGGTCATCCTTTTGCAGGGCCACCCGGACAAAATGCATCCGCTACGCGGCTGGATCGCCCCTATGGCGCTATCAGTTACAGATGTATATGCACGGATGCTGGGATGCAAAGAGATCGAGATACAGGATCCTGATCCGAATGTTGTTTTTTACTATCAACAACTCGGATTTGTTTTCGACCAGACCGGCCGCCTTGTCATTTACCTGGACGGCCAATAACATCAACACATGCATCCAAACACACGAGGTTTGTATGAGCCCCAAAAAGCGAAAGGCCAAGCTGCTACAAATTGTTGAGTTTCACGCCGAAGCAATCCGTCTAGCCGGCAATGTGTCGGCCAATCAACGTCGGTTTCTTGAGGTCGCAGCAGCTTACGGAAAAGAACTTGAGCCTAGCGGCCTGCTCGCTGGTGGAAGAGCTTGAGGATTATTTTGAAGAAACCGCCTTAATGGCGGTTTTTTTTCGCCTCGTAATTGGCGTGCATGGGGATTCGCAACATCCAGTGAAAGTTTGTCGCCCCAAACATCCCACCAAATCCCCCTCCCCCTACTACCCTTCAAAAACCGCAGGAAGCGGTCCCTGTACAGCTCAAGGAACGACCATGTCCCTCTCCATCGTCCACAGCCGCGCCCAGGTTGGCGTGGAAGCGCCCGCCGTTACCGTAGAAGTCCACCTGGCCAACGGGTTGCCGTCACTGACAATGGTCGGTTTGCCCGAAGCCGCCGTGAAGGAAAGCAAAGACCGGGTGCGCAGCGCGATCATCAATTCCGGCCTGCAATTTCCGGCACGGCGCATCACCTTGAATCTCGCCCCTGCCGACTTACCGAAGGACGGCGGACGGTTCGATCTGGCGATTGCCCTGGGAATTCTGTCGGCCAGCGTGCAAGTGCCGACGTTGACGCTGGATGATGTGGAGTGCCTGGGAGAGCTGGCGTTATCGGGCGCGGTGCGGGCGGTTCGTGGGGTGTTGCCGGCAGCGCTGGCAGCGCGCAAGGCCGGGCGCACGTTGGTGGTGCCGCGGGCGAATGCCGAGGAGGCGTGCCTGGCTTCGGGGTTGAAGGTGATTGCGGTGGATCATCTGCTTGAAGCGGTCGCGCATTTCAATGGCCACACGCCCATCGCCCCCTACGCTTCCAATGGTTTGCTCTACGCCAGCAAACCCTACCCCGATTTGAATGAAGTGCAGGGGCAACTCGCGGCCAAGCGCGCGTTGCTGATTGCGGCGGCGGGTGCTCATAACCTTTTGTTCAGCGGTCCGCCGGGGACGGGGAAAACGTTGTTGGCAAGTCGTCTGCCGGGGCTGTTACCGCCACTGGCCGAGAGTGAAGCGCTGGAAGTCGCGGCGATTCAATCCGTCGCCAGTTGTGTGCCGTTGAGTCATTGGCCACAGCGCCCCTTCCGACAGCCACACCACTCCGCTTCAGGCCCGGCACTGGTAGGCGGCGGCTCAAAACCGCAACCCGGCGAAATCACCCTCGCCCACCATGGCGTGCTGTTCCTCGATGAACTCCCGGAATTTGACCGCAAGGTATTGGAGGTGTTGAGAGAGCCACTGGAATCCGGCCACATCGTGATCTCCCGCGCCAAGGACCGCGTACGCTTCCCGGCGCGCTTTCAACTGGTCGCGGCGATGAATCCTTGCCCCTGTGGATATCTTGGCGAGCCCAGTGGTAAATGCAGTTGTACACCGGACATGGTCCAGCGTTACCGCAACAAACTCTCGGGGCCACTGCTTGACCGCATCGACCTGCATTTGACCGTAGCCCGGGAAAGCACGGCGCTGAACCCGATCAAGGCCGGTGACGACACGGCCAGCGCTTCTGCCCTGGTCGCCCAGGCCCGGGAGCGTCAGCAGCAGCGTCAGGGCTGCGCCAACGCCTTTCTCGACCTGCCAGGTCTACGCCAGCATTGCGCGTTATCCAAAGCAGATGAAGGCTGGCTGGAAAGCGCCTGCGAGCGACTAACCCTTTCGCTTCGTGCTGCTCACCGCCTACTGAAAGTCGCCCGCACCTTGGCGGATCTGGAACAAGTAGACGCTATCAGTCGCAGCCACGTCGCCGAAGCACTGCAATATCGGCCATCAGCCCCCAGCTAGAGACGCAACAGGTTGGCATCGGATACACCCGTTCGTCCCAGGCGCCTTGCCGCGCGCCTGGTTTTTCGCCCAATGATGGACATCAGCCTGGTAATAGCCCGGAGTAACAGGGTTAACGATAGACAGGATGACGGCGGCAGAGCTCCACCACCTGTTCGCGCACGTGGTGCCCGACCCTTTCGCTGTCGCCGTTTTCCAGGGCGTCCAGTACGTCGCACAACCAGCCCGCCAATTGTTTACATTCGATCACGCCGAAACCACGGGTAGTGATGGCTGGGGTACCGATGCGCAGCCCGGAAGTCACGAACGGTGAGCGCGGGTCGTTGGGCACCGAGTTCTTGTTAGCGGTGATGTAGGCATTGCTCAGAGCCGCATCGGCTTCCTTGCCGGTATAGGGCCTGTCGGACAGGTCGATTAGCATCATGTGATTATCGGTGCCACCGGAGACGATCTTGTAACCCCGCTCTTGCAGCACAGCCGCCATGGCCCGGGCGTTGATCACCACTTGGGTCTGATAGGTTTTGAACTCGGGCCTCAGTGCTTCCTTGAAAGCGACGGCTTTGGCGGCGATCTGGTGCATCAATGGGCCGCCCTGAACACCCGGGAATACCGCAGAATCGAGTTTTTTGTAGAATGCTTCATCTTGCCCCTTGGACAAAATCAAGCCACCCCGTGGGCCCCGCAGGGTCTTGTGCGTGGTGCTGGTGACCACATGGGCGTGCGGCAATGGGTCCGGGTATTCTCCTGCGGCGACCAACCCTGCGACGTGGGCCATGTCGACCCAGAAAATGGCTCCGACCTTGTCGGCAATCGCCCGCATGCGCGCCCAGTCTTTGTACCGGGAGTAGGCGGAAAAACCACCGATCAGCATCTTCGGCCGGGTTTCCAGGGCGATACGTTCCATCTCGTCGTAGTCAAGAAAGCCCGTCTCCGGGTCAAGGCCATAAGGAACGATCTTGTAATGACGGCCCGAGAAGTTTGAAGGGTTGCCGTGGGTCAGGTGGCCACCTTGGGCCAGGTTCATGCCCATCACCGTATCGCCGGGATTGATCAACGCCAGGAATACCGCGGCGTTCGCCTGTGCACCCGCATGCGGCTGCACGTTGGCGTAGTCGCAGTTGAACAGGGCCTTGACCCGCTCGATGGCCAGGCGCTCGGCCACATCGACATATTCGCAGCCGCTGTAGTAGCGCTTGCCTGGATAGCCTTCGGCATATTTATTGGTGAGCACGGTGCTCTGGATTTTCATCACCAGAGGGCTGGCGTAATTTTCGGAAGCGATCAGTTCGACGTGGTCTTCCTGACGATGTTCTTCGTTATGAATCGCCTCACACAGCTCGGCGTCGAATGCTTTAAGGGTCAGCGTTGAGTCGTACATATGAAGGGGTCCTTGGTTGGGAAAGTAAGCCGGTTTACGAGAAGAGCCGAGTAACACGCGCTGCGATGTCATCGATCTGCGAGTCCTCACAGATCAACGGCGGCAGCAATCGGAGGGTGGTGCCGCGAGTCACTGTTATCAGCAGGCGTTGTTCATCCCGCGCCCGGCCGACTAGTTCGGCACACTGACGGTTCAGTTCGATACCGACCATCAGGCCTAGGCCGCGAATGGAAACGACCTCGCTGTGATTGCCCAGCGCCTCCTGCAGCGCAGCCAGCAGCCGACGGCCCGATGTGGCTGCGCGCTGCGGGATGTGATCGCGCTCCATGATGTCGAGTACCGTGCATCCCACGCGGCAGGCCAGGGGATTACCGCCGAAAGTGGAGGCATGATGGCCCGGGGAAAACAGTTCAGCGGCCTTGCCCCGAGCCAGGCATGCGCCAATGGGAAAGCCATTGCCCAGTGCCTTGGCCAACGTAATGACATCCGGCACTATTCCCGCGTGTTGGAAGCCAAACCAGGCGCCGGTGCGGCCCATCCCGGTTTGCACTTCATCGATCATCATCAGCCAATCGTGCTCGTCGCACAGTTGCCGCAGAGCCCGCAGATAGCCGGTGGATGCGGCATGCACACCACCCTCACCCTGCACGGGCTCGACCAATACCGCGACGATGTTGGGTGATTGCGCCGCCACCTCGCGGATCGCCTCGATGTTGTCGTAAGGCACCCGTAGAAAGCCTGGCATCAAAGGCTCAAAGCCACGCTGCACGGCCGGGTTCCCGGTGGCCGCGAGGGTGGCCAGAGTGCGACCGTGAAAGCTGTTTTCCATCACAAGCACTTGTGGCTGTGCCACGTGCCTGGCGTTGGCGTGGAGTCGGGCCAACTTGAGCGCCGCTTCGTTGGCTTCAGCCCCCGAGTTGCAAAAAAAGGCACGTTGCATGCCCGACAAGACGCACAAGCGCTCACTCAACTGCTCCTGCCATTCGATGCGAAACATGTTGGTGGTGTGCAGTAACTGGCCCGCTTGCTCGGCAATGGCGGCGGCAATTTCGGGGTTGGCATGCCCGAGACTGGTCACCGCCACACCGGCGATTGCGTCCAGGTATTCGACCCCGTGCATGTCCCACAGAGATGCTCCTTGGCCTCGACTGAAGGAGACCGGCTGACGAGCATAGTTGTGCATGAGGTACGAAGGTGCAGAGGTCATCGGATGGCTTCCTGTAGAGCTGGATCAAGATGTTAGGAGGGTGTAGCGACGACTACTCATCACTTTCCGGATGGGTATCCGCGGTCGGCCAGTAGTAGGCATCCGGCATGGCACGTGCGCCGAAGATGGCCTGACCGACACGCACCACGGTCGCCCCTTCTTCAATGGCGATTTCGAAGTCACCAGACATGCCCATGGACAGTTCCTCCAGCCCGACGCCCGCCGGGGCGTGCTGGCGCAAGCGCTCGCGCAGTTCGCGCAGCCGTACAAAGCAAGGGCGGACACGGACCACGTCGGCCGAAAACAGCGCCAGCGTCATCAAACCACGCACCCGTAACGCCGAGAACGCCGGCAGGGCGTACAAAAAGTCTGCGACGGCTTCGGGCGCCAAGCCGTATTTGCTGGCTTCGCCGGAGGTATTGACCTGAACGAACACATCCAGTTGGCGCCCCTCGATGTGCAGGCGACGATCCAGAGCCTCGGCCACTCGCAGGCTGTCCAGCGCCTGAAACTCACTGGCAAAACGCGCCACCTGCTTGGCCTTGTTGGTTTGCAGGTGGCCGATAACCGACCATCGCAGATCGGCCAGATCGGCCATGGCCTGCGATTTGCGCTGCGCTTCCTGCACTTTGTTCTCACCCAGTAGCCGGCAGCCGGCGGCGTAGGCCAGACGCAGATGTGCTTCGTCAAAGGTTTTGCTGACCGGCAGTAGACGCACACTCGCCGGATCACGTCCGACCCGCTGACAGGCATTGGCGATTCGCTGCTGCACGGCTGCCAGGTTGCGGCGAAAGTCCTCGACGCTGGTGGGCTGTGGGTAACGGCCATGACGCTCGTGCAGGGTGACGGTTTCTTCCAATTGATCGAGCATCAGTGGGTGGCTCCTTTAGTCGTCACAACAGCGTCGGCAGCCGGAATGACCACCGCCTCGCGACGCGGCAAGCGCCCATTGAGTAAGGCGTAGGCCGCCAGACCGATCAGCAATCCCCAAAACGCCCCACCGATCCCCAGCAAGGTGATGTTTGCGGCGCACGCCAGAAAGGTGATCAGCGAGGCTTCGCGGGTTTTGACGTCAGCCATGGCACTGGCCAGGCTGGCGCCGATAGTGCCGAGCAGGGCCAGCCCGGCCAGCGTCGTAATGAAGGTGGGCGGGAACGCCATGAACACAGCGGCGAGGGTCACCCCGAAAATCCCTACGAGGATGTAGAACAATCCCGCGGCAACCCCGGCGACCCAGCGCTTGGACGGATCCTCCGAGGCTTCCTTGCCTGTGCAGATGGCCGCCGTGATGGCCGCGACGTTGAAGGCGTGGGAACCGAAGGGTGCCATCAGTAGGGAGCCCAGCCCTGTGACAGTCAGGATAGGGTTAGCACTGGTACTGAAGCCATCGTTGCGCAGTACCAGCATGCCCGGCATGTACTGGCCGGTGAGGGTGATCAGGAACAGCGGCAGCGCCACGCTGAGCAGCGCATTGATCGAAAACTCGGGCTGGGTGAATACAGGTGCCGCGAATTGCAGCGCCAGCCCCGACAGTTCTACACGGCCCTGCGTCAGAAGATACGCCAGCCCCAGCACCAGAATGCCCACCACCGCGTAGCGCGCGGTAAAGCGCTTGAGCAAAACGTAAGCGGCAATCAGCAACCCGACCAACACCGGGTCAAGACTCATGCCACCAAATGCGCCGATACCGAACTGCAGCAAGATACCGGCCAGCAGCCCGGCAGCCACACCCGGCGGAATCAGTCGGATGACTTTTTCGAAGCAGCCGGACAAACCCAGCAGCACGAAGGCGGCGGCTGAAATGATGTACGCACCTACTGCCTCGGCGTAGGGCGTAGTAGACAGCGCGACGACCAAAAAGGCCGCGGCGGGTGTCGACCAGGCAGTGATGATCGGCTCACGACTCACCCAACTGAGAAACAGCCCGGTAATACCCACGCCAATTGACACCGACCATACCCACGACGCCGTCATCTCGGGGCTGAGCCCGGCGACTTTGGCGGCCTGAAAAACCAGGATGAACGTGCCGCCATAGTTGACGATGACTGAAATCAGCCCGGCGACGATCGGATGCACAAGATCGCGTAAACGCAGGGGCGATGGGGATGCTGAAGAAGACATGATTGCTTTGCTCCTTGCAAAACGAGGTGTTGGCCCCGGGTAAGGGGATTTATAGCGCTGAAATGGCATGTTTTGCCCCTACACTTTCTCGTAGAAGGCCAGACCACTTACCAGACCGCTTGCAGTGACTGAAAGCGATCCCTGCCTCAGCCATACACGCGGGCAAAATTCTTCATGAAGTCGGTCAATGCCTCGACCGCCTGCAGCGTGACCGCGTTATAGAGGCTGGCTCGCAGCCCGCCGACCGAGGCATGCCCCTTCAGCCCGTTGAGACCGGCCTGTTCGGCCCGTTGCACAAAGGTCTTTTCCAGCGCTGCATCGGCGAGCACGAATGGCACGTTATTGATCGAACGAAATGGCGCTTGCACGCTGTTGCGGTAAAAACCATCACTGTCGTCGAGGGTGCGATACAGCAACTCGGCCTTGGCCTGATTAAGCCGGTGAAGGGCATCGAGGCCGCCGCTGCGCTTAATCCATTTAAGCGTCAGGCCGGTGAGGTACCAAGGAAAGGTCGCTGGGGTGTTGAGCATCGACTGGGCGTCGGTGATGTGCGCATAGTTGAGTATGTCGGGGGTGAACGTCTGCGCGGCATCCAGCAACGCCGGTTCGACGATGACCACCGTCAGCCCGGCTACTCCCATGTTTTTTTGCGCGGCGGCATACACAAGGCCATGTTTAGCCATGTCAATCGGCTTGGAAAGCAGGCTTGAACAGGCATCGCACACCAAAGGCGCCAAGCCATCAGGTGCCTCGACGAATTGCACGCCGTGTACGGTTTCGTTCTCGGTGTAGTGCAGGTAGGCCGCGTTCGGGTTGAGGTTCCAGTCCGACACATCGGGGATGCGATCAAAACCAGACGCCTTGCTGCTGGCGACGATGCGAACGTCGCAGTAGCGCCGGGCGGCCTCAATGGCCTTGCCTGACCAGAGGCCGGTATGCAGATAGTCCGCCGTGCGCTTATCCCCCAACAGGTTCATCGGCACCTGGGCAAATTGCAGTGAGGCGCCCCCTTGCATGAACAGCACCTTGTACTCGCCGGGCACCTGCAGAATTTTCCGCAGGTCTTGTTCGGCCTGGTAGGCAACCTCCATGAACACCTCGGAGCGATGGCTGATTTCCATCACCGACATACCCGTACCTGCGAAGTCAAAAAATTCCTCGTGCGCTTGCCGAAGTACTTCCATCGGCAACGCAGTCGGGCCTGCGCTGAAGTTGTGTGACCTGGCCATAGCTGAGTAACCCCTGTTCAAAATTGCTCGCAATGCACGTGCTCGCCGAGCGCAAAGGCAGTGGCGAGGGGCGGATTCTACGGATAGGATGGCCTGCTACTACAGGCCAATTTATTCAATCAAGGCAGACCGCATGGCTAGAACGTTCGAACTGGAAACGCTCAAAATGCGCCTCAACGATGTCGAGTTTCAGCTGTTGGACCTGCACCAGCGGATTCAACGCGCATTGCGTGCATTGATCCTCGAGGGCGCCCTTGACCCAGGCTTGAAGCTGCCTGCGACTCGGGTCTTGGCCAAGTCACTGGGGATTGCCCGCGATACCGTTGAGAACGCCTATGTGCAACTGCACCGCGACGGGTTTATCGTGCGGCGCGAGGGGGCTGGCAGTTATGTCTGTGAAACGCTGGGTACCGACTTGCGCGGCGCAGCGCGCCGACGCATCAAGGCGCAAGAGGTCAAAGGCAACCAGGCGGCACCGGGGGCGGGATTGAGCCAGCGCGGGCGGATGATCTTCGACAGTGGCGGCGTGACCGATCAGCAGGTGATCAAAGCGTTTGCGACCGGCCTGCCGGAAACCCGCACTTTCCCCACCGATGTCTGGGAGCGCCTGCAACGCCAGGTGATGAAGGACTATCGCGCCAACGTGCTGTTGCACGGCGACCCGCAAGGTGCCGAGCCGCTGCGCAAGGCCATCGCCACCTACTTGAACCTCGAGCGTGGGGCCAAGTGCTCCGCAGACCAGATCCTGGTGCTGAGCAGCACTCGCCAAGCCCTCTTTCTGTGTGCGCAGTTGTTGGTGGACGCCGGCAAACCGATCCTGCTGGAAAACCCGGGTTATTTTGGTGCCAGGAAAGCCTTTGAAACCGCCGAGACCAAGGTTCTGCCCATCGATGTCGATGAACTGGGCATACGCACCGACCTGCTGTACGCCGATCGCAGCGGCGCCAACTGCGTCTATGTCACGCCTTCTCATCAATACCCCACCGGCGCGACCTTGCCGCTGGAACGCCGGCTCGAGCTGATCAACTGGGCCGCAGAGAAGGGCAAGTGGATCCTCGAAGATGACTACGACAGCGAGTTTCATTACGACGGGCAACCGACCGCCTGCGTGCAGGGCCTCGACAAGTACCAGCGCACCCTCTACCTCGGCACCTTCAGCAAGACCCTCTACCCCGGGTTGCGAATGGGCTACATGGTCTTGCCCCACGAGTTGATCAAAGCCTTCACCTACGCGCGCAGCATGATGGACGGCCATACGCCCCAAATCCTGCAACTGACCCTTGCACGCTTTATGGAAGACGGCCATTACAACGCCCATGTCCGGGCCATGCGCAAGCTCTATGCCGGGCGCCAATCCATCATGCTCGACGCCATTGGCAAGCACTTGGACGGCATCGTTACCGCCTTGCGCCCCCAGGGCGGGCTGCAAATTCCCTGCCTGCTGCATGATGGCTGGTCGGAGGGAAAAACCATCCGCCAGGCAGCCAGCGCGGGCGTGCAGCTTTCCGGCCTCAGCCGGTTGTACGCCGGCGATCAGAAGAAACAAGGTTGGTTATTGGGTTACTCGTCCTTGACCGCTTATGAAATCGAAGCCGCCATGCTGCGCTTGGCCAATGCGCTGAAAACCAGGTAGAGCAGCGTCAAGCGGCTAGTGGCCCAAGGCATAGTTCATCAACAGGCGTTGTGCCTCAGCGGCAATCCGCGCGCGCTTCATCCCTTTGGGGCAGGCGACAAAGTTCACTTCAAGGTGCCGGTACAAGGGCTCGACGATGGCCGCGTTGAGCAGCCTGAGCCTTGGGGTTCCCGCTCCCCTAAAGCGGCGGGCCTGGTTGATGTCTGGCATTGGAATTCCTTTTCAGGCAAAAAAGCAGAGGGAGGTTAATAAGGCAGTCTGAAACGCTTGGTCAGGTCGGCAACGCCTTCACGAATGGACATCTCCGTGCGGCTGTCGATGGTTCCGCTACGCACCCCGCCGAGTAAGGCGAGGATCATGTCGCCGATTTCCTGGAATTCCTCGGTACCCATGCCGCGCGACGTGCAGGCCGCACTGCCCAGGCGAATGCCAGAGGTCACTGTGGGCTTGGCCTCATCGTTGGGCACGGTGTTTTTGTTCACGGTGATGCCAATCTGTTCCAGGGCGTGCTCGGCGACATTGCCCGCAAGGCCCCAAGGCCGCAGGTCAATGACGCCCAGATGACAGTCGGTGCCCCCCGAAACAATCGACAATCCACCTTCGGCAAGTCGGCCACACAGGACCTGTGCATTGGCGACGACTGCGTGAGCATAAGTGCTGAAAGAGGGCTCCAGCGCCTCACCCAGAGCGACCGCTTTTGCCGCAATGATGTGCATCAGCGGAGCGCATTGCAGGCCGGGAAACACCGCCGTGTTGATTTTCTGCGCAATAGCTTGCTCGTTGCACAGGATCATCCCGCCGCGTGGCCCACGCAGCGTGGTGTGCGTGGTGGTCGTGGTGACGTGGGCGAACGGTATCGGTGATGGATAGGCGCCCCCGGCGACCAGGCCGGCGACATGGCCGATGTCAGCCATCAGGAACGCGCCCACCTCGTCTGCAATGCTTCGAAACCGGGCAAAGTCCAGCGTGCGCGAGTAGGCCGAGGCGCCGACGATCATCAGCCGGGGACGCTCTTGCCGGGCTATCCGCTCGACTTGGTCCATGTCTACTCGATGGGTAACTGGATGCACTCCATAACTCAGGGCCTGGAACCATCGTCCGGACATGTTGAACGTGGCGCCATGTGACAGATGCCCGCCAGCCTTGAGGTCAAGCCCCAGGATCTTGTCGCCCGGAGCCAACAATGCCAGGAATACCGCCTGGTTCGCCTGACTACCCGAATGAGGCTGCAGGTTGGCGTAAGCACACTTGAACAGCCGCTTTGCTCGCTCGATGGCGATGTCTTCAATCGCATCGACATTGCGGCAACCGGCGTAGTAGCGACGCCCCGGATAACCCTCGGCGTGCTTGTTGGTCAATACCGATCCCTGAGCCTCGAGCACCGCGCGGCTGACGAAATTCTCGGCGGCGATCAGCTCGATCGAGTGCATCTGACGCAGGCGTTCGGTGTCGATTGCGCGCCAGACATCCCGGTCTGCCTGGGGCAAATTAACGCCACTGACAACCGGCAGTACGTGCCCGTCCATATGAGCGAAGTGCGGCATTTTTACTCCTGTCGGTGAACGCTAAATAACAAGCAGCACCTGCCTGCGGGCTTATCAATTGGCGACTACCCTATCGGCTAATGGACTGACAAGACATACCATTTCATGCAAGTTCTACAGACCACTTCTGTGCGATGCGGCCTGAGTGCATATACCTTGGGCGAAAACGCACGGGCCCCCGGGCCCTTTTAAAGTGGTCTGGTTGCCTTGCCAGCAATGGACTACCACGCAAGACCATGGCGTGCTTAAGATCTGCGCCGACACGGCCCTGCCCTGTATTTTTCTACTGCCAGCAGGTGACTTAGCCGGATCTTCTTGCCAGAGCGTTGAGGCTCATAGAACAGGTTTAGCCATGTCGATTGTTCATATCGGACTGCTTCCGCAGGTAGCAACGGCGCACTTTGTCAGTCATTTGCACATCATGGTGTTGGCGGCCCTGTTTCCCCTGCTGCCGGATTTTTTTGGCGTGGGTTATGTGGAGCTGGGCCTGGCCCTGAGCATCTTCAATATCGTCACGGCACTGGTGCAGGCCCCCATGGGCTTTGCTGTCGATCATTACGGGGCCAGGCGTTTGCTGATCGCCGGGGTTGCCTTGGGCAGCATCAGTTTCCTGCTGATCGCACTGTTCTCGAGCTACAGCTTTTTGCTGATTGCCATGGCGGTGGCAGGGGTTGCCAACGCCGTCTATCACCCAGCCAACTATGCGTTGCTGTCTCAAGAGATCAATCCTGCCCACATTGGCAAGGCGTTCTCTGTCCATACCTTTGCCGGATTTCTGGGCGCCGCCATTGCGCCGGTGTTCCTGTTGGGGATTGCCACCGCAAGCGATCCGGGCCTGGCATTCGTTGGCGCCGCGCTGGTGGGTTTTGTCGCGCTGGGGCTGTTGTTGATACCCGGTTCGGGGCTGGCACGAGTTGCCCGGGTGCGCCGCACGCTCAAGCCTGAACTCAACATCGCCGACACCCGACTGTTGTCACTGCTCTCGCCGATGATCCTGAGCCTGACCTTGCTGTTCGTATTGTTGAACTTAAGCACCAGCGCGGTTGAAAAATTTTCTGTCGCGGCCCTGATGCAAGGGCAAGGTGCAACGTTGCCCTGGGCCAACTCGGCGCTGACGGCGTTCCTGTTTGCCAGCGCCTTCGGCGTACTGGCCGGCGGTGCGCTGGCCGATCGCACCCAGCGTCATGGAGTGGTTGCCGCCATCGCTTTTGCATTGGCTGCCGTGTTGATGGCCATCATCGCCACGGCCAGCTTGAGCGGGCTGGTATTGATCATCGCTCTTGGCACCGTAGGGTTTCTGACAGGGTTGATCGCACCGTCGCGCGACATGCTGGTGCGGGCGGCATCACCCAAGGGGGCTGAAGGCAAAACCTTCGGCATCGTCTCCACCGGTTTCAACATCGGTGGTGCAATCGGCCCCGTCGGCTTCGGTTGGATGCTGGACCAAGGACACCCCACAGCCATCTTCTGGGCCAGCGTGTCATTCATGAGCCTTACCGTCGTGCTGACTCTGATGCAGGAGTGGTACCTGGCAAGACTCAGAAAAGCGACGCCACTGCTTGTGGCCTTTAGATGACTTGGGGCAAGGCCTCTGCGGCATTTTTACAGCAAACTTGAAGGGCGGCTGCCTGCCGGCATCGTCTCACCACTACCGCCGTTACTTCTTGCATCCGACCCGGAATGAGAGCGGATAAAAATCCATGCAGATCACCTGCTCCCTTACGGTGCGAGGATTTGCAGTGGTGGGTGACGATCAAGCAATGACTGTCGCGTTAACACCTAAAAAATAGCCTGAACAATTGGAGCTAAAACATGGACTGTTTGAACTGTGGAACCGATGACGTGGTTCAAAACATGCTGGCGAAGTTATCCGGACTCTGGAAAACCCGCGCCGCCGTAAACAATGACCAACCGGACTATTGGAACCTTGCCTTCAACCCGGCCAAGCAGGATTTCAGTGTCTCCCTGCTGCCTTTCCGTCATCACCAGGCATGGCAGGAAGTCCCTGAAAAGCTTCAATCCAAGTGTCTCTCCTATGCCTGGGGAATCTATAACCTCAAGACCATCTACATCGAATGCGATGTGGTGGTGCCCGCCTGCGAAGACATTATCAAGACGCCGCCTGCGAGCCAGAACCGCGCACTGCTGCAGGATGTGATGTCTCAGGCACTGCTGGACGAGGCGCTGCACACGCGCATGTCGATCATGGCCTGCAACTATATCTACGACATGCGCGCACTCACGCCACTGGACTTTCGCGACTTCAACCTGGTCACCTGGCGTGAAGGTCTTCTGACCAACTGCAATGCCGAGTGGGAGCGCCGCCTGACGCGCTTCGGTATCGCGTGCGCCAGTGAGACTTTGATCACCGACTACCTAAAGACCATGGCTGAAGACGATAGCATCCAGTCAATCTGCCATGAAGTCACGCGCACCCATGCCATGGATGAATGGAGCCATTCCAGTGTCTTCAGCTTCGTCGCCTCCGACATCGTTCATGGCCTGAGCCGCAAAGAACGTGAGTATCTGCGCTCGATCATTCTGAAGACCGTCCAGATGTTCGCCAACAATGAAATGGGTGCGTGGTCCACGGTATTTTCGATGTTGGCGTTTCCCCATGCCAGAGACATCCTGCATGACGTGGGCGATAGCAACGAGATCAGCGTCTACACCAGCTCGGTCGAAGCTCTGATCAACCGCATCGGACTGACCGGCAACGGCCTTGGCAGTGCTGATGACGCCCTTGAAACCTTACGCGAAAAGGCCCGCGCATGAACGACATCACCCTTCAGGCGCGCTGCGAGCGCGTAATCACTGAAACGACGGGCGTGAAGGTATTCACGTTGCGTGCGCAGGGCGCCCATGCCGAGTTTCTCAACAGCCTGGAGCCAGGCAAACATGTGGCCCTGCAGTACCCGGACACGGCAGGCACTCAGCACCAGCGGCTGTATTCGATCACCCGCAAAAAAAGCGCAGATCTGTTCGAAATCGCGGTCAAGCGCGAAGGCCGCGGCGGGGTGTCGGACCATCTGCATGCCACCTTGCAGGAAGGATCGATAGCACCACTACAATTTGTGGCTGGGGAGATTTCCTTGGCGTCGATCGTCGGCTGTCAACAGGTGGGCATGCTCGCAGGCGGCATTGGTATCACCCTGCCGATTGCCTTGCTGCGCGGGTTGCACGAGCGTTCGCGTCGCGGGTTGTCGGTACCCAGGGTCGCGTTGCTGCTATGTGTGCCGACCATTGCCGAGATCCCTTTTCTGCACGAGTTGCTGGAGCTGGAGTTGACCACGTCCTGGTTCGCCTTGCAGGTGTTTGTCACCCGCGAGACAGTCAAAAGCAACGGGCATTTTACGTCGGGCCGTCCTGGCGCCAAAGACTTGAGCCTTCTGGGAACGCCAGAAACCGTGGTGATTTGCGGCAGCCATCGCTTTGCCCAAGGCTTGCGCGAGCATACCCAGGCGATGTTTCCCGCAAGCAAGCTTCTCATCGAGTCATTCACCCCCCCAGCGGCACCTGTAGCGACAGAGCAGACAAATACCCAGGCGCCAGGCTCCGTGCGATTGCACCTGACGGATAGCGATCAGGTAATTGAAGTGCCCGCAGGCAAGAGCCTGCTGGACATGCTCGAATCCAACGGTATTGCGGTGCGCAGCCTGTGTCGAGCCGGTATCTGCGGCAACTGCCGGATCAAGGTGTCGGACGGTGAGTACACCCTCGAGCCGGACTTCTGCCTCAGTGATCAGGATAAGGACGAAGGATATGCGCTGGCATGTTGCACCTTCCCCCAGTCCGGGGCGATCAAGGTAGGCCTGAACCCACCGGCTTGAATCATCTCTCCTGCTTCTTTCACAAGTGAGTTTTTCCATGAAAACCGCAATTGCACTGCGCCACATTCACTTCGAGGACGTTGGCACCCTCGATACCGTAATCGCCGAGCAGGGGTATGAGCTGCGTTACCTCGACCCCACCCTCGACACACTGGACAGCGCTCAGGTGCAGCAGGCCGATTTGCTGATCGTGCTCGGTGGTCCCGTTGGCGCCTATGACGAACAGCTCTATCCGTTTCTTGAAGATGAGATGGCGCTGGTGCGTCAGCGCTTGCAGTCCAACAAACCCATATTGGGTATCTGTCTGGGCGCGCAACTGATCGCTCGCGCCCTGGGCGCCAGGGTATATCCGCTGGGCATTAAGGAAATCGGCTTTTCGCCACTGACCCTGACCCCGGCGGGGCAGGATTCGGTGCTGGCCAAACTCGGAGACACGCCCGTGCTGCACTGGCACGGCGACCAGTTCGATATTCCTGAAGGTGGCGTGCATTTGGCCAGTACCGCTGTCGGCGCCCATCAGGCGTTTGCGGTGGGCCGCAACGTCCTCGGCCTGCAATTTCACCTGGAAGCCGATGTGCACAAGCTCGAACAATGGCTGGTCGGTCATGCCAGCGAATTGGCGCAGGCCGGTATCACTCCTTGCGAACTGCGTGACGCTGCTGCTGCCGTCGGCAATCGGCTGGCCCGTGCGGCACACGCGGTACTTGGTGATTGGCTGAGTAGCCTGGATAACCACGCTACGGCCTGAAAGTGGTCTGCTTTGCTACCGGCAACCGGACTAGCAGATCACTCCATTTCCACCGTATAAATCGGCCTGTAAGTCATCTTGACCAATATGACCCCAGAGGAACCAAGGAAGGTGGAGAGGGCCTTGTCGGTACGCCTTCTCATCATCACCCAAACCAGGGTTTTCACGTTTTGGTGGGCAAGAAGTACGTTTTTTTATACCTATAAATGCAAGGATGAGGAGTCAAAAATGATCGTAGTTTTGTTTGAGTTGCAGGCACTGCCAGGTCAAGGCGAGACCTACGTTGACCTGGTAAACAAGCTGACGCCGATGCTCGAACCCATGGATGGCTTTATTTCGGTCGAGTGTTTTCAAAGCACGCTGAACCCCAAGAAAGTTATGTCGGTCACTACCTGGCGTGATGAGGAAGCCGTGGTGCAGTGGCGCAACGTGACCGCACACCTGTCGGCGCAAAAAGCGGGCCGCGACAAAATTTTCGATGACTACCGTGTACGTGTGACCTCGGTGATTCGTGACTACGGATTGCGTGATCGTGAACAAGCCCCCTACAACGAAGTGATCGACGGCGAACCCGCCAAAACAACCGCCCAGGTGTAGGGCCCAGGCTCTACCGGGCAAACAGGACTCTTTACGCAATCCCGGGAAACACAGAAACAAGAACGCCGGTTTGATGGATGTTGTACTTGCAATCAAACACATCCAGAACCGGCGTTCTTACCCGCGAAATTAATACTCTCCTTCCTTTTGGGAGAGCTTGCGCGAGCGGCCCATCGACTGCTCAAGGTTGCTCGCACCTTGGCAGACCTTGAGCAAGTCGATGGCATCACCCGCGAGCACTTGGCCGAAGCGCTGCAGTATCGGCCGACAACACTCTAGCCGGCGTCACCCCTTGGTCAGATCAACCAACGGCGTCTGCCGCACCTCAGTCTCCCGCCCACCCTGAATCTCGCTCACCCGCTTCAACGCCTTATCCACAGCCGCCTTATCCGCCAACAAGCTGTAGCTGATCCCGAACTGCTTCTGTTCCTTCGGCCCAATCGTCGGCACCAGGTTCAGTGGCCGCTGATACCGTCGGTTGTAGGAAAAACTCGTCCCCGGCTCAAGCCCCGTGACATAGCCCTGCCCCTGGGTATCGGTGTTTTTCCACAGGGAGAACACGGGCAGTGTTTGAGTATTGAAGCCGACCGAAACCCCCAGGCTGCCGGCCTTGTTATGCAGCACGGTCAGCGTATCGCCCTTGGCATCGGCATACGGCACCACGTTGTAAACCGTTTCGTCGTAGTCCTTGGTCGGTGCGCGGTAGGTTTGCCAGTCCGGCAAATCGCCTTTGGCTTTGTCGTTGAATGGCGAAACTTGCTTCACCGGCGCGGCGAAGCGGGCGCCCTGCTCCAGGAATGGGGTGCTGAAGTTGCTGTGATACAGCGCCTGGTATTCCTTCGGATAGTCGCCATTGTTGGTCAGTGTGTCGTTGAGGGCGAACGCTACGCTGCCGGGTTCGGTGACCAGTTCGGTCGCGACGGAGAAATCGACTTTCTTGAACGCCTGTTCTTTCAGCTCGCCGCGCAGGGTGATGGCGTACGGCGGTTTTTCATCAATGTGCAGGGTGACTTTGTTCGCGGGAATGTTGGCGGCGCGACCGTGCAGGGTCAGCAGTTCACCATTGTCGACGCCGGGGTGGCCGACCCATTCGTAGCCGCAGCGGGTGACCAGTTCGTTGAAACCTTCCAGCCAGCCCAGGCCACCACGGCCGTTGAGTTCGATGAAGGACGGGTTGACCACTTCCTTGACCGGCGAATCCCAGCCCATGCGCACATCGCCGACCGAGGCCTGCAGGACGTTCATGCCACGAGTCGGTACCACCGAGAGTTTCATTGTGCCGTTATCAATGTCGACGATGCTGACACCCTCCTGCCGACCGCCGTGCAAGGTGCGCAGGGTCACGGAGAAGGGTTTGTCGGTTTTCACACCGAGTTGCTGGCTGGTGATCTGCCAGTTCTGGGCGGCTTTGTCGGTGTCGAGCAGGACGTAGTCCCAAGCCATGGCTTGGGAAGCAGCGGACAGTGCGCTGAGAGCAACGAAGAGTTTGAGCGGGGTCATGGCAGCAGCCTTTCTTGGAGTTGTGCCAATTTTATAGACTTGAAGAAACGTTTCAGCAAGCATAAAAATCGAGACACTGGTGCTAAATGCCAAGGAAGACGACTAGAGAGGAATTGATCCGCAGATTTGGGACAAATCCTTGAATTGGGGGTCGATCCCTTCGCGAGCAAGCCCGCTCCCACATTTGATCTCGGGTGTTCACACATAGTGTGTTCACCGCAGATCTACAGTGGGAGCGGGCTTGCTCGCGAAGGGATTTCAGAGGCGACTCAACGAAACCGGTCAACCTCATGCCGCAAGTCCGCCGCCAGCTTCTCCAGCTCTTTGGCAGTCACAGCCAGGTTCGACACCACTTCGCGCTGTTCACTGTTCGCCAAAGCGATGCTTTGCAGATTGCTGCTGAGCAAGGTCGCGGTGCTGCTTTGTTCCTGGGTCGCGGTAGTGATGGCGGCGAATTGCTGACCGGCCGAGCGGCTTTGTTCATCGATCCGCGCCAGTGCCGAAGCGACGTTGGCGTTGCGCGACAGGCCTTCCTGCATCAGCACGTTGCCCTGCTCCATGGTGCTGATGGCGTTGCCGGTTTCCTGCTGGATGCTTTGGATCATCCCGGAAATTTCATCAGTGGCCTGGCGCGTACGCGAGGCCAGGTTGCGCACCTCATCGGCCACCACCGCAAACCCGCGGCCCTGCTCACCAGCGCGGGCGGCTTCGATGGCGGCGTTGAGCGCCAGCAGATTGGTTTGCTCGGCGATCGCGGTAATCACCCCGACAATGCCGCCGATTTCCTGGGAGCGCTGGCCCAAGGTATTGATCACCGTCGCGGTGCTGTTCAATGCACCGGCGATTTGCTCCAGGGATGAGGACGCTTCGTCCATCGACGTACGACCGATCTGGGTTTGCTGTGCGTTTTCCTGCGCCAGTCGCTGGGTGTTGCCCATGTTGTCGGCGATGTTCAACGAGGTGGCGCTGAATTCTTCTACGGCGCCGGCCATGCTGGTGATTTCGCCAGACTGCTGCTCCATCCCTTCATAGGCGCCACCGGACAAACCGGACAACGCCTGGGCACGGCTGTTGACCTCTCCCGAGGCTTTACGGATGTGCTCGACCATGGTCGACAGAGCCTGGCTCATCTGGTTGAAGGCGCGGGCAAGTTGGCCGATTTCGTCATTGCTCGACACGTTCAGGCGCACACTCAAATCACCGGCGCCCAAGGCTTCGGCCTGACGCACCAGATCACCCAGTGGCGCCAGTTTGCTGCGCAGCAACCAGACCGCCGAACCGACTGCCAGCAACATCGCCAGCAGGCTGCCGATCGCCAATTGAATGCCGACGCTCCAGGTCACCGCGCGGATTTCGGTTTTCGGCATGCTCGCCACCACCGACCACGGCCCGCCGTCGAATGGCACGGCAACACTGTAAAAGTCTTGCGACTTGTCGTTCCAGAAGTCGCCTTTACCCGGTGTCTTGGCCAGACCGACAATGCTCGGGACCGCTTGATCCAGCGCTTGCACCCCGGCAATCGGCACCAGCCATTTACCTTGTTCATCCAGCAACGCCAGGGAACCGGTCTGGCCGATGCGGAAGCGTTTGAGGTTGGAGAACTGTGCGTTCTGCGCGTCGGTGTAATCGAATCCTACATACAGCACGGCAATGACCTTACCGCTGCTGTCACGTACGGGGGTGTACTGCGACATGTAGAAGCGTTCGAACAGCAACGCTCGCCCCACATAACTCTGCCCCGCCATCAAACGGGCGTAAGCCGGGTTCGCGTGGTCGAGCAGAGTGCCAATGGCACGGCTGCCGTCTTGTTTGGTGACATTCGTGCTGACCCGAATGAACTCTTCTCCGCTGCGTACGAACACGGTCGCAACACCAGCGGTCATCTGCTTGAACTCGTCGACTTCCGCAAAGTTGTTGTTCAACACTTCACTGCCCAAGTGCAGGCCCGGGGTCTGCACACCCGCCACGGTCACCGGCTCATCCGGGTGCACGCTCAAACCGGCGCTGAAGCGCTTCTCGAACAGGCCGGCCAGGCGCTGGGTGCTTTCACGCAAAGTGCCGTGAAAGGTGCTCAACTGATCGGCAAGCAAGCGGGCCTCACTGGCCAGATGCTCTTCGCGGGTGGCGAGGTTCGCGGTGTCCAGCGAGCGCAGGGCGAACACGGTACTGCCACTGATGACAATCGCCAGAATCACGGCAAGCGCAAGACCCAGCTGTGAGGCAATCCGAGCATGAGGTTGAGACATGACAGCTCCTGACCCAGTGGCCGGATCATTCTGATCCCATCGCACACTCGGCAAAATTTCTGATTGTGGGAAAAACATGGAACCTGCACGAAGGTCCTATCAGCAGATTTTCGGCGGCAAAGCTGAATACTTGAGTAATTAACGGGGATATGGCTCAAGGCCGCCATTGCGGCGGCTCCATCGATTCAGCCCAGGCGTTCGACATCCGGTAATTCCATGGCCCGGACCTCGCCTTGCAGGAAATCGCTGAGGCGGCGCAAACGTTCGCCGCCGGGGCGGGTTTTCGGCCAGACCAGGTAATAATTCTCACCACTGGCAACGGCCGTCGGCCACGGCAGACTCAGACGTCCCTGTGCGACATCCTCCGCCACCATCAGCAAATCGCCCATGGACACGCCGTAACCTCGGGCAGCGGCGATCATGCCCAGCTCCAGCGTGTCGAAGACCTGCCCGCCCTTGAGCGAGACTTGATCGGTCAGGCCCATGCGCTCCAGCCAGTTGCGCCAGTCGCGGCGGTCCGGCGTCGGGTGCAGCAACTCGGTACTGGCCAGGCGCGCAACGTCCCATGGTTGATCCTTCAGAAGATTCGGCGCGCCCACCGGAATCAGCTCTTCGGGGAACAGGAAAGTCGCCTCCCAGTCTGGGGGAAAATGCCCGTTGCTGAGAATGACGGCGCAGTCGAAGGGTTCATGGTTGAAGTCCACCGTATCGATGTCCATCCAGGCGCTGGTCAATTGCACCTCGTTCCCCGGTCGCAGGTGCCGAAAACGACTGAGCCGCGCCAACAGCCAGCGCATGGTCAGGGTCGACGGGGCTTTCATGCGCAGGATGTCGTCCTCGGCACGCAAGGTATTGCAAGCCCGTTCGAGGGCGGTGAAGCCTTCGCGAATGCCGGGCAGGATCAGCCGCGCCGATTCGGTCAGTTGCAGGTTGCGCCCGCTGCGATGAAACAGCCGACAGGCGAAATGCTCTTCGAGCGTACGAATGTGCCGACTGACCGCACTTTGCGTGATCGACAGTTCTTCGGCGGCGCGGGTAAACGAGCTATGCCGCGCCGCCGCTTCGAATGCTCGAAGGGCATACAAGGGAGGAAGACGACGAGACATCAGGAAAGCTCCTATAGCGCGATTGCACCAACTTATCAGAAACTCCCCAGCATGAGTTTTAATCATGCCACCCATCCTTTTTATCCCTTTGTGCAAACCCCGCAGAGCGCCGAGAATCGACGCTTCCTGTTCTCTCTGACAATCGAGCGTGATGACCATGCAGCATCCAGCGCGTAGTGAACTCTGGGCCATTCTGCGGCTGGCGGGGCCGTTGATTGCCTCGCAGTTGGCGCACATGTTGATGGTCCTCACCGACACGTTGATGATGGCGCGCCTGAGCCCCGAGGCGTTGGCCGGCGGCGGCCTGGGCGCGGCGACGTATTCGTTCGTGTCGATCTTCTGCATCGGTGTGATCGCGGCGGTCGGCACCCTGGTGGCGATCCGTCAGGGCGCCGGCGACATCATCGGCGCGGCGCGGCTGACCCAGGCCGGGTTGTGGCTGGCCTGGTTGATGGCGCTGGTGGCGGGTTTGCTGCTGTGGAACCTCAAACCGGTGTTGCTGCTGTTCGGCCAGACCGAAACTAACGTCCAGGCTGCCGGCCAGTTTCTGTTGATCCTGCCGTTCGCCCTGCCTGGCTACCTGAGCTTCATGGCGCTGCGTGGTTTCACCAGCGCCATCGGCCGGGCGACACCGGTGATGGTCATCAGCCTCGCCGGCACCGTGGCCAACTTCCTGCTCAACTATGCGTTGATCACCGGCATGTTCGGTCTGCCGAAAATGGGTCTGGTGGGCATCGGCCTGGTCACGGCGATCGTTGCCAACCTGATGGCGCTGGCGCTCGCGCTGCATATTCGTCGGCATCCGGCCTACGACGCGTATCCATTGCGCCAGGGTCTGTCGCGGCCCAACCGTCAGTACTTAAAGGAACTGTGGCGCCTGGGCCTGCCGATTGGCGGCACCTATGCGGTGGAAGTCGGTCTATTCGCCTTCGCCGCGCTGTGCATGGGCACCATGGGCAGTACGCAACTGGCGGCGCACCAGATCGCCCTGCAAATCGTTTCGGTGGCGTTCATGATTCCGGCGGGGCTTTCCTACGCGATCACCATGCGCATCGGCCAACATTACGGCGCCGGGCAATTGCTTGATGCGCGGCTGGCCGGACGGGTCGGGATCGCCTTTGGTGCGGCGGCAATGCTGGGTTTTGCGATGGTCTTCTGGCTGCTGCCGCATCAGTTGATCGGCTTGTTCCTGGACCACAACGACCCGGCGTTCCGCGAAGTCATCAACCTGGCCGTGAGCCTGTTGGCGGTGGCGGCATGGTTCGAGCTGTTTGACGGCACGCAAACCATCGCCATGGGCTGCATCCGCGGGCTCAAGGATGCCAAGACCACGTTCCTGGTGGGTTTGGGTTGCTATTGGCTGATTGGCGCACCGGCCGCCTGGTGGATGGCCTTCCATTTGAATTGGGGGCCAACGGGGGTCTGGTGGGGGCTGGCGCTGGGGTTGGCGTGTGCGGCGGTGAGCCTGACGCTGGCGTTTGAGTGGAAGATGAAACGGATGATTCGGCGGGAGCCGTCGTCAGGGGCGAGTTTCCAAATCGCCCAGCCAGATTGAGATCCCCTGTGGGAGCGGGCTTGCTCTCTAAAGCGGTGTGTCAGTCGACATCTACGTTGACTGATACACCGCTTTCGCGAGCAAGCCCGCTCCCACATTTGTCCGTGTTTAAACCACGACTTCCAGTGCGGGCTGCTGACTGCTGCCGAACGTCAGGTACTCAACCAGTTCCGCCAACGGCAACGGCTTGCTGATCAGATACCCCTGCACCTGATCGCAACCAAACCCGCGCAACAAATCCAGTTGTTCCGGCGTTTCCACGCCTTCGGCGACCACTTCGAGGTTGAGGTTGTGTGCCAGGTTGATCATCGCGTGGACCAGTTTGCGATTCTCTTCCCGCTCTTCCATGCCGCCGACAAAGCTCTTGTCGACCTTCAACAACGCAATCGGCAGGCTGTTGAGGTGCACGAACGAAGAGAATCCGGTGCCGAAATCATCCAGCGAGAAGCGCACGCCCAAACGCCCCAGGGCGTCCATGGTCTGCTTGACCAGATCGCTGCGACGCATCACCGCGGTTTCCGTCAGTTCGAATTCCAGCCATTGCGCCTCGACGCCTCGCTCGGCAATCAGCCGGCTCAGGGTCGTCAGCAACTGGCTGTCCTGAAACTGCCGGAACGACAGGTTGATCGCCATGTGTAGCGCTGGCAGACCTCGTTCGCGCAACGCCTGCATGTCCCGCAAGGCCCGGGAAATCACCCAGTAACCCAGCGGCACGATCAAGCCGCTTTGCTCGGCCAATGGCACGAATTCGCTGGGGGGCAACAAGCCGCGTTCGCCATGACGCCAGCGAACCAATGCTTCGAGGCCGACGATCTGGCCGTCCTCAAGGTTCAGACGAGGCTGGTAATGCAACTCCAGCTCATCGCGGCGCAAGGCCCGGCGCAGCTCGCTTTCGAGGTCGGCGATGCTGCGGGCATTGCGATTGATCCGTTCGTTGAAGATGTGAAAGGTGCAGCCCTGAGTGCTCTTGGCCTGTTGCATGGCGATGTGCGCGTGCCACATCAACGGGTCGGCGCCGGCCTGCGCTCGTGCGTGAGCGATGCCGAGGCTGGAACCGATCAACAGGCTTTCGCCGTCGATCCAATAGGGTTCGGACAGGGCTTCGGTAATGCGTTCGGCCATCCATTCGGCGCGCTGAGGGGCGCGGCGGGTGTCGATCAGCAGGGCAAATTCATCGCTACCCAGCCGCGCCAGTTGATCGCTGGCCTCCAGTTGGCTTTTCAGCCGCGAGACCACTTGCAGGATCAGCCGATCGCCAGCCTGATGGCCGAGCGCGTCGTTGGCGTGTCGAAAATTGTCGAGGTCGAGGTGACCGAGGGCCAGGCCCCGACCATCGTTTTCGGCCAGGCGCGCCGCCAGCAAGGTCTGGAAACCCTGACGGTTGGCGATACCGGTCAACGGGTCCTGCTCGGCCAGGCGCTGCAAGGTGTTTTCCAGCACGCCGCGTTCACGCACATGGCGCAGGCAGCGGCGCAGCATGCCGGGATCCAGCAGATCGCGCACCAGCCAGTCGCTCACACCGTCGGGCGGCGCCAGCGGCTCGTGTTCGAGCAGCAACACCGTCGGCAGGTTGCAACGGCCGGGTGCTGGCTGCAGAGCGGGAATCGTCAACAACACCGCGCTGCGGTTGTCATCGAACAGGTTGCTGACCGACTCCCAGCTCGGCGCGCTGAGCAGCACAGTCGAACTCCCCATCGGAGCCAGACACTCGCGCAACAACGCTGCCCACGCTGGCTCTTCGGCCAGTAACAGCAAACGCAAGGGTTCGACAGGCGTAGACAAGCTAGCTCCCTAGACTCTGCAAAGATGTAGGCGGCGGGCATTATGCCGCGCAGATAACCAATGACCAAATGACATCGGTTATCAAACACGGCTTTTGTGTCTTGAATACGAACATTAGACGCAAATTCACTACGCATCCTGCGTGAAAGTATCAAAACCGGCAATTAGAGATCGCGTGTTACGTCACAAGTCGGAGAGAGCAGCACAATTCGCTGAGCCTGTTAAAATGCCGGCCCATTTCGCTAATGACTCCCTGATTTCGTATGTCCCGACTCAATCCCCGGCAGCAAGAAGCCGTGAGCTACGTCGGCGGCCCTCTTTTGGTGCTCGCCGGTGCAGGCTCCGGCAAGACCAGCGTGATCACCCGCAAAATTGCGCATCTGATCCAGAGTTGCGGCATCCGTGCCCAGTACATCGTCGCCATGACCTTTACCAACAAGGCCGCGCGGGAGATGAAGGAACGGGTCGGCACCCTGCTCAAGGGCGGCGAAGGCCGTGGCCTGACGGTCTGCACCTTCCACAATCTGGGCCTGAACATCATCCGCAAGGAACACGTGCGGCTGGGCTACAAGCCAGGTTTCTCGATCTTCGACGAGACCGATGTCAAAGCGCTGATGACCGACATCATGCAGAAGGAATACTCGGGCGACGACGGCGTCGACGAGATCAAGAACATGATCGGCTCGTGGAAAAACGACCTGATCCTGCCGCCCGAAGCCCTGGAAAACGCGCGCAATCCCAAGGAACAGACCGCCGCCATCGTCTACACCCACTACCAGCGCACGCTCAAGGCGTTCAACGCGGTGGACTTCGACGACCTGATCCTGCTGCCGGTAAAACTGTTCCAGGAACACGACGATATCCTGGAAAAATGGCAGAACAAGGTCCGCTACCTGCTGGTGGACGAATACCAGGACACCAACGCCAGCCAGTATTTGCTGGTGAAACTGCTGATCGGTAAACGCAACCAGTTCACCGTGGTGGGCGACGACGACCAGTCGATCTACGCCTGGCGCGGCGCCCGCCCGGAAAACCTGATGCTGCTCAAGGACGACTATCCGTCCCTGAAAGTGGTCATGCTCGAGCAAAACTACCGCTCCACCAGCCGCATTCTGCGCTGCGCCAACGTGCTGATCTCCAACAACCCGCACGAATTCGAAAAGCAGCTGTGGAGCGAGATGGGCCACGGCGACGAGATCCGCGTGATCCGTTGCCGCAACGAAGACGCCGAAGCCGAGCGCGTGGCCGTTGAACTGCTGACCCTGCACCTGCGCACGGATCGGCCATACAGCGATTTTGCGATCCTGTATCGCGGTAACTACCAGGCCAAGCTGATCGAGCTGAAGCTGCAGCACCACCAGATTCCGTATCGCCTGTCTGGCGGCAACAGCTTTTTCGGACGTCAGGAAGTGAAAGACCTGATGGCCTACTTCCGCCTGATCGTGAACCCGGACGACGACAACGCCTTCCTGCGGGTGATCAACGTCCCACGCAGGGAGATCGGTTCGACCACGCTGGAGAAGCTGGGCAACTACGCCACCGAGCGAAAAATCTCGATGTACGCTGCCACCGACGAAATCGGTTTGGGCGAGCATCTGGACACGCGCTTCACCGATCGCCTGTCGCGCTTCAAGCGCTTCATGGACAAGGTCCGCGAGCAGTGCGCCGGCGAAGACCCGATCTCCGCCCTGCGCAGCATGGTCATGGACATCGACTACGAGAACTGGCTGCGCACCAACAGCTCCAGCGACAAGGCCGCCGATTACCGCATGGGTAACGTCTGGTTCCTGATCGAGGCGCTGAAGAACACGCTGGAGAAAGACGAAGAAGGCGAGATGACCGTCGAAGACGCCATCGGCAAACTCGTCCTGCGTGACATGCTGGAGCGTCAGCAGGAAGAGGAAGACGGCGCCGACGGTGTGCAGATGATGACCTTGCATGCCTCAAAGGGTCTGGAATTTCCTTACGTGTTCATCATGGGCATGGAAGAGGAAATTCTTCCGCACCGCTCCAGCATCGAAGCCGACACCATCGAAGAGGAGCGTCGCCTGGCCTACGTCGGGATTACCCGAGCGCGTCAGACGTTGGCGTTCACCTTTGCTGCCAAGCGTAAGCAATACGGCGAGATCATCGACTGCGCGCCCAGCCGCTTCCTCGATGAACTGCCGCCGGACGACCTGGCCTGGGAAGGCAATGACGACACTCCCGTTGAAGTCAAAGCCGTCCGCGGTAATACCGCATTGGCGGATATACGCGCGATGTTAAAGCGCTAGAATTGGCTACTTTTTAACCGAACATTTTTTACACGCCAGGCGCACATGGCGTCAGTAGAGGAAAGCTTCATGGAAGCACTGCACAAGAAAATTCGCGAAGAAGGCATCGTGCTTTCCGACCAGGTCCTGAAAGTCGACGCCTTTCTGAACCACCAGATCGACCCGGCCCTGATGAAGCTGATCGGCGACGAATTCGCCACGCTGTTCAAGGATTCGGGCATCACCAAGATCGTCACCATCGAAGCCTCGGGCATCGCGCCTGCGATCATGACCGGCCTGAACCTTGGCGTACCGGTGATTTTCGCCCGCAAACATCAGTCCCTGACCCTGACTGAAAACCTGCTGTCGGCGACCGTTTACTCGTTCACCAAGCAGACCGAAAGCACCGTGGCGATCTCCCCGCGCCACCTGACCAGCAGCGACCGCGTGCTGATCATCGACGACTTTTTGGCCAACGGTAAGGCGTCGCAAGCGTTGATCTCGATCATCAAACAGGCCGGCGCGACCGTGGCCGGCTTGGGTATTGTGATCGAGAAGTCGTTCCAGGGCGGCCGTGCAGAACTGGATGCTCAGGGTTATCGCGTTGAATCGTTGGCTCGGGTGCAGTCGCTGAAGGATGGCGTTGTAACCTTCATCGAATAAACCGCCACACCACATCTGCTGCCTGCTCGCTCCCACATTAAACCGCGTCCGCTTGGACAACTCGGTCAATTGTGGGAGAGAGCTCGCTCCGGGTGACGTTCCGGGATGACAATAACGCGACGATTCAGTGATTACTCGAACACCTCGGTTTCAAGCCTTTGGCAGGTCCATTCTGTAACCCGCCCCAGGCGCTCCTTCATGCATTGCTGCCTGAATGTCCGCATACAAGGCGTTCGCCTCAGCGGTAGTGATTGATCGCGAACAATCGCGCAGCACCACGCGTAAAAGCACATTTTCCTGGCCTGGCAGCAGCCCGAGCCGTTCAATTGCCTGCGCGGGTAAATCCGAGAACGCCCACCGCCCCTGAACTTGCATCTCCTCGATCCAGTCAGAGCAGTCGCCGGCTGCCTGCAACATTCTTTCGGTCAACACTTCCTCGCTCAGCCCCGGCGTTACCGCCAACGAAATGTCACGAGCAATAGACGGCAAACGAGATACTGCGGTCCATGGATTCAGATCATACATCTGCGCCTGCACTCGCACATTCTGATCGCGTAGCAAGCGAATATCTGGAATACCTTTTCGCAACATCGTCAGGCGATCCAGCCCCATCCCGAGCGCCAACCCTCCATGATGCAGCGGGTCAATGTTCAAGCGTTCCAACAAAGACCTCGCAATACGACCACACTCAAGTACCTCAACCGGAACCCCATCATTCAAGACATTTACTTCGATTCCGCCCTCTGTGTAGTGATGCGGACTATTGCTATGGACCCAACGTTTGTCAGGAACGGCGGACTTAAGTATATCGCCGACCAAACGCAACAGATGCTCGTGCGTTGCCAGTTCCGGATCTCCCAGCACCCAAATATCCATTTGATGCGGTTCCGCGCAATGCCAACGATCCCGACTATCACGACGGAAAGTAATACCTGGCGCTGCCAGCAATATCGTCTGTCCCGGCTGGCGCACCTGAGCCGCTCGCTGAAGCGCTACCGGGATCTGGCTGGTGGTTTGTGTTCGCAACAGCGAGTGCTCATCGACCCAACGGGTGTGTTCACTCCCCAGCGTAACCTCTGCCGGGTCATAACCGAGCAAACCGTAATTTTCCTCAGCAGACACAATCCTCGGCCCGGTTTGTAGTTGCGCTTGAGGCCAACCTTTTTCAGAGAGTCCTTTGAGGATTTCATTTAGCAGCAACCGAACGGCGTGATCGGGATCTTTTGTTTCGGTTAGATCATCCAATAATAGAGCCTGATGGACAGACGTATCTGTCAGATATTTCTTTGATGCGCGCACTATATAACCCTCGACCTACAGTTGAATATCGAGCCAGAAAAACAAGCCCATAAATAAACCTAACGACACAAGATCATCTACCACAACCCAAAAATGGCAAATACCAAAATTTCAGAACAAGACTACAGATACACCCCACACAAATAACCAAATTAAATCTTCGAGCCCCGCGCCAGATAAATTGATTCTAAAAAACGCCCAACAAATAATTTAACACATCAAAAAATTCTGTATTAATTATTCCACTCCCAAGCAGTTCGGGGGGCAAAAACCAAAAAATGAAAAAGGATGATCAGATGAAAAATGAAAAAGTCGTCAAAGAAAAGCTTAACCGGATCACTTCTGGCCCGGATAATTTTGGGTGGGCACCGTTGGCTTGGGCTCACACCGAAGAATAAATAATACCAATGCGCGGCGAGTATTCTTGCCGCGCATTGAAAAAAGGAGGGTTTTATGTCGCCACCGAATATGATATCGACACTCTTCGGCCATGAGGAATTATCCATCATTGCAGATTCAGAGGACTTCCTCAGAGAATGTGCGCTATTAGGGTTCAATACGGCCAATATTTCTAAACTAAAGAAATTGCCAAAAAACAGTATTGTTTTTTCTTTTAGCAATGACGCTGCAAAAATGACGTTTGAACTAGCAAAAAACACAGAAAGCAAGAAAAGCATTTTCTGCGCAACTCAAGTGTTCGAACCCAGCGTAACTGCTGCACTCTATAGCCTCAAACTTTTGCTGAGCTGCAATTTTGAACATGCCTTATGCACACAACGATCCGTATTAAACATGCTCAACTCAAATGAGTTATTTCTCCTGTCTGGTAATGGTGCCGATGCGCAAGTCTCAGTTTTTCCGCACGCCCAACCTTACGCGCTACTTGCCGAAGACGTTTCTCACGACTTTGTTCAGTCTGTAGCAGAATTTTTTGAAGTTCATTACGCACACATGAACCCACAAGAGCCCTGTCCGTTTTCTTTTAGCGGCACATTAAAAATCGCTGGAATATTGACAGTACTTAGAAAACCTAACCCGCTATTACCAGAGGGCTTGAAAACTTCCCTAAAATGGCTGAGTGACCGAATTGCGAAAGAAGGTGGATTATTATCAATTAAAGACAACACCATCACTTCACTAAAAATAAACAACGAGGAACATATAAAACTTCTGGATCTTGCGGCTGGCTTTCGTGGACTCAAGCTGACGGAGTTCGCCATTGGGGTAAACGATGCCATCGCACTAAAAATTGATTATAAAATAAACTCACAAATGAATGAAGGTATCAGCGGGGTTCACCTAGCTATTGGTGATGGGTCTTCCGGTTATCACATAGACTTCCTTAGTCCATCCGTGAACGTAAATCCAATACACTAGTCACCTGAGAAAATTAAAAATCTTCTGTCGCAACAACGCCTGCGCATGCGGCCCTATGGGGGAGTCGCTGAACACATCGCTATCACGAGCAAGGCCGCTCCCAAATTGGATGTTCGTCGGACACAGAATTTATATGCTCTGGAGATCCGAGTGGGAGCGAGCCTGCTCGCGATGAACGAATACACGTTTTTCCAGTGGCTACTTGTGCGCCTCAACCTTAAACATTATTCGTTTTACCGCCAGCTCCGCCAACATGATGATCTGTTGAATTGCCATGGTGTATGCCGGTGTACACTTTTAAACACTCACTTCGAGCTGGTTCCTATCGCGGGCAAGCCCGCAGTAGCCTTCAGGCCGGTCAGCAACAACCGCTGAAACAAATCCTCCTTCAGCCCTTCCGGTTTCGTCAGCTGCATCCTTTCCAGATGCACGGGAAATTCCGAAGGCGCTGGCGCATCCAGCGCAGCCTTGCCCAATTCCAGTATCTCGGTGAGCTTGAACTTGCTCTTCAACCAGTTCAGCGCCCGCAATAGATCCCGTTCCTCAGCGGTGAAATCACAGCCCAGCGGATATTCCGGAAACAGATTCGAATGCCGCGCCTGAATGGCCTGCAACCGCTGTGGGCTGTTGTCGGCGAAACGCGGATCGAGGCGAAAATGCTTCGGCAATTTGCCAACGCTCTGCGCCTGCTCGATCAGCCCAGGCTGGAAACGTGAGTCGCTGATATTCAGCAATGCCTCGATCACCGCCGCGTCGGTCTTGCCCCGCAAATCGGCGATGCCGTACTCGGTGACGACGATGTCCCGCAGATGTCGTGGGATCGTGCAGTGGCCGTATTCCCAGACGATATTCGAACTGACTTCACCGCCCGACTCGCGCCAACTGCGCAGCAGCAGGATCGAACGCGCGCCTTCCAGCGCATGGCCCTGGACGACGAAGTTGTATTGCCCGCCGACACCGCTCAGCACCCGCCCGTCTTCGAGTTGATCGGCCACGCCGGCGCCGAGCAAGGTCATGGTGAAGACCGTGTTGATGAAGCGTGCATCAAGGCGCTGCAAGCGTTTGAGTTCCTCCTGGCCATAGAGCTCGTTGATGTAGCTGATGCGGGTCATGTTGAATTCGAGCCGCTTAGCCTGCGGCAACTCGCGCAAGCGCTCGTAGAAACTGCGCGGCCCGAGGAAAAATCCGCCATGCACCGAGATGCCGTCAGTCTGCGCGGCCTCGTCCAGCGTCCCGGCATTCGACTGCTGCTGGGTCGGCACGTCCGGGTAGACCTTGCGCCGCACGATCCCGGCGTCGGCCAACACCAACAAGCCGTTGACGAACATTTCGCTGCAACCGTAAAGGCCCTTGGCGAACGGTTCGATGCCTCCTTCACGCTCAATCAACTGCGCCCACTGGCTGAGATTCAAATCCCCCAGTAACGCCCTGTAACCGTCACTGTCAGCCTGCCGCGCCAGCAACGCTGCCGTCAGGGCATCGCCCATGGAACCGATGCCGATTTGCAAGGTGCCGCCGTCGCGCACCAGCGTGCTGGCGTGCAGCCCGATGAAATGATCCTGGAAACCCACCGGCATATTCGGCGTGGAAAACAGCGTGGTGTTGTCTTTCGCGTCGATCAGCAGGTCGAAGGTGTCGATGCCGATTTCCGCATCGCCGGGCATGTACGGCAAATCGTTGTGCACCTGCCCCACCATCAGGATCGTCTCCCCCGCCGCCCGACGCTTGGCGATCATCGGAAACAAGTCGAGGGTGATATCCGGGTTGCAGCTCAGGCTCAGGCGATCGGGATGCTCGCTGTGGCTGGCGACCAGTTGCGCCACCAGGTTCAAGCCAGCGGCATTGATGTCCCGGGCCGCGTGGCTGTAATTGCTGCTGACGTAATCCTGCTGGGCCGATGCGCTGTTAAGCAGGCTGCCTGGCTGCAGGAAGAATTGATTGACGTGAATGTTGGCCGGCAGGCTGTCGCGATGCAGGTCGGCGAGGAAATCCAGCTCCGGGTAATCGCCAAACACCCGCTCGATGAAGGGCTCGAGGAAGCGCTTTTGCAAGCCGTCGCCCAATGGCGGGCGTCCGAGGCACAGGGCGGTGTAAATCGTCAGTTGCCGCTCGGGCAGTTGCGCGATCCGTTGATACAGCGCGTTGACGAAGTGATTGGGTTTGCCCAGTCCCAGCGGCAATCCCATATGGATATGCGCCGGCAACCGCACCAGGACGTCATCGACCGCCTGTTCGATAGAACACAACTGCACCATCTGATCCTCCCGCCCGTTCCATGAATTGGGGTTGGACCGAGCTTGCCGGGTCTTTGCTGCAAAGCATAGCCTCAGGGGTAAATCGCAGACACAAAAAAGCCGCTCATAAGCGGCTTTTCGTTGAAAATGAAGGCTTATTTCAGGCCAGACATCTTCTGGATGGCGCCCTTGAGCTCAGCATCGGCGCAATCGGCGCAGGTGCCTTTTGGCGGCATCGCATTGATGCCGGAGATTGCTTTCGCCAGCAAGCCGTCCAGGCCGCCTTCTTTCTTGGCGCGCTCGCCCCAGGCTGCAGCATCACCGATTTTCGGTGCGCCCAACAGGCCGGTACCGTGGCAAGCGTTGCAATGTTTCGCAATCACTTCGTCAGGGGTCTTGGCACCACCACCGCCACCAGCTGATGCTGCGACTTCCATCCCCTTGCACTCTTTACCCTGCACACAAACCTGGCCGACTGGCTCAAGACGTTTAGCAATATCGTCGTTGGTTGCTGCTTGTGCGCTGACTGCCCAAAGGGCCAATACGGTTGCTGGTACGGCCAGCATTTTCATAATTAGATTCACGCGTTCACCCTCAATGGTGGCTAGTCACGCCCACGGCCACGGTTCGCAGGCGGGCGCAAGTATAGCGGTAAGCCCGCCACACTGAAACAACCCCAAAGTCGAAGGGGTCTTATCGTGGGAAGGAAATACAGCAGGGGCGTCTGCGCAATCCGGGCAGGACGCCTCTTCTCTTAGAAATTCGCCGGGGTAGCTGCGCTGATTAGTCGCGCCGGAGCATCGAACGGATTACGGAAACGATGCGGCTTGGTACTTTCAAAGTAGTAGCTGTCGCCGGCTTCGAGCACAAATGTTTCGAGCCCGACCACCAGTTCCAGCCGCCCTTCCACCAGAATCCCGGTTTCCTCGCCCTCATGGGTGAGCATCTCTTCACCCGTGTCGGCGCCTGGCGGGTAGATTTCGTTGAGGAATGCAATAGCCCGGCTCGGGTGAGCCCGACCGACCAGTTTCATGGTCACTGCCCCATCGGAAATGTCGATCAGCTCGTGGGCTTTGTAAACGATCTGAGTCGGTATTTCCTGCAGGATTTCTTCGGAAAAGAACTCGACCATGGACATGGGAATCCCGCCCAGTACCTTCCTCAGCGAACTGATCGAGGGGCTGACGCTGTTCTTCTCGATCATCGAAATGGTGCTGTTGGTAACACCCGCGCGTTTGGCGAGCTCACGCTGGGAAAGACCTTTGAGCTTACGGATCGATTGCAGTCGTTCACCGACGTCCAATGCTGGAGCCTCCAGGGGTTCAGGTTGTAGAAATATTGAGCGTTATCATGGCGACAGCGTTCAGTATTTACAACACTTGGGCCTGAATCCTGTTTGGCGAAGCGACTTTCGGTCGGGAACGTTTTTCGTCAGGCCCCGGAATAGAGCAGCGGCACTCGACGCAGGTTGCAGAATATCTGGTAAGGAATCGTGCCCGCGGCCGTCGCAACGTCACTGGCGAGGATATTTTTGCCCCACAACTCGACGGTCGAACCAAGGTCGGCTTGCGGCACGTCGGTCAGGTCGATGCAGAGCATGTCCATCGACACGCGGCCAATCAACTGGCTGCGCTGCCCGGCGACCATCACGGGCGTACCGGTCGGTGCCTGACGTGGATAGCCGTCGGCATAACCCATCGCCACCACGCCCACGCGCATCGGCTTGGGCGTGATGAATTTCGCGCCGTAACCAATCGGTTCGCCGGCCGGCAGTTCACGCACGCAAATCACTTTCGATTCCAGGGTCATCACCGGTTGCAGGCGGGACGCCACGGCATTGGCCTCTTCGAAAGGCGTTGCGCCGTAGAGCATGATGCCCGGGCGCACCCAATCGCTCGGAATCTGCGGCCAACCGAGCACCGCCGGCGAATTACGCAGGCTGATTTCAGCCGACAACCCCTGACGCGCCGCCTCGAACACCGCGACCTGCTCGGCGCTGGTCTGGCAATGCAGCTCATCGGCGCGAGCAAAGTGACTCATCAGCACGATCTTCGCCACTTTGCCGCTGGCCAGCAGCCGTTGATAGGCCGCCTGGTAATCCGCCGGGTGCAGGCCAACCCGATGCATGCCGGAGTCGAGCTTGAGCCAGACCGTGATCGGTTTGCTCAGCGCGGCTTTTTCGATGGCCTCGAGCTGCCACAGCGAATGCACCACACACCAGAAGTCATGCTCGACGATCAGCGACAGCTCATCGGCTTCGAAAAAGCCTTCGAGCAACAACACCGGCGCACGAATGCCAGCGGCGCGCAGCTCCAAAGCTTCTTCGATGCACGCCACGGCAAACCCGTCCGCCTCGGCTTCCAGCGCCTGGGCGCAGCGTACCGCGCCATGGCCGTAGGCATCGGCCTTGATCACCGCAAGGGCCTTGGCCCCGGTGACTTCGCGGGCGATCCGGTAGTTGTGGCGCAGGGCTTGAAGGTCGATCAGGGCACGGGCTGGACGCATGGCGGCAGACTTCTAGTCGGTCATTGAAAAAAAACCGGCGCTGGCTGACAGCGTGAACCGCCAACAGCGCCGGGAGAGGGATCTTTCTGGCTTGGCTTTACGGTAGAGCGTTATGGCAGCGCGGCCACAACCGACAGCTCAACCAGGATTTGCGGTTCGCACAGCTTCGATTCGACCGTCGCGCGGGCCGGTGCGACGCCTTTTGGCAGCCACTGGTCCCACACCGAATTCATGCCTGCGAAGTGCGCATCGATGTCTTTCAGGTAAATCGTCACCGACAGCAGGCGGTTCTTGTCGGTCCCCGCCAGATCCAGCAAACGCTCGATGTTGGCGAGGGTTTCACGGGTCTGCTGTTCAATCCCGGCGCTCATGTCATCGCCGACCTGCCCTGCCAGATACACCGTACTGTTGTGGACAACGATCTGGCTCATGCGCTCATTGGTGAGCTGGCGCTGGATTGACATGTTTTGCGGACTCCTTGAGTTTGTTGCCATAACGGGAAATATCGAGGCCTTCGGCGCTGATCTGCGGCGTTTTCTTCGCCATCAGATCGGCCAGCAAACGACCGGAGCCACAGGCCATGGTCCAGCCGAGCGTGCCGTGGCCCGTATTCAGAAACAGATTTTTGAACGGCGTGGCGCCGACAATCGGGGTGCCGTCCGGAGTGGTCGGACGCAGGCCGGTCCAGAAGCTCGCCTGGGGCAGATCGCCGCCCTGAGGATAAAGGTCGTTGACGATCATCTCCAGGGTTTCGCGCCGGCGCGGGTTCAACGACAGGTCAAAACCGGCGATTTCCGCCATGCCGCCGACGCGGATGCGATTGTCGAAACGGGTGATCGCGACCTTATAGGTCTCGTCGAGAATGGTCGACGTCGGGGCCATCGCCGGGTTGATGATCGGCACGGTCAGCGAGTAACCCTTGAGCGGATACACCGGCGCCCGAATGCCCAACGGCTTGAGCAATTGCGGCGAGTAGCTGCCCAGCGCCAGCACGTAGCGGTCGGCGGTTTCCAGCTTGCCGTCGATCCACACGCCGTTGATGCGATCACCGGCGAAGTCGAGGCGCTGGATGTCCTGGCCAAAACGGAATTCCACACCCAGTTTCGTGGCCATTTCGGCCAGGCGGGTGGTGAAGATCTGGCAGTCGCCGGTCTGGTCATTCGGCAGGCGCAAGGCACCGGCGAGGATGTCGGTGACACTGGCCAGGGCCGGCTCAACCCGGGCAATGCCGGCGCGGTCGAGCAGTTCGAACGGCACGCCGGACTCTTGCAGCACGGCGATGTCTTTGGCGGCGCCATCGAGCTGCGCCTGGGTGCGGAACAGTTGGGTAGTACCGAGGCTGCGGCCTTCGTAGGCAATACCGGTTTCGGCGCGCAATTCGTCGAGGCAGTCGCGGCTGTACTCGGACAGGCGCACCATGCGCTCCTTGTTCACCGCATAACGGCTGGCGGTGCAGTTGCGCAGCATCTGCGCCATCCACAGGTATTGGTCGATGTCGGCGGTGGCCTTGATCGCCAATGGCGCGTGACGCTGCAACAGCCACTTGATGGCTTTGAGCGGCACGCCCGGCGCGGCCCACGGCGAGGCATAACCCGGCGAAACCTGCCCGGCGTTGGCGAAACTGGTTTCCATGGCCGGCGCTGGTTGGCGGTCGACAACCGTCACTTCAAAGCCAGCCCGTGCCAGATAATAGGCACTGGCGGTACCGATGACGCCGCTACCCAAGACCAGAACGCGCATTTTCATATCCCTCATCGCGGCTTACCGCTGACGTTTATTGTGCAGACCGAAGATGTGGGCAGTTTAAAAAAGATTAGCCAGTGCTTTTCACTATATAAGTGCCTATATTTGGCGACAATTCTCGGCAAAAACCCTTTTCACGGAGGCGCATCCCCTATGCGGACCAACACCCAGACCAAACGTGAGCTGGACAAGATCGACCGCAACATCCTGCGGATCCTGCAAGCGGACGGGCGCATTTCCTTCACCGAGCTCGGGGAAAAGGTCGGCCTCTCCACCACGCCCTGCACCGAGCGGGTACGGCGACTGGAGCGCGAAGGGATCATTATGGGCTACAACGCCCGCCTGAATCCGCAGCACCTGAAGGGTAGCCTGCTGGTGTTCGTCGAGATCAGCCTCGACTACAAATCCGGTGATACTTTCGAAGAGTTCCGACGCGCGGTGCTGAAACTGCCCCACGTACTGGAATGCCATTTGGTGTCAGGGGATTTCGATTACCTGGTGAAAGCACGGATTTCCGAGATGGCCTCGTACCGCAAACTGCTGGGCGACATCCTGCTCAAGCTGCCGCATGTGCGCGAATCCAAGAGCTATATCGTGATGGAAGAAGTGAAAGAGAGCTTGAACCTGCCGATTCCGGATTGAGCCTACACCGATCGTTCCCACGCTCCGCGCGGGAATGCAGCCCGGGACGCTCTGCGTCCCATCCAGAGCCGAACGCAGAGCGTCCGAAGAGGCATTCCCACGCAGAGCGTGGGAACGATCAAACCAGCACCTGCCGGGTAGAAGCCATGTACTCATGAATCTGCTTCTCGACCCGCGGATGGATCAGCTCCACCGGTCGCCGCCCGTTGGGGCATGGCAATGTCTTGGTGGTGCCGAACAGCCGACAGATCAGCGGTCGTTCGTCATACACCGTGCAGCCATTGGGGCCCAGATGGACGCAATTGAGTTCATCCATCGCCGCATCCTGCTCCGCCCGGGTCTTGCGCGGCAGGCGGGACATTTCTTCGGGCGAGGTGGTCACCGGCCCACAGCAGTCATGGCAGCCGGGCACGCACTCGAAAGAGGGAATCTGTTGGCGCAGCGTGCGAATTTTCTGACTGTTGCAACTCATCGAAGCGGTGACCGAATACGAAATAGACCGGGATTCTGACGCAAAAACCCCGATCCAGACAGCGCCAACCGACCGGTGTTGCCCGTGTCCGAAGCGGCGGCTTATGCTCCGTCAACTTTTTCAAACACATGCACCCAGGATGACCACATGAACGCCCCCGTTCAGCAACCTGCCTCGAGCCATCAACACGCGGCCTCTTATTACGCCGCCAGCAGCCTGCCGCAGCCCGATCTCGCGGTACTCACAGGTGAGTTGATTGCGGACGTGTGCGTGGTGGGCGGCGGGTTCTCCGGGCTGAACACCGCGCTCGAACTGGCCGAACGCGGCTTCAGCGTGGTGCTGCTGGAAGCGCACAAAATCGGTTGGGGCGCCAGTGGACGCAATGGCGGGCAGTTGATTCGGGGCGTCGGCCATGGTCTCGATCAATTCGCCAACGTGATCGGCGTCGACGGCGTGCGTCAGATGAAACTGATGGGTCTGGAAGCGGTGGAAATCGTCCGACAGCGGATCGAGCGTTTTCAGATCCCTTGCGACCTGACCTGGGGCTACTGCGATCTCGCCAACAAGGCTCAAGACCTGGAAGGCTTCGCCGAAGACGCCATCGAGCTGCACGGCCTCGGTTATCGTTACGAAACCCGTCTGCTGCAAGCCCACGAAATGCACAGCGTGGTGGGTTCCGATCGCTACGTCGGCGGTTTGATCGACATGGGCTCCGGGCATCTGCACCCCTTGAACCTGGCACTCGGCGAAGCGGCAGCCGCCGGGCAATTGGGCGTGAAGCTGTTCGAACAATCGGCGGTGACCCGCATCGATTACGGCCCCGAGGTCAAAGTCCACACCGCCCAGGGCACGGTTCGCGCGAAGACGCTGGTGCTGGGTTGCAACGCCTACCTCAACGATCTCAACCCGCAACTCGGCGGCAAGGTGCTGCCCGCCGGCAGTTATATCATCGCCACCGAACCCTTGAGTGAAGAACAGGCCCACGCCTTGCTACCGCAAAACATGGCGGTCTGCGATCAACGGGTGGCGCTGGATTACTACCGACTCTCGGCCGACCAACGTTTGCTGTTCGGCGGTGCCTGCCATTATTCAGGGCGCGACCCGAAAGACATCGCCGCCTACATGCGACCGAAGATGCTGGCCGTGTTCCCGCAACTGGCCGGGGTGAAAATCGACTATCAATGGGGCGGGATGATTGGCATCGGCGCCAATCGCCTGCCGCAGATCGGTCGGCTCAAGGAGCAGCCGAATGTGTATTACGCCCAGGCCTATTCCGGCCATGGGGTGAACGCCACGCATCTGGCGGGCAAGTTGTTGGCTGAGGCCATCAGCGGCCAGCAGAGCGGAGGTTTCGACCTGTTTGCCAAGGTGCCGCATATCACCTTCCCGGGTGGCAAGCATTTGCGTTCTCCGCTGTTGGCGTTGGGGATGTTGTGGCATCGGTTCAAAGAATTGGTCTGAAAGAT
Organism: Pseudomonas sp. NPDC089918; assembly: GCF_050280605.1. Lineage (NCBI taxonomy): Bacteria > Pseudomonadati > Pseudomonadota > Gammaproteobacteria > Pseudomonadales > Pseudomonadaceae > Pseudomonas > Pseudomonas sp. NPDC089918. The sequence goes on along the minus strand of NZ_JBNNVP010000008.1, from coordinate 81,192 downwards.
TTTCGGCGTCTGTGTCGACGCCTTCGCGAGCAAGCCCGCTCCCACATTTAATCGTTGTCGAACACAAAATCTGCGTTCGTTGACGATCAAATGTGGGAGCGGGCTTGCTCGCGAATAGATTTAAAGAACACCGCAAAACTCAGATCCGCCAGAACGGCTTAAGCCCCTCCTCCCGCGCCTGCTCCTGACTCAATCCGACATCCCTGAGCTGTTCCGGCGTCAATTCCAGCAACACCTTGCGCGTGTGCAGACGATGCCAGAACAGACCCCAGCGACCCAGGCCGGACGGTGCGTTGCGCATCACTGCCTCGCGTGCGCCGTTTTTTTGCCCTGCCGCCAGTTCCTGACTGTGTAACGTCAGCCGCACATCGCTCAAGCCGTTCATTTTCGTCGCTCCTGTTTACTTGGGTAGCCAGAGCTTTCATGATGCGCGGACGGCGAAAAGCATTACAGATTCAACGATGGTGTATTAACTCCATACAGATTTCCCGTTTCAGCGTCTGAATCACATATATTCACCCCATCTGTACTGGTCAACCGAATCACCCATACCGAGACTGCGCCATGACCCTCTATGTCAATCTCGCCGAATTGCTCGGCACGCGTATCGAACAGGGCTTCTATCGCCCCGGTGACCGGTTGCCCTCGGTGCGGGCACTGAGTGTCGAACACGGGGTCAGCCTGAGCACGGTGCAGCAGGCCTATCGAGTGCTGGAAGACGTTGGCCTGGCGATGCCCAAACCCAAGTCCGGCTACTTCGTGCCCGTAAGTCGCGAACTGCCGGAGCTGCCAGTGGTTGGCCGGCCGGCCCAGCGACCGGTGGATATTTCGCAGTGGGATCAAGTGCTGGAACTGATCCGCGCCGTACCGCGCAAGGACGTCGTGCAGCTGGGTCGCGGCATGCCAGACATCACCACGCCGACCATGAAACCGCTGCTGCGCAGCCTGGCGCGAATCAGCCGTCGGCAGGACATGCCCGGCCTGTATTACGACAACATCTATGGCACCCTTGAATTGCGCGAACAGATCGCTCGCCTGATGCTCGACTCTGGTTGCCAGTTGGGCGCCAACGATCTGGTGATCACTACCGGTTGCCACGAAGCACTGTCCACCAGCATCCGCGCCATCTGCGAGCCGGGTGACATCGTCGCCGTGGATTCGCCGAGCTTTCACGGCGCCATGCAGACGCTCAAAGGCCTGGGCATGAAAGCGCTGGAAATCCCTACTGATCCGCTCACCGGCATCAGCCTCGAAGCTTTGGAACTGGCATTGGAGCAATGGCCGATCAAGGCCATACAGTTGACCCCCAACTGCAACAACCCGCTGGGCTACATCATGCCGGAGGCGCGCAAACGTGCGTTGTTGACACTCGCACAGCGTTTTGACGTGGCGATTATCGAGGACGATGTGTATGGCGAACTGGCCTACACCTACCCTCGCCCACGCACGATCAAATCCTTCGACGAAGACGGCCGCGTCCTGCTCTGCAGTTCTTTTTCCAAGACCCTGGCACCAGGCCTGCGCATTGGCTGGGTCGCACCGGGCCGTTATCTGGAACGGGTGCTGCACATGAAGTACATCAGCACCGGCTCCACCGCGCCGCAGCCGCAGATTGCGATTGCCGAGTTTCTCAAGGCCGGGCACTTCGAACCGCATTTGCGGCGGATGCGCACGCAATACCAGCGCAATCGCGACGCGATGATCGACTGGGTGACCCGCTATTTCCCCGCTGGCACCCGGGCCAGCCGCCCGCAAGGCAGCTTCATGCTGTGGGTCGAACTGCCGGAGGGCTTCGATACCCTGAAACTCAATCGGGCGCTGCATGATCAAGGCGTACAGATTGCTGTCGGCAGTATCTTTTCCGCCTCGGGCAAATACCGCAATTGCCTGCGGATGAACTACGCTGCCAAAACAACCCCGCAGATCGAAGAAGCAGTGCGCAAGGTCGGTGCGACAGCTATCAAATTGCTGGCTGAAGGCTGAACGATCAGTCCAGCTGAAATCGCCCCCATGCCTGGAACGGGGTTATGTCGCGAACGCGTGTCGCTTGTGGGGGGACGAGGGTTTCGATATCCAGTTCCAGGCGCCAATGCTGGCCAGCCAGAGGCTGACCGTCGAGCCTGGGTCGGATGCGATCGCCTGGCCGCAGCAGCGCTACGTTGTGCGCGCCGTCGGATTCTCTTAGCCAGTTGACTGCCTGGCCATCGAGTCGTGCAGCGACCAGACGCAGCTGCATAAAGCCCGGCCCGAACCGATAGTGCTGCGCGTCGACAGCCGGCGCCTCGAACCGTAGCGTCATCGGTTGCGGCTCGCTGCATTGCACGTTCAGATATATCCGCCGAATGCCGAAACTCAGAGCCGACCCCGTATTCGACGCCTGCAAGCCATCACGGGTATGCGAACCATAATCCAGCACCATGGGATTGAGCTGCATCGTGCAGTCCGCCTGCGCATAACTCGGTAGCGCGACCGGCCACAATGCCAGCAACAAGAGCCTGACAAAATCTTTCATGAACGTCCTCTGGATCAACTATCACCCGCCCGACAGGTCACTTCGGCGGCCTGGTAAGGCGCGGTGGTTTCTGGGAGTTGGCGGGTGTCGAACTCAAGCAGGCAGCGACGATCGTCGGGCAACGTCAATTGCAGCCCAAGCCACTCGGGAGCATCGGCGATGTACACCAGACCGGTCTCAACCACACTGGTCAGGTACACACCCTCGCTGTCGTACACCGCCCCTCCCTTGGGTACCCACTGCCCGGCCTCGGTTCGCACATGCAGCATCAGCCGGCGGGCGCTGCTCAGCTTAAAGTCGAGTCGAGGTACCGCGCCGCGTCCGGTTTCGATTTCCTGAAAACCATTGAGCACTTCGACATTACGCGGCAGGCTGACGGTGTCTATTTCCAGACGACTGCTCTGGTACGCCGGCAGGCTGGCCGCTACCGCCCTGCCAGTGCCATCGGTCCAGACCGGTCCCTGAGGCGTACTGATTTTTATCCCGGCATCGGAGCCAATCTTCAGCAGACCAAAAGTATCGCGCAGTGCATAAGGTGACGGCGTGAGTCCACTTTCGTGAACAGCCACACCGCCGCGCAACGCGAAATCATAGCTGCGGGTGCCGACACTGCTGTGCGAATAGCCGAGGTCGACACTGGTGTAACGAGGCAGCAGACTGATGCGCCCGCCGAGATTTGTCTGACCGGTATCGGCACGTTCGGCATTGATGCTGTAGCTCGATGTCTCGCTGACTTGTTCGTTGTAACGTGCGCCGGTGCGCATCCCCTGCTGGCGATCCTGACGACCGTATACCCTCAGACTACGGTTTCGCCCGAGGGGAAAGCCAAGGGTGGCGTAAACGCCGGTACCGCGATCATCGTCACCACTTTCGCGTTGCACATTCAGCGACAGGTTGGCAGCACCGAATTCCCGAGACCATGAAGCACTGATCCGCGATCGATCCGGGCTACCGGCCATGGCATAGCGGGTCATCGAACCGCTGAACGCGCCCCAATGCCGATCTGAATAATTAACTGAAGCACCCCATTGACGTTCTGCCCGGCCATAAGGGTCATCGTTCAGAGATTCCGACCCGATGTCCGCCAAGGTTCGAAACCCGCTAGTGCGCTGAGCTGCGGTCAAGCTGGCGGACAAACCGGGGCCCAACGAGGTGCTGAAAGTCGCCTGCAGGCTTTGGCCCTGCCCCGCTGACGCTGTACGCGAACTCAAGTGCTGAATGCTCACCATCGAGTCGCGCGTCAAGGCTTGTTGCACCCCCCAGCCCAATGACTGATAGGCGCTGCTCCCCATCCAACCGGCGGTGAATAACGAGTCCGAGCCCCACTGCCAATCCTTGCTGGCGGCAAAAAACGAGGGTGTCTCACGCTCGTCATGGGTGAACCGCCGTACCTGGCCCGCCGCGATGGCGAAGCCCGGTGGGGTCAACCCACTCAGCGGACGCACATTGGCTGCCGGCACCCGGAAGTGGCGCTGTTCGCCGCTTTCTTCGATCACTGTGACTTCGAGGTCCAGTTGAAGGCTGAGTACAGGTAGATCACGCAAGGTGAATGGCCCAGCGGGAACCAGGGTGGTGTAAATCACGACACCGCTTTGGCGCACTTCTATCCGTGACGGTGAGTAAGCTATCCCTTCAACCGCCGTTCCGACGCCAAGGCCTTCCTGACTGCGCAAGGCGAACGCTGTTTCCGGCAGGACCTGAATGCCGGTAAAGGGCTCACCGGCAAACAGCGACGACCTCATATTGAGCTGACCAAGTTGTACATTGGCCTGATAACGCTCCCAGGTTCGCGATGCCTGGGTGTACAACGTCTCGAACCGCGCCACCCCCTCGAAGGCGGTGTAATTCTGGCGACTGCGCACGACCCAGTCTCCGGCATTGAACCCCAGTTCCGTTCCCAGGTTGCGATACTGCCTGGAGGCGTCCGCGCCTGAGCTGGAAACCACTAGCGCGTCATAGTTCAACACCCCCGCCACACCGCCTGACGCCCAGTTTCGCTGCAGCCGAGGCTGCGCGAGCAACAGATCAGTGGGAACCAAAAGCGCCACTTGTTGCTGGCCTGGAGAGAGTCGCACTTGCGCAGCGGCTATCCCCTCCGTTGCCCGTAAACACGCTTTGTCGTCAGCACTGTCGGGCAAACCTGGCGGCGCAGCAATACCGGCATAATCGAGCAGGTTCGCATCAAGGCATAACTGGCCTTCGTCATCGAAGGTGGCCAGCACCTGCCCGATGGGCGAGCCATTGACGTGCAAGAGGACTCGCGTACGGCCGGCCTGAAAACGGGGTAAATCGCGAAAATGCTCGGCGACTTTCGGGTCGATACCCCGGGCCTCAAGCACCGAGCGATCGAATTCGATCGGCGTTTCGCCCCAGGCTTTTCCGGTCACATCAATCACCAGAACCAGACTGCCGACCCAGCAACGTGAGCCGCCATACCAACGCTTGCGGCGACTCATTATCGGCTGCTCAACGGCGCATCATGGCTGTCGACCGCGAATCCATAAGTCGTCGCGGGAAAAATCCGCACATGGGTGCCCAACGTCGACACGGCGGTGAGCGTCAGTACTTCGCCGGGCAGAATGTAGGTGCGCCCGAGATCGAGCATCACGCCGCTGGGGATCAAGCTCACCGATTTGGCGAGCCGCACTACATAGGGGCCGGGATTGCTCACTTGCACCCGGTCGCCAACAACGCTCCAGAGCAGATGTTTCCAGGGCGCGCGGTCCACTGCCAAGTTGGCCGGGCGCAGGATCACCGGAATGTTCTGCCGCACGCCCAGGCTGAGCCGAGCACCGTCGGCGCCTTGACGAGGCTTTATCCCCTCGAACACCACCCGTTTCAGGCGTTCGGTTTCCAGAGGTTTGGTGCTGCGCAAGATGAACCTGACCTGCTGGCTCTGCCCCGGCTCAACCCGGGCCACGGGCGGAGTCAGCAGCAACAGCGGTTCGTCATCCTCTGCGATGTGTTCGATCGTGCTGTAGAGCAATGCCGGTTGTTCGTCGGAGTTTTTGACATTGAGGGTCGCTTCGCCCAATGCCTCATCGACTATTACGACAGGGGTTTGCGGCACCATGCCAGCCGCCATCGTCAGCGCACTGAAAAATGACAGGCACAGGCCTGCAATGGCGCCGAGCGCCTGCAAAGATTTAGGGGGACACATGAAATTCTCCAGAGGGCATCGACCAGCACGGCGAACGCAATGCCTGTCGATGCCCGATGACACGCCAGGAAACGGCCAATAGCGGTATGACCGTCAGCCCGTTATGCCGCGTCGGCTCAGAGGTAGAACACGTCGAACGTCACCGAACCGTCGAGGGGAAACTCGTCGGTGGTCGCGGGCAGTTCGGAGGTCGGGCGAATAGCCGCAGCCACTTTCATCGGAAAGACATGCAGACGCGCGGCGGCCGGGCCGGCTGCTGCACCAGGCCCCCAGGAATAGGAAACCGGGGCGTTGGACATCAGGCCGCTGACCGGAACTCGCCATACCGGATTGGCCGGAGAGCGCACCAGGAAAGTCTGCGGGTTGCCATCGGTCAGGGGCTGGCCGGTCAGTAGGCCGAAGCCGCCGATGCCGACGCCATTCGTGCTGCCGAGGCCATAGTAAAGGTGATCACCGGAGATGCCATTGAACTTGAGGCCCGACACTTTGGTACCGCCCCGATTGTCCGTGACTGCAATCTCCACCGCAGCGGGTGCATCGCATGCGATCTTCAACGTGATGTCTCGCGGCGGGAGATCGTTTTGTGTTGTCGCGCTCAACGTCGAGGAAAAGATCCGCCCCAGATCGACGTTACTGCCACCGGCGAAAGCAGGAATGCAGGAAGTCGGAATGACCGTACCGCTGACGTTCAGGTCGACACTTGCCGCTTGAACGGCTAATGGAGTGATGGCTGCTGTTAAAGCGGCCATCAAAAAAAGCTTCTTCATAAACACTTACCTGTGAATGGATGAAAGTACCAACGCGTCGAATGCAGCGGGAAATCACGCTTTCTTCCGACACGTCGAATACCCGGCGATCATTCCGTTTCTTGTAGGTTTTTTATGTAGGAGAAGTCGCCATATCAATGGGGCATCCGCGACAGAACCAGTGGCTCTTTTCGGTTATCACCGATGGATCCGATCAATCACGGTCATACCACCCTTCAAACGTGTGTGATCCCAATGCCGTGCCATACTTCCGTGACCCCGACGCGAGAAATCCTGCCTTGATACTCATTCCGGTCCGGCCCTTCGCTTTGTTGCTCGCCTTGTTGCTCGGCAGTTGCACCAGCCTTGATGTCGTCCGCGAATCGAGTCAGGCCCTACCGGCGGCGAACTCGGCGTTCGGGCGGTCGATCCAGGCACAGGCTGCCCCCCATGAGGGCCAATCGGGTTTTCGCTTGCTCTCCGACAGCGCCGAGGCCTTCACCGCCCGCGCCGAGCTGATTCGCAACGCCCAAAGCAGCCTCGATCTGCAGTACTACATCGTCCATGACGGCATCAGCACACGAATACTGGTGAGCGAGTTGCTCAAGGCCGCCGACCGCGGCGTGCGGGTGCGGATTTTGCTCGACGACACCACCAGCGATGGCCTGGACCAGATCATCGCGACCCTCGCCGTCCATCCGAAGATTCAGATCCGCGTGTTCAACCCGCTGCACCTGGGCCGCAGCACCGTCGTTACGCGAACGATGGGCCGGTTCTTCAACCTGTCGCAGCAACACCGGCGCATGCACAACAAACTGTGGGTGGCGGACAACAGCGCGGCGATCGTTGGCGGGCGTAACTTGGGGGACGAGTATTTCGATGCCGAGCCCAACCTGAATTTCACCGACATCGACATGCTCAGTGTCGGCCCGGTTGCAGAGCAGTTGGGACACAGCTTCGACCAGTACTGGAACAGCGCCCTGAGCAAGCCGATCGAGCAGTTTCTCTCGACCAAGCCGACAGCCAGGGATCTGAGAAACACCCGGACCCGACTGGACGAATCCCTGGAGGAAACGCGCAAACAGAACCACGCGCTTTATCAGCAGTTAATGTCCTACACCACTCACCCGCGCCTGGATGTCTGGCGCCGGGAGCTGATCTGGGCCTGGAACCAGGCATTGTGGGACGCACCGAGCAAGGTGCTGTCCGACGGCGAACCTGACCCACACTTGCTGCTGACTACTCAGTTGGCGCCCGAGCTCAATGGGGTCAGCAAAGAGCTGATCATGGTCTCGGCCTACCTCGTACCCGGCCAACCGGGGCTGGTTTACCTGACCGGTCGCGCCGATGCCGGCGTATCGGTCAGTGTGCTGACCAACTCACTGGAAGCCACCGACGTACCGGCCACGCATGGTGGTTACGCGCCTTATCGCAAAGCCTTGCTGGAGCATGGGGTGCAGCTGTTCGAATTACGCCGTCAGCCCGGCGACAATGGAGACAACGGCGATAGCGGATCGAACCTGTTTCACGGCGGCAGCAGCTCCTACCGTAGTTCCGGCTCCAGCCTGCACAGCAAGGCGATGATTTTCGACCGACAGAAAGCCTTTATCGGCTCGTTCAATTTCGACCCGCGCTCGGTACTGTGGAACACCGAAGTCGGGGTACTGGTGGACAACCCGCAGCTCGCCGGGCGGGTGCGCGAACTGGCACTGGAGGGTATGGCGCCTGCCCTCAGCTATCAGGCCCGGCTGGAAAAGGGGCAGATTGTCTGGGTCACCGAAGATGACGACAAGCAGCGCACATTGACCAAAGAACCGGGAGGCTGGTGGCGACACTTCAATTCATGGCTCAGCAGCATGGTCGGCCTGGAGCGGATGTTGTAGTCAGGATGCTGGTGATGAATTGTGGCGAGGGAGCTTGCTCCCGTTCGGCTGCGCAGCAGTCGCAAACCGGCATCCGTGTTCTACCTGAATAAGCGGTGGCGCATGATTCAGGGCCGCTGCGCGACCCAACGGGAGCAAGCTCCCTCGCCACAGACAAGCCCCTTGTCACAGGTTTTGTGCGGCGCTCAGGCCGGTTCGGCAACTGTCCCAAACGCCCCTTGCCGCGATACCAGAATCACCAGCCCCAACGCGCCCGCCGCCATCAGCAACGGCAAGGCATGCCCGCTGATCCACTGGCTCCCGGCACCGGCCGCCAAGGGGCCGATCAGGCAACCAATTCCCCATAACTGTGCGATATGGGCATTGGCGCGCACCAAGGCATCGTCGCGATAGCGCTCGCCAATCAAGATCAGCGACAAGGTGAACAAACCGCCGGCACTGGCGCCAAACAATACCCACAGCGGCCAGATCAACAGCGTGTCGATCAGCAATGGAATCACCAGACTCGACAGCAACAAGAGCATCGCACAGCTGGTGAACAACGTACGCCGTGACAAGCGATCGGCCAGCGCGCCAATCGGCAATTGCAGCAAGGCATCACCCACCACCACGGTACTGACCATCGCCAAGGCGATTTCCGTGGTGAAGCCCTGACGCAGGCAATAGACCGGCAGCAAGGTCAGGATCATCGCTTCGAACGCCGCGAACAGCGACACCGCCCAGGCAATCGCCGGCAAGCCGCGGCAGAAGGTCAACAAGTCACCGAGGGTTACGCTGCAAGCTTCGCTGGTGGGTGCGCCGCCGCGGCCCAACAGCAAGAACGGTGACGTCATCAGCAAACCGACACCAACCCAGAAACCATAATCATGCTCGGTGCCCAACGCCCCCAACAATAACGGCCCGGCCAGCTGACTCAACGCGTAACTGCTGCCGTACAGCGCCACCAGCCGACCGCGCCATTGCTCAACCACCAGTTGATTGATCCAGCTTTCACCGAGGATAAAGACGAGGGTCAGGATCACCCCGATCATCAACCGCAACACCAACCAGACCGGGTAGCTCGGCCACACTGCCAGCAAACCGATGGATACTGCCCCGGCCCACAGGCACAGGCGCATCAGATTGGCCGTGCCAAGACGGGCCGCGAGGTGGCTGGAGACTTTCGCCCCCAGCAGTACGCCAATGGCCGGCATCGCCGCCATCACGCCGATCGCGAACGAGCCATAACCCCAGCCTTCCAGACGCAGCGATACCAACGGCATGCTGACACCCAGGGCCAGGCCGACACTCAAGACAGACGCCAAAACGGCGAAATACGTCGCCCAACGCATGTTCCACACTCCTGTGGATATTTTATGTACAGCACAAAACACTGTGGGAGCAGGCTTGCTCGCGAAGAGGCCATCACATCCAACATTGATGTTGGCTGTTACACCGCCTTCGCGAGCAAGCCCGCTCCCACAGGGGATCTGCGTCGTTCAGGAGCCCGATTTACTACGGGCTCCCTCTCTGGCTTACAATTTGATCCAGGTCGCCTTCAGCTCGGTGTACTTGTCGAACGCGTGCAGTGACTTGTCGCGACCGTTGCCGGACTGTTTGAAGCCACCGAACGGCGCGGTCATGTCGCCGCCGTCGTACTGATTGACCCACACGCTACCGGCACGCAAAGCCTTGGCGGTCAGGTGAGCCTTGGAGATGTCGGCGGTCCAGACTGCAGCGGCCAGACCGTAAGGCGTGTCGTTGGCGATCTGGATGGCTTCTTCAGCGCTGTCGAAGGTGATGACCGACAACACCGGACCAAAGATTTCTTCCTGAGCAATTTTCATCGCGTTGCTCACGCCATCGAAAATCGTCGGCTCAACGTAAGTGCCCCCGGTTTCCTGAAGAATGCGCTTGCCGCCCGCCACCAGTTTGGCGCCATCGGTGTGACCGGACTCGATGTAGGACAACACAGTGTTCATCTGCTGGGTGTCCACCAGCGCACCGACATTGGTTGCCGGGTCCAGCGGGTTGCCCGGCTTCCAGGTTTTCAGGGCCTCGATCACCAGCGGCAGGAATTTGTCCTTGATCGAACGCTCGACCAGCAGGCGCGAACCGGCGGTGCAGACTTCGCCCTGGTTGAAGGCGATGGCACCGGCAGCGGCTTCGGCGGCGGCTTGCAGGTCCGGCGCATCGGCGAACACGATGTTCGGGCTCTTGCCGCCAGCTTCCAGCCAGACGCGCTTCATGTTCGATTCGCCGGAGTAGATCAGCAGTTGCTTGGCGATCTTGGTCGAACCGGTAAACACCAGGGTGTCGACGTCGTTGTGCAGGGCCAGGGCCTTGCCGACGGTGTGACCGTAGCCCGGCAGCACGTTCAGCACGCCTTTCGGGATACCGGCTTCAACCGCCAGCGCCGCAATGCGGATCGCTGTCAGCGGCGATTTTTCGGAAGGCTTGAGGATCACCGAGTTACCGGTGGACAGCGCCGGGCCGAGCTTCCAGCAGGCCATCATCAACGGGAAGTTCCACGGCACGATTGCGCCGACCACGCCGACCGGCTCGCGAGTCACCAGACCCAGCTGATCGTGCGGGGTGGCAGCGACTTCGTCGTAGATCTTGTCGATGGCTTCACCGCTCCAGCTCAGGGCTTGCGCCGCGCCGGGAACGTCGATGTACAGGGAATCGCTGATTGGCTTGCCCATGTCCAGGGTTTCGAGCAGGGCCAGCTCTTCGGCGTGCTGTTTGAGCAGGCCGGCAAAACGAATCATGGTGGCTTTGCGTTTGGTCGGCGCCAGGCGCGACCAGGCGCCGGAATTGAAAGTGGCGCGGGCGTTGTCCACGGCACGCTGGGCGTCGGCGGCGTCACAGCTGGCAATCTTGCCCAGCAGACGGCCATCGACCGGGCTGATGCACTCGAAGGTCTCGCCGGAGACGGCATCGGTGTATTCGCCATTGATGTAGGCGCGGCCTTCGATCTTCAGATCGCGAGCCCGCTGTTCCCAGTCGGCACGAGTCAGGGTGGTCATTCGAGTGTCCTCCTCTTATTGAATACGAGTGCCCCGCGTTCTATGCGGGCGCTGTCAGGAATTCTGCCCGGCCAGCCTGCTTTTCGGCTCAAGGCAACCATTACCCTAAACCAGCGGCCGGTGAAGTTTCAATATATTTGACACAAGGCTGGCAAACGGCCTTGCGATGTTCATTTTAATAAACATAGACTTTCAATTTTCCAGCGCAATCACGGGGGAATACCAGCATGAGCATTCAGGATATCGTCGATTTCAGCCAGGCCAACACCCAGCCCGATCGTTATCGGCCCGACCCTGCAAAAGTCCTCAAGGGCGACCCCGATCAAGCGGTGTACAACCACTACAACAGCCCGTGCGGCCAGATGAGTGCAGGTGTCTGGGAGGGCGAAGTCGGCCAGTGGCGGGTGAACTACACCGAGCACGAATACTGCGAAATCCTTCAGGGAGTTTCAGTGCTGCGTGACAACAATGGCAACGCCAAGACCTTGCGTGTAGGTGATCGCTTCGTGATCCCGGCAGGGTTTCGCGGTACTTGGGAAGTGCTGGAGCCTTGCCGCAAGATTTATGTGGTGTTTGAACAGAAGGTTTAAGGAGTTGTGCTGCCCCAGCCGCCCCCTTCGCGAGCAAGCCCGCTCCCACATTGGATCTGCGTCGTTCACAAATCCAATGTGGGAGCGGGCTTGCTCGCGAAGGGGCCGGCCCAGGCAATACAAAATAGACAGGCACAAAAAAGGCCCGTATCTCGCGATACGGGCCTTTTTCGTAAGTCGGGAAAAATCAATTACTTGATTTTGCCTTCCTTGTAGATCACGTGCTTACGAACAACCGGATCAAATTTCTTGATCTCGATTTTGTCCGGAGTAGTGCGCTTGTTCTTGTCGGTAGTGTAGAAGTGACCAGTACCGGCGCTCGAAATCAAACGAATCAATTCACGCATGATTAGCTCCCTTAGATCTTGCCGGCTTTGCGGATTTCGGCCAGCACGACAGTGATGCCACGCTTGTCGATGATACGCATGCCTTTGGCAGATACGCGCAGACGCACGAAACGTTTCTCTTCTTCAACCCAGAAGCGGTGATGCTGCAGGTTCGGCAGGAAACGACGACGGGTTTTGTTGTTTGCGTGGGAAATGTTATTCCCAGTCACCGGACCCTTACCGGTAACTTGACATACTCTCGACATGCCTCAGCCCTCTAAAACCACATGCCCAACCCGGCATGGGTTGGCCGCTTAATCTCTCAGTCATTTGGCGCCAGGCGCCGCGTTTCTTTAGAGGTCTTACCGGCTACACCTACAGTGAAGGAACCGGGCCCCTAGAAAAGAGCGCTGCTTTATACCAGAAAGACTGGAGAGCAACAACATTCCGTGTGCGCGGACTTAATAAATTCCCCATTTTTCGGCCACCGGGCGCCTTGGATAAAGGCTGTCGCCGATTAAGACCGCTCGTCGCAGAGAATCGGCCAACCGACCGATTCCGGGTTTTCCTCGGTCCGCATCACCGAAACAAGCGCACATAGTCCCCTTAAAATGAAAAAGGGGATAGTCATTTGCAAAAGAGCCCACTAGGGTAAGACTTTTCCAGACTGCACTTGCAGATGGGCCTTCGATCTGTAAAGGAATCCGACCATGCGCCTCGCTGCCCTACCGCTGCTGCTCGCCCCGCTTCTACTGAGCCCCTTGGCCCATGCCGCCGCCTTGAGCGTCTGCACTGAAGCCAGCCCGGAGGGGTTCGATGTGGTGCAATACAACTCGCTGACCACCACCAACGCCTCGGCCGATGTGCTGATGGACCGCCTCGTGGACTTCGACACGGCCAGTGGCAAAGTGGTTGCCAGCCTGGCGGACAGCTGGGAAGTCACGCCCGATGGCCTGACCTACGTCTTCAAGTTGCACCCGCAGGTGAAATTTCACCGCACCGATTACTTCAGCCCGACGCGTGACCTGACCGCCGAAGACGTGAAGTTCAGCTTCGACCGCATGCTCGACCCTGCGAACCCGTGGCACAAAGTCGCCCAGAGCGGTTTCCCGCACGCCCAGTCGATGCAGTTACCGGCGCTGATCAAGAAGATCGACGCATTGGACCCGCTTACCATCCGCTTCACCCTCGACCACCCGGACTCGACTTTCCTGCCCACTCTGAGCATGGGTTTCGCCTCGATCTATTCGGCCGAATACGCCGACCAACTCATGAAGGCCGGCACTCCGGAAAAGCTCAACAGCCAGCCGATCGGCAGCGGCCCGTTCATCTTCACGCGTTTCCAGAAAGACGCCTCGATTCGCTACAAGGCCAACCCGGATTACTTCCGTGGCAAGCCGTCGGTGGACCCGCTGATCTTCGCCATCACTCCGGATGCCAACGTGCGGTTGCAGAAATTGCGCCGCAACGAGTGCCAGATCGCCCTGTCACCCAAGCCTCTGGACGTACGGGCCGCGCTGAAAGAGCCAACCCTGAAAGTCGAAAAGACTGACGCCTTCATGACCGCCTTCGTTGGCATCAACAGCCAGCATCCGCCGCTGGATAAACCTGAAGTACGCCAGGCGATCAATCTCGCGTTCGACAAGGCCAACTATGTCAAAGCCGTGTTCGAAGACACCGCCGAACCCGCCAACGGCCCATATCCGCCCAACACCTGGAGCTACGCCAAAGGCTTGCCGGGCTACTCGCATGACGTCGAAAAGGCCCGTGCGCTGATGGCCAAGGCCGGGCTCAAGAATGGTTTCCAGACCACCATCTGGACCCGCCCTTCCGGCAGCCTGCTGAACCCCAATCCGAGCCTCGGGGCGCAATTGCTGCAGTCCGATCTGGCGGAAATCGGCATCCAGGCCGAGATTCGTGTGATCGAATGGGGCGAACTGATTCGCCGCGCCAAGGCCGGCGAGCACGATCTACTGTTCATGGGCTGGGCTGGCGACAACGGCGACCCGGATAACTTCCTCACGCCGCAGTTTTCCTGCGCGGGGGTCAAATCCGGCACCAACTTCGCCCGCTACTGCAACCAGGACCTGGACAAGCTGATCAGCGCCGGCAAGACCACCGGCGAGCAAGGTGTGCGCACCAAGCTTTACGAACAGGCCCAGGCGCAGATCCAGCAACAGGCGTTGTGGCTGCCACTGGTGCACCCGACAGCCTTCGCGCTGACACGTAAGGATGTGCTGGGCTATCAGGTCAGTCCGTTTGGCCGGCAGGACTATTCGAAGGTCAACCTCAAGTAATTAGCGTCACCACAAAACCTGTGGGAGCGGGCTTGTGGCGAGGGGGCTTGCCCCCGTTGGGCTGCGAAGCAGCCCCAAAATCTCTGATGCACCAAAGATTTTGTGAGTGCTTCGCACTCAAACGGGGGCAAGCCCCCTCGCCACAGACCCACTCCCACAGGGGTTCTTGGTCCTCTACATCCACCCATACTCGGCCATGGACAGCGGATCGCCATCACCGACGATGAAATGATCGAGTACCCGCACATCGATCAGGTCCAGCGCCTCTTGCAGACGCTTGGTCAGCATTCGGTCGGCCTGACTGGGGTCGGAGTTACCCGACGGATGGTTGTGGCACAGGATCAGCGCTGCGGCGTTATGGGCCAGAGCGCGTTTGACCACCTGCCGTGGATAGACGCTGGTGTTGTCGATGGAGCCGCGAAACAGCGCTTCGAACGCCAATACCCGGTGTTTGGAGTCCAGGAACAGGCAGCCAAACACCTCGTGGGGCTCATGGCGGAGCATCGACTTCAGATAATCACGCACAGCCTGCGGATTTTCCAACGCCGACTTGTAGCGCGAGCGTTCAGCCAAATGCCGTCTGCCCATTTCCTGAACTGCCTGCAACTGAGCGAATTTCGCGGGTCCGAGCCCTAATTGTTTGCTGAATGTTTTTTGATCAGCCTCCAGTAGCGAACGCAGACCGCCAAACTGAGTCAACAAATGTCGCGCCAGATCTACCGCACTTTTGCCGGATACGCCGGTACGCAAAAAAATCGCCAGCAGTTCGGCGTCCGAAAGACTCCCCGAGCCTAACTCCAGTAACCTCTCCCGCGGCCGCTCGGCCGCCGGCCAATCTCGAATGCTCATAACACCTCCATGTCTGTGGGCGCCGCTGTTCCGTAGCGGTCGCTGTGATATCGTAGCCCATCTTTTTTGCGGGCGATTTCACTCCTGGGGAGGGGGTATCGCCATGCAGTCATCAACGAAATGAAAGGCAGACCTATGCAGCGGCTGTATCGGAAACGCATCGTTCTGGGCGTCGGCGGCGGTATTGCTGCCTACAAGAGCGCCGAGCTGGTTCGCCGCCTGATCGACCAGGGCGCCGAAGTGCGCGTGGTCATGACCCGCGGCGGCAGCGAATTCATTACCCCGCTGACCATGCAGGCCTTGTCCGGGCATCCGGTCCATCTCGATTTGCTGGACCCGGCGGCCGAAGCCGCGATGGGCCACATCGAGCTGGCCAAATGGGCCGACCTGGTGCTGATCGCCCCCGCCACCGCGGACCTGATCGCCCGCCTGGCCCAAGGCATCGCCGACGACCTGCTGACCACGCTGGTGCTGGCCACCGACGCGGTGGTCGCGATTGCCCCGGCGATGAACCAGGCCATGTGGCGCGACCCGGCGACCCAGGCCAACCTGCACACCCTCGAAAGCCGCGACCTCAAGGTCTTCGGCCCGGCCTCCGGCAGCCAGGCCTGCGGCGACGTCGGCATGGGCCGCATGCTCGAAGCCACCGACCTCGCCCAGTGCGCGGCAGACTGCTTCCAGCGCCAGGCGCTGACCGGTAAACACGTGCTGATCACCGCCGGCCCGACCCAGGAAAACATCGACCCGGTGCGCTACATCACCAACCACAGCTCCGGGAAAATGGGCTTTGCCCTGGCCGAAGCCGCGGTAGAAGCCGGCGCCCGCGTAACCCTGATCACAGGTCCCGTGCACCTGCCGACCCCGGATCGCGTCACGCGTATCGACGTGGTCAGTGCCCGCGACATGCTCGCCGCCTGCGAAGCGGCGATCCCTTGCGACCTGTTCATCGCCTCTGCTGCGGTCGCGGACTACCGTCCGGAAGTCGTCGCCCCACAGAAACTCAAGAAAGACCCTACGAACGGCGACGGCTTGTTGCTACAGATGGTGCGCAACCCAGACATCCTGGCCACCATCGCCACCCGTCCCGACCGTCCGTTCAGTGTCGGTTTCGCTGCCGAAACCGAACACTTGCTCGATTACGCTGCACGCAAGTTGAAAGACAAGAACCTCGATCTGATCGTCGCCAATGACGTCGCGAACCCGAGTATTGGCTTCAACAGCGAAGAAAACGCCTGCAGCGTGATCGACCGTGAGCTGCACGCCACACTCTTCGCCCAGACCAGCAAGAGCAAAATCGCTCGCCAGCTGATCACTTTTATCGCCGAACGTCTGAACCAGGTTTAATTTACATGCACGCTTTGCAAGCCAAGATCCTCGACCCCCGCATCGGTACCGAATTTCCGCTGCCGCAGTACGCCACGCCAGGCTCCGCCGGCCTCGACCTGCGCGCCATGCTGGAAAAAGACACCGTCATCAAGCCGGGCGAAACCCTGCTGATTCCGACGGGCCTGTCTGTCTACATTGGCGATCCAGGTTTGGCCGCGCTGATCCTGCCGCGCTCAGGCCTTGGCCATAAACACGGCATCGTGCTGGGCAATCTGGTCGGCTTGATCGACTCCGATTACCAGGGCCCGCTGATGGTGTCGTGCTGGAACCGTGGCCAGACCGATTTCAACATGGTAGTAGGCGAACGCCTGGCCCAATTGGTGCTGGTACCGGTAGTTCAAGCGCATTTTGAAATGGTCGAAGAGTTCGTCGAAACCCAACGTGGTACCGGCGGTTTCGGCCATTCCGGCAGCCACTGATCCGAAAGATGGCAACCCTATGGCGAGGGGGCTTGCCCCCGTTGGGCAGCGAAGCGGCCCCAAACTCTGTGAGTCATTACCGCTTTTTGTGAGTGCTACGCACTCAAGCGGGAGCAAGCTATCTCACCACAAATTGCACAGTCGTCATCTGGAAGGTTTACCACTGAAAATCAAGGCATTGAACGACCAATTACTCGCCGATGCTGCTGGCATGGCCTTTTCACACCACGAACTCTCAGTGGAAAACGCCGTCATACCCTTCAGTTTGAGCCTGCCAACGAGTTTTTCGCTGGCGGGTCCAGCCACTTTCGAGATGGAGCATTCCTACAGATGAGCACCCCAGCCCAAGTCGCACCCAAGTTCCCCGACAGCATCTTCCGCGCCTACGACATTCGCGGCACCGTCCCGGAATTCTTGAACGCTGAAACAGCTTATTGGCTTGGTCGCGCCATCGGCTCCCAGAGCCTGGCCCAGAACGAACCCAACGTATCCGTCGGCCGTGACGGTCGCCTGTCCGGTCCGGAACTGGTCGAACAACTGATCAAAGGCCTCGCCGACAGCGGTTGCCACGTCAGCGACGTCGGCCTGGTGCCAACGCCTGCGCTGTACTACGCCGCCAACGTACTGGCCGGCAAATCCGGCGTGATGCTCACCGGCAGCCACAACCCGTCGAATTACAACGGCTTCAAGATCGTCATCGCTGGCGACACCTTGGCCAACGAACAGATCCAGGCCCTGCACGAACGCCTCAAGACCAACAACCTGAGCAGCGGCAAGGGCAGCATCACCAAGGTCGAAATCCTCGACCGCTACAACACTGAAATCGTCCAGGACATCAAACTGGCCCGCCGCCTGAAAGTGGTGGTCGATTGCGGCAACGGCGCGGCCGGCGTAATCGCCCCGCAGCTGATCGAAGCCCTGAACTGCGAAGTCATCCCGCTGTTCTGCGAAGTCGATGGCAACTTCCCGAACCACCACCCGGACCCGGGCAAGCCTGAAAACCTCGTGGACCTGATCGCCAAGGTCAAGGAAACCAACGCCGACCTGGGCCTGGCCTTCGACGGCGACGGCGACCGCGTTGGCGTAGTGACCAACACCGGCAGCATCGTCTTCCCTGATCGCCTGTTGATGCTGTTCGCCCGCGACGTCGTGGCGCGCAATCCGGACGCGGAAATCATCTTCGACGTCAAATGCACCCGCCGCCTGATCCCGCTGATCAAGGAATATGGCGGTCGGCCGCTGATGTGGAAGACCGGTCACTCGTTGATCAAAAAGAAAATGAAACAATCCGGCGCCCTGTTGGCCGGCGAAATGAGCGGGCATATCTTTTTCAAGGAGCGCTGGTTCGGTTTCGACGATGGCATTTACGCCGCCGCACGGCTGCTGGAGATCCTCAGCAAGGAAAAATCCACCGCGGAAGAGTTGTTTGCAACCTTCCCGAACGATATTTCTACGCCAGAGATCAATATCCATGTGACCGAAGAGAGCAAATTCAGCATCATTGATGCATTGCACGATGCGCAATGGGGCGAAGGCGCTGACCTGACCACCATTGACGGCGTGCGAGTCGACTATGCCAAAGGCTGGGGCCTGGTTCGCGCCTCCAACACCACACCGGTGCTGGTGCTGCGTTTCGAGGCCGATGACGAGGCTGAATTGCAGCGCATCAAGGATGTGTTCCACGTCCAGCTGAAACGCGTTGCACCTGATCTCCTTTTACCGTTTTGATCTATCGAAGCGCCTTTTATTGAAGTGCCGGAGCCCTGAATGACCCTCGAACGCGAAGCCGCCGCCAACACCGCCAAGGTCCTGTCCGAAGCGCTGCCTTACATTCGCCGCTATGTCGGCAAGACGCTGGTGATCAAATACGGCGGCAACGCGATGGAAAGCGAGGAGCTGAAAACCGGCTTCGCCCGCGACATCGTGCTGATGAAAGCCGTCGGCATCAATCCGGTGGTGGTTCATGGTGGCGGCCCGCAAATCGGCGACCTGCTCAAGCGTCTGTCGATCGAGAGCCACTTCATCGATGGCATGCGCGTGACTGACGCGCAGACCATGGACGTGGTGGAAATGGTCCTCGGCGGCCAGGTCAACAAGGACATCGTCAACCTGATCAACCGTCATGGCGGCAGCGCCATCGGCCTGACCGGTAAAGACGCCGAGCTGATTCGCGCGAAAAAGCTCACCGTCACCCGTCAGACGCCGGAAATGACCCAGCCGGAAATCATCGACATCGGCCACGTCGGCGAAGTGGTCGGGATCAACACCGACCTGTTGAACCTGCTGGTCAAAGGCGACTTCATCCCGGTGATCGCGCCAATCGGTGTCGGCGCCAACGGCGAGTCGTACAACATCAACGCTGATCTGGTGGCCGGTAAAGTGGCCGAAGCGCTGAAGGCTGAAAAGCTGATGCTGCTGACCAACATTGCCGGCCTGATGGACAAGTCGGGCACGGTTCTGACCGGCCTGACGACTCAACAGGTCGACGACCTGATCGCCGACGGCACTATCTATGGCGGCATGCTGCCGAAGATTCGTTGCGCGCTGGAAGCGGTACAAGGCGGTGTGGGCAGCTCGTTGATCATCGATGGCCGGGTGCCAAACGCGATTCTGCTGGAAATTTTTACCGACACGGGTGTGGGTACGCTGATCAGTAATCGCAAGCGTCACTAAGCCACACAAACCAAAAGACCCCGCTCAGCCTGGCTGAGCGGGGTCTTTTTTTGCCTGCAATCCCTGTGACAATCCACCTTTTGTGGCGAGGGAGCTTGCTCCCGCTTGAGTGCGCAGCACTCACAAAATCCTTGGGTCTGCTACGCAGCCCAGCGGGAGCAAGCTCCCCCGCCACACAAGCCCGCGCCCACAGGGGATGCGGTTAGACGCCGAATTGTGCGCGGTAGGCTTCAACCGCCGGCAGGTGTTGCTTGAGCTGCGGGTCATCCGCCAGGAACTCGAGCACCTGATTCAGCGAAACAATGCTGATCACCGGGATGCCGAAGTCACGCTCCACTTCCTGGATGGCCGACAATTCGCCGTTGCCACGCTCCTGACGGTTCAGGGCGATCAACACGCCCGCGGCTTTGGCGCCGTCCTGGGAAGCGATGATCTGCATCACTTCACGGATGGCGGTGCCTGCGGTGATCACGTCGTCGATGATCAGCACGTCGCCGGTCAATGGTGCGCCGACCAGGCTGCCGCCTTCGCCGTGGGCCTTGGCTTCCTTGCGGTTGAAGCACCATGGCAGATCACGGCCATGATGTTCGGCCAGCGCCACGGCGGTGGTCGCCGCCAATGGAATGCCTTTGTAGGCCGGGCCAAACAGCACGTCGAACGAAATACCGCTCTCGACGATGGCTGCCGCATAGAAACGACCCAGCTGCGCCAGGGCAGAACCCGAGTTGAACAGGCCGGCATTGAAGAAGTAAGGACTGGTGCGCCCGGACTTCAGGGTGAACTCACCGAAGCGCAAAACGCCACGATCAATGGCAAAACGAATGAAGTCGCGCTGATACGCTTGCATGAAAAAAACCCCAAATACCACGGATTTAGCTAATTAGGTAGACGCCGTGTATCATACCCGCACGCGATTTTTGGGGCCACTTATGCGGATCATCAGTGTGAACGTCAATGGGATTCAGGCTGCAGTCGAGCGTGGTTTGCTCAGTTGGCTGCAAGCACAGAATGCCGACGTCATCTGCCTGCAGGACACCCGCGCCTCCGCCTTTGAACTGGACGATCCAGCCTTCCAACTGGATGGCTACTTCCTTTATGCCTGCGAAGCTGAAGTTCCCGCCCAAGGTGGCGTGGCTTTGTACTCGCGGTTGCAACCGAAGGCAGTCATCAGCGGTCTCGGCTTCGAGACAGCCGACCGCTACGGGCGTTACCTGCAAGCCGATTTCGACAAGGTCAGCATCGCGACCTTGCTGCTCCCTTCGGGGCAGAACGGCGATGAAGATTTGAACCAGAAGTTCAAGCTAATGGACGACTTCGCCCGTTATCTGGACAAACAGCGGCGCAAACGTCGCGAGTACATTTATTGTGGCTCGCTGTACGTGGCGCAACAGAAGCTGGATATCAAGAACTGGCGCGACAGCCAGCAATCCCCGGGCTTCCTGGCACCTGAGCGCGCCTGGATGGACGAGATTGTCGGCAACATGGGTTATGTCGATGCCCTGCGCGAAGTCAGCCGTGAAGGCGACCAGTACAGCTGGTGGCCGGATAACGAACAGGCCGAGATGCTCAACCTGGGCTGGCGTTTCGATTACCAGTTGCTGACCCCTGGCCTGCGCCGCTTCGTACGCAGCGCACGCCTGCCACGTCAGCCACGGTTCTCGCAGCACGCACCGCTGATCGTGGACTACGACTGGACGCTGACAATCTAAGCGTCTTTTCGCAGACGCAAAAAAGCCGACATCGCTGTCGGCTTTTTTGTGGGCAATGATTCGCTTTCTGTGGGAGCGGGCTTGCCCGCGATGAGGCCGTCACAGTCAACAGATGTGTTGTCTGCCAGATCGCTATCGCGGGCAAGCCCGCTCCCACAGGAAATCCTTGCTGGCTATTATTTGATCAGGCGCCAAGTGAACGGATACCGGTAAGGGAAACCTTCATTGGCCTTCACGCCAGCAATGATCGTCAGCACCAGCGCACCAATCGCGACCAGACCAAACAGGAAGAACCCGACGATCACCACCATCAGCAGGAAGCAGATAGCCGAAGCAATGGCGACGGTGATCTGAAAGTTCAGCGCTTCCTTGCCTTGCGCGTCGATGAACGGGTCTGACTCGCGTTTCATCTGCCAGAGAATCAGCGGCCCGATCAGCGTACCGAACGGCAGCCAGATCCCCAGCAAGGCGGACAGGTGACAAAACATCGCCCACTGACGAACCTCTCGGCTCGGTGTGGGTAGCGGCAGTTGCTCGTCACTCATGGCGTCCTCCTTGCGTGGAGCAGGTCCGATCAGTCGGCCAGTGCAGCCTTCTGCAGTTCGAAAATCTCGATCATGCCTTTCTTCGCCAGTGCCAGCATCGCGTTCAGCTCTTCCGGCTGGAACGGCGCGCCTTCGGCAGTGCCCTGTACTTCGATGAAGCCGCCAGTGCTGGTCATCACCACGTTGAGGTCAGTCTCGGCAGCCGAATCTTCCAGGTAGTCGAGGTCAAGCACAGGCTCGCCCTGGTACATGCCCACCGAAACGGCAGCGATCATTTGCTTGAGCGGGTCGCCACCTTTGAGGCCGCCACGCTTCTTGATCACTTTCAAGGCGTCGGTCAATGCAACCATCGCACCGGTAATGGACGCGGTGCGGGTGCCTCCGTCAGCCTGGATCACGTCGCAGTCGACGTACAGGGTGACGTCGCCCAGCTTGGTCATGTCCAGCGCAGCACGCAGGGAACGGCCGATCAAACGCTGGATTTCCAGAGTACGACCGCCTTGCTTGCCGCGGCTCGCTTCACGCTGGTTACGCTCGCCGGTGGCGCGGGGCAGCATGCCGTATTCGGCGGTCAACCAACCCTGGCCCTGACCTTTGAGGAAACGCGGCACGCCATTCTCGACACTGACGGTGCAGATGACTTTGGTATCACCGAACTCGACCAGTACAGATCCCTCGGCGTGTTTGGTGTAGTTGCGGGTAATGCGGATCGAGCGGAGCTGATCGGCAGCGCGACCACTTGGACGTTTCATAGGGATTACCTGTACGGAGGACGGAAAACTGCCGAGCATTATAGAGCCGTGGGCCGCGAGTGGGCACTTCTAAAAAAAACGCCCGACGATTGAAGCCCCTGAATAGAGCTTAGCCGACGGCGTGCAGCTCTTTGTCACAGCGTGTGTTTGGGCGCATCCGCCCCACTGCGCTACAATCCTGCGCCTTTGCTGCCTGTCGGCTTTAATTCACAGATAGCGGGTCCGCGCAACCATGGGTTACGCGCCGACCTGCATTGCGAGGTACCTCCATGGTGCACAGCATGACCGCCTTCGCCCGCGTCGAGAAAGCCGGCGTCCAGGGCACCCTGAGCTGGGAATTGCGCTCGGTCAACAGCCGCTACCTGGAACCCCACCTGCGTCTGCCGGAATCTTTCCGCGACCTCGAAGGCGCGGTCCGCGAAGCCCTGCGCCAGGAACTGTCCCGGGGCAAGCTCGAATGCACCCTGCGCTTTACCGAAGAAAGCACCGGCAAACCGCTGCAAGTGGACCGCGAGCGCGCCGCGCAACTGGTCGCTGCCGCCGAGACGGTCGCCAGCCTGATCAAGAACCCGGCCGCACTGAACCCGCTGGAAGTCCTGGCCTGGCCCGGCGTACTAGTGGCCGACGCCGCCGACCCGCAAGCGCTGAATGCCGAAGCCTTGGCGCTGTTCCATCAGGGCCTGAAAGAACTCAAGGCCGGTCGCGAGCGCGAAGGCACTGAGCTGGCGCGATTGATCGACGAGCGCCTGACCTCTATTGAAGGGGATGTGGTGATCCTGCGTGAGCTGGTCCCGCAGATGCTCGCCACCCAACGCCAGAAAGTTCTCGACCGCTTCACCGACATGAAGGCCGACCTCGACCCGCAGCGACTGGAACAGGAAATGGTCATGCTCGCGCAAAAGAGCGACGTCGCCGAAGAACTGGATCGCCTGAGCACTCACATCATCGAAGTTCGCCGGGTGCTCAAGTCCGGCGGCGCTGCCGGTCGGCGCCTGGACTTCCTGATGCAGGAACTCAACCGCGAAGCCAACACACTGGGCTCCAAAGCCTTCGACCCGCGCAGCACCCAAGCGGCGGTCAACCTCAAAGTGTTGATCGAGCAGATGCGCGAACAAGTGCAGAATATTGAGTAAGGCAAACCCGACATGACCCACAGCACCGGCACCCTGTACATCATTTCCGCCCCTTCGGGCGCGGGCAAGAGCAGTCTGGTCAAGGCCCTGACCGACGCTGATCAGGAGATCCGTGTCTCGGTCTCCCACACCACCCGCGCCATGCGCCCCGGTGAAGTGAACGGCGTGAACTATCACTTCGTCGAACGCAGCGAGTTCGTGAAGATGATCGAGCACGGGGATTTCCTCGAGCGTGCCGAAGTGTTCGGCAATCTCTATGGCACCTCGCAAAGCCACCTGCAGCAAACCCTGGATGAAGGCCACGACCTGATTCTGGAAATCGACTGGCAGGGTGCAGAACAAGTGCGCAAGTTGATGCCCCAGGCCCGCTCGATCTTCATCCTGCCGCCGTCCCTGGAAGCCTTGCGTCAGCGCCTGAACAATCGCGGCCAGGACAGCAACGAGGTCATCGAAGGCCGGATGCGTGAAGCCGTCAGTGAAATGAGCCACTACGTCGACTACGACTACCTGATCATCAACGACGATTTCGCCCACGCGCTGCGCGATTTGCAGGCGATTTTCCGCGCCAATCAGCTGCATCAGAAGCGTCAGCAGCAGCGTAACGGAAAACTTTTGGCTGAATTGCTCGGCTAAACAGCACTTCCCAAAACCGCTGCAAGGGCTTTACATTGGCACTTATAGCGCGTTGAAGAGTCTGGTCAAAAAATCAGCGCTTCCCTAATCGCTGGTGATTTTTTAAACTGTTGAGTCCGCTCGCCCACCCGGGCAGCGCGCATATTGCATTCGCTCCGAGGAATACCATGGCCCGCGTAACCGTTGAAGACTGCCTGAACCACGTGGAAAACCGTTTTGAACTGGTCATGCTGTCCACCAAGCGTGCCCGTCAACTGGCCACCGGCGGCAAAGAGCCCCTGGTTCAGTGGGAAAACGACAAGCCTACTGTTGTAGCGCTGCGTGAAATCGCCGAAGGCCTGATGAGCTACGAGTTCATCGCCAACGCAGAAATCGTCGAAGACGAACCGCTGTTCGCAGCGTTCGAGGACGAGTCCAACGAGGCAGTATAAGTCCATGCCTGGTCGACGTAGCACGGCGCGGGGTCACAACGAACGGCAGGAATTATCATGCCGAGCATAGACGCCCTCGCCGATCGCTTATCGACCTACCTCGGCAAGGACCAGGTCAACCTGGTCCGCCGAGCGTACTTCTACGCCGAACAAGCCCACGATGGCCAACGCCGCCGCAGCGGTGAGGCGTACGTCACGCACCCACTCGCGGTTGCGAATATTCTTGCCGACATGCATATGGACCATCAGAGCCTGATGGCGGCCATGCTGCATGACGTGATCGAAGACACCGGTATTGCCAAGGAAGCGCTGCAAGCGCAGTTCGGCGAAACCGTGGCCGAACTGGTCGACGGGGTCAGCAAACTGACCCAGATGAACTTCGAGACCAAAGCCGAAGCCCAGGCCGAAAACTTCCAGAAAATGGCCATGGCCATGGCGCGCGATATTCGCGTGATCCTGGTCAAGCTGGCCGACCGCCTGCACAACATGCGCACCCTGGAAGTCCTGTCCGGCGAAAAACGCCGGCGGATCGCCAAGGAAACCCTGGAAATCTATGCGCCCATCGCCAACCGGCTGGGCATGCACGCCATTCGCATAGAGTTCGAAGACCTCGGTTTCAAGGCCATGCACCCGATGCGTTCCGCGCGGATCAACCAGGCGGTCAAACGCGCCCGGGGCAACCGCAAGGAAATCGTCAACAAGATCGAAGAATCCCTCAGCCACTGCCTGGCCATCGACGGCATCCAGGGCGAGGTCAGCGGTCGTCAGAAACACCTCTACGGCATCTACAAGAAAATGCGCGGCAAGCGTCGGGCCTTCAACGAGATCATGGACGTCTACGCGTTCCGGATCATCGTCGACAAGGTCGATACCTGCTACCGCGTGCTAGGCGCTGTACATAATTTGTACAAACCGTTGCCGGGGCGCTTCAAGGATTACATCGCGATCCCCAAGGCCAACGGCTACCAGTCGTTGCACACCACGCTGTTCGGCATGCACGGTGTACCGATCGAGATTCAGATCCGCACCCGTGAAATGGAAGAGATGGCCAACAACGGCATCGCCGCCCATTGGCTGTACAAATCCAGCGGCGACGAGCAGCCCAAAAGCACTCACGCCCGCGCCCGCCAGTGGGTCAAAGGCGTGCTGGAGATGCAGCAACGGGCCGGCAACTCGCTGGAATTCATCGAGAGCGTGAAGATCGACCTGTTCCCGGACGAGGTCTACGTGTTCACGCCCAAAGGCCGGATCATGGAGCTGCCCAAAGGCTCCACGGCGGTCGACTTCGCTTACGCGGTGCACACCGACGTGGGCAACAGCTGCATTGCCTGTCGGATCAATCGTCGTCTCGCACCGCTGTCCGAACCGCTGCAAAGCGGCTCCACGGTCGAGATCGTCAGCGCCCCGGGCGCGCGGCCGAATCCGGCATGGCTCAACTTCGTGGTCACCGGCAAGGCGCGGACTCATATCCGCCATGCGCTGAAACTGCAACGCCGTTCCGAGTCCATCAGCCTCGGCGAACGCCTGCTGAACAAGGTGCTCAACGGCTTCGACAGCTCCCTGGAAAAAGTCCCGGCCGAGCGCGTGCAGTTGATGCTCCACGAATACCGCCTCGAACTGATCGAAGACCTGCTCGAAGACATCGGCCTGGGCAATCGCATGGCTTACGTGGTCGCCCGTCGCCTGCTCGGCGAAGGCGAACAGCTGCCAAGCCCGGAAGGCCCGCTGGCGATTCGTGGCACCGAAGGTCTGGTGCTCAGTTACGCCAAGTGCTGCACGCCGATCCCGGGAGACCCGATTGTCGGCCATCTCTCCGCGGGCAAAGGCATGGTGGTGCACCTGGACAACTGCCGCAACATCAGCGAAATCCGTCACAACCCGGAAAAATGCATCCAGCTCTCGTGGGCCAAGGATGTCACCGGCGAATTCAATGTCGAGCTGCGCGTCGAACTGGAACACCAGCGCGGCCTGATCGCCCTGCTGGCCAGCAGCGTCAACGCGGCCGACGGCAATATCGAAAAAATCAGCATGGACGAACGCGACGGTCGTATCAGCGTGGTCCAACTGGTGGTCAGTGTGCACGACCGCGTACACCTGGCCCGCGTGATCAAGAAACTGCGCGCCCTGACCGGGGTCATCCGCATCACCCGCATGCGCGCGTAGCCCACCCTTCACAAGGAGTCATACATGACCAAGACCGTTATCAACAGCGACAAGGCCCCGGCTGCCATCGGCACTTACTCCCAGGCAATCAAGGCCGGCAACACTGTTTACATGTCGGGCCAGATTCCTCTGGACCCAAAAACCATGGAACTGGTTGAAGGCTTCGAAGCCCAGACCGTCCAGGTGTTCGAGAACCTCAAAGCCGTGGCTGAAGCGGCCGGTGGTTCGCTCAAGGACATCGTCAAACTGAACATCTTCCTCACCGACCTGAGCCACTTCGCCAAGGTCAACGAGATCATGGGCAAGTACTTTGACCAGCCTTACCCTGCCCGCGCCGCCATCGGCGTAGCAGCCCTGCCAAAGGGTTCGCAGGTTGAGATGGATGCCATTCTGGTCATCGAGTAATGTGTCCGGCGCAGCCTTCTAAAGGCTGCGCCGATCTTGTTTTGAAAGGATTCCACCATGCGCCAAGCGCTAGCTCTCTCGCTGGTCGCCCTACTCTTGGGCGGTTGTGCCAGCAACCCTGCCGACCGTGACATCAGCGGCACCTGGATCAATCAAGTGGCGATCGATGCAGCAGCCAAAGGCGGCCCCCTGCGCGAAGCGCTCCAGGCCTATGGCCCGAACCTGGAATGGGACGTCAACACCAAGGCCGGCCAGGCCCGCTACACCAACGGTTTTGAAAATGTCGACGGCAAGCTGCTGGGCGAAGAGTCCGGCGCCTGGAAAGTCGACTTTTATGGCAGCTCGGGTAGTGAGCTGAAGCGTGACGGCAAGCAACTGAGCCAGGTCGCCAGCGACAATGAGCCGGAGCAAGTATTCGACCGTGCGCAGGTTACGGTGCCGGACGGCGCACCGATGGGTGCCAGTTTCGAACGCGCACTGTATTCGGCCTACATGGGCGGCAGCTGGAAAATCGTCAGCGGTCCCGGTGAAGGCAATACCGTGCAATTCCAGGCTGACGGCCAGGTTGCCGGCCTGCCGGGGGCGGATCGTTATGCCTTGTGTCTGGCGGGCGATTGCGCGTCGATGAGCGGCGGCAATGACAACATGTGGCTACAGGCGAATGGTCAGGGCAACACCTGGATCTTTGCGCGCAAGGGCAAGGAACTGGAAATCCTCCAGGCAGTGAACACCGCACAGGCGGATGAAATGCCGCAGTTCACCCCGGGTGATCGCAAGTGGTTGCTGGAAAAACAGTGATACAGAATACAGGAGCCTACGGGCTCCTTTTTCTTTAGCCTGCACCGTCGAATTCTTTGCCTCCCGCTCAAGGATTGATCATGCGCCAACTGCTTATCCTAAGCCTGTTGCTGTTGGGCGGCTGCACCTCTATGCCCGCAGAAACGGATATCAGCGGTATCTGGATCAATCAGGCGGCCATCGATGCAGCGGCCCAAGGCCAGTCCTTACGTGAATCCTTAAACACTCATGGCCGGAATCTGGAATGGGACATCAACACCCACACCGGCAAGGCGCAAGTGAGCAGCGGTTTTGAGAGGGGTGAAGGCCAACTGCTGCAAAAGTCACCCAATGCCTGGACCGTCGACTACAACGGCTACGGCACTGACGAGCTGCGCCTGGATGGCAAGCGACTGACTCAACTGGCCAAGGAGTACGTCCCCCAGCAGGTGTTCAGTCGCCCCGGCAAGACCGCCAAAACGAAAACAGGGTGGGTTGATACCTTCCGGAGCGCCTTGAACGCTGCCTATATGGGCGGGCAGTGGAAAATCATCGACAGTCACGGAGCAGGCCAGCGGGTCGAGTTTACGGAAGATGGCCATGTTTCAGGGTTACCGGGAACCGATCGATACGAGTTGTGCCTGGACGGTGATTGCGCCAGCCAAGGCGCAGGCAATGACACCTTGTATCTGGGCATGGACGACCTGAGTGACACATGGATTTTCGTTCGCAAAGGCAAGCGACTGGAGATTTCCCAGGCAATCAATCAATCCCGGCCAGACGAAATCCCCCACTTCACCCCCGGCCCACGCCAGTGGCTGCTGGTAAAACAATGACCCAAAAACAAAGGCGCCCGCAGGCGCCTGTTGTTTAGAGGCTCGCTCAGTTCAACTCCCCTGAGCAAGTATCGCGGCATACCCTTCGCGGTAACTTGGGTACTTCGGTGTCCAGCCCAAGGCTTTGGCCCGCGCATTGCTGCAGCGCTTGCTGCCAGTGCGCCGCACGCTCGCATCGTCATCCCATTCGGTCACGCCTAAATACTCTCGTAGCCAGCCCACCACTTCTGCCAGTGGTGCTGGCGCATCGTCGACGCCGATATAGCAATCATCCAGCGCCACCCCGCGTCGATCCGCCTCAAGCAGAAACGCCAGCAACCCCGCCGCATCGTCGACGTGAATGCGGTTGGCGTACAACGGTGGATCGATCGCCACGCGATAGCCGCTGCGGACCTGGGTCAGCAACCTCTCTCGACCCGGACCATAAATACCGGTCAGGCGCACGAGACTGGCCGGGATGCCGCTATCGAGCGCCACCTGCTCGGCTTCGAGCATCAAACGACCCGAGTAACCGCCCGCCACCGTCGGCGATGTTTCATCGACCCACTCGCCATCCTGCTGGCCGTAAACGCTGCTGCTGGAAACGAACAGCAGTCGATTGGGTACTTGCCCATAGTCGTTCAGCCATTCCAGCACGTGCTGCAAACCCTGCACATAAGCGGCGCGGTAACCCGCCTCATTGTGATCGGTGGCCGCCGCGCAATACACCAGGTAATCCACCGCACCGATTGGCCAGGTCGCCGGGCAGTCTTTATTGAACAAGTCGCCGGCAACGCCGATCACGCCCTGTGGCAGGCGTGAGACATCACGTCGCAAGCCGTGAACCTCCCACCCGCAAGCCAACAATTGCGTAGCCAGACGACTGCCGACATCACCGCAGCCGGCGATCAAAACAGAAGGCGCGGACATCAGAAAACTCCTATCGGAAAGCTACAGACTAGCGTCGGCAAAGGACACGCGGCTAGCAATGAAGGAAAAAAAGATACTCTATTACTTTTGTTAACAAGAATTACTTGCAATAATGCCTGCCACTTTTGTTCTCGGCCTCACGAGGCCTGGAAGAACATTTACCGTTTTTTCCTTTCAGGTCCGGCCAGCATGACACCCAATCAATTCCCCGCTTCGCCAACCAAACGACCTCGCGCCTGGAGCGCTGTGGCCGCCCTGCTGCTCAGCCTGATGCTGGCGCCGACCGCCGCCTTCGCCGATGCACAAGCGCCGGCCACCCAGCCTGCTGCCGCTCAAACACCCGCAGCGCCTGCCGTGACACCTGCCGCGACCGATCCGGTCCAGGCCATAGACGCCGCTGACGTGCCGGAAGTCCTCGAAACCGACAACACGTTGGGCATGGCCCATGACTTGTCGCCGTGGGGCATGTACCAGAACGCCGACATCATCGTGAAGATCGTGATGATCGGCCTGGCCATCGCCTCAATCATCACCTGGACCATCTGGATCGCCAAGGGCTTCGAGCTGATGGGCGCCAAGCGTCGTCTGCGCACTGAAATCGTCCACCTGAAAAAAGCCGCCACCCTTAAAGAAGCCAGCGCAACGGCAGCCAAGGAAGGCACCCTCGCCAACCTGCTGGTCCACGACGCGCTGGAAGAAATGCGCCTGTCGGCCAACAGCCGCGAGAAAGAAGGCATCAAGGAGCGCGTGAGCTTTCGTCTGGAGCGCCTTGTCGCTGCCTGCGGTCGCAACATGAGCAGCGGCACCGGTGTACTCGCCACCATCGGTTCCACCGCGCCGTTCGTCGGCCTGTTCGGCACCGTGTGGGGCATCATGAACAGCTTCATCGGCATCGCCAAAACCCAGACCACCAACCTCGCTGTCGTAGCTCCCGGCATCGCCGAAGCCCTGCTGGCGACCGCGCTGGGCCTGGTTGCAGCGATTCCTGCAGTGGTTATCTACAACGTCTTCGCCCGCTCCATCGCCGGTTACAAGGCACAAGTGTCCGACGCCTCGGCAGAAGTCCTGCTGCTGGTCAGCCGTGATCTCGACCACCTGCCGACCGAGCAGCGCAGCTCGCAACCGCACATGGTGAAAGTGGGGTAATCGGCCATGGGCCTGCATTTGAAAGAAGGCGCAGACGACGATCTGGCCGAGAACCACGAAATCAACGTCACGCCGTTCATCGACGTGATGCTGGTGCTGTTGATCATCTTCATGGTGGCGGCGCCGCTGGCCACCGTGGACATCAAGGTCGACCTGCCCGCCTCTACCGCCAAACCGGCGCCGCGGCCAGAGAAACCGGTGTTCCTCAGCGTAAAAGCTGACCAGCGCCTGTTCCTCGGCGAAGACGAAGTGAAGACCGAAGCCCTCGGTGCCACGCTCGACGCCAAGACCCAGGGCAAGAAAGACACGACGATCTTCTTCCAGGCCGATAAAGGCGTGGACTACGGCGACCTGATGAGCGTGATGGACGCCCTGCGCGCCGCTGGCTACCTGAAGGTCGGCCTGGTCGGACTCGAGACGGCAGCCAAGAAATGATCAACACGCGCCAAAAGCTGACGCGTTACAGCGGGAGCCTGGCCGTAGTGCTGGGCGTTCATGCGCTGGCCATTGCGCTGGCGCTGA
The DNA here is from genome assembly GCF_050280605.1 of Pseudomonas sp. NPDC089918. Lineage (NCBI taxonomy): Bacteria > Pseudomonadati > Pseudomonadota > Gammaproteobacteria > Pseudomonadales > Pseudomonadaceae > Pseudomonas > Pseudomonas sp. NPDC089918. Next base: position 49,382 of record NZ_JBNNVP010000008.1, on the reverse strand, counting down.
ACTGGACGTCGCGCCCGCCGATCGAGCTGCCGCCGCAAGCGATGATGGTCGAGCTGGCGCCGGTTCCGGCCCCGCCACCGCCCGCACCGCCGAAAGTGATCACGCCGCCACAGCCACCGGCCCCGGTGGAAGAACTGCCGCTGCCCAAACTCGCTGAAGCGCCGAAGGCCGAGATCGCCGTGCCCAAGCCGGTCAAACCCAAGCCAAAGCCTCAACCGCCCAAGCCTGTGGAGAAAAAGCCGGAACCGCCGAAGGAAAAGCCCTCCGAGGAAAAACCGAGCGACGCGCAACCGACCCAGGCACCGACGGAGAAATCCGCTCAGCCGGCACCCGGCCCATCACCGGCGCAGCAAGCGGCCAAGGCCAGTTGGCAAGGCACCCTGCTCGCGCACTTGGCCAAGTACAAAAAGTACCCGGCCAGTGCACAGCAGCGGGGCAAGGAAGGCTTGAACCGTCTGCGCTTCGTGGTGGATGCCGAAGGGAACGTGTTGTCGTTCGAACTGGTGGGCCGCTCCGGCAACGCCGATCTGGACCGGGCCACCCTGGAAATGATCCGCCGCGCCCAACCGCTGCCCAAGCCACCGGCCGACATGCTGAACAACGGCTCTATCGAAATCGTTGCGCCGTTCGTTTACTCGCTGGAACGTCGCCGTTAAGACACTGCCGAACCAATGTGGGAGCGAGCCTGCTCGCGATGAGGCCATAGCATTCAACATCCTCATTGACTGTTAAACCGCCATCGCGAGCAGGCTCGCTCCCACAGGGTTATGTAACAACCTATGAAAGGCACCGAAAGGTGCCTTTTGCATATCTGGCAACGGCAAACCTGCATTGCCCAGTGTCACTCAACACACTCAGTCTGATAACGTGCGTCTATCGATTGCAGCCGGTATGCTTGGCCCGCAACTTCATGGACGCTTGCTATGACTCTGACAGAATTACGCTACATCGTTACCCTCGCCCAAGAGCAGCACTTCGGCCACGCGGCCGAGCGTTGCCATGTCAGCCAACCGACCCTGTCGGTGGGCGTGAAAAAGCTTGAAGACGAACTCGGTGTGCTGATTTTCGAGCGCAGCAAGAGCGCCGTGCGCCTGACCCCGGTCGGCGAAGGCATTGTCGCCCAGGCACAGAAAGTCCTGGAGCAGGCCCAAGGCATCCGCGAACTGGCCCAGGCCGGCAAGAACCAGTTGACCGCCCCGCTGAAAGTCGGCGCGATCTACACCGTCGGCCCGTACCTGTTTCCGCACCTGATTCCACAACTGCACCGGGTCGCCCCGCAGATGCCGTTGTACATCGAAGAAAACTTCACCCACGTGCTGCGCGACAAACTGCGCAACGGCGAGCTCGACGCGATCATCATCGCCCTGCCGTTCAACGAAGCCGACGTGCTGACCTTGCAGCTCTACGACGAGCCGTTCTACGTCCTGATGCCGGCCCAGCACCCATGGACCCAAAAAGAATCCATCGACGCCGCCCTGCTCAACGACAAGAGCCTGCTGCTGCTCGGCGAAGGCCACTGCTTCCGCGATCAAGTGCTGGAAGCCTGCCCGACCCTGGCCAAAGGCAACGACGGCGCCAAGCACACCACGGTGGAATCCAGCTCGCTGGAAACCATTCGCCACATGGTCGCCTCCGGTTTGGGTATTTCGATCCTGCCGCTCTCGGCGGTGGACAGCCATCACTACGCCCCGGGCGTGATCGAAGTGCGCCCACTGAGCGCGCCGGTGCCGTTTCGCACCGTGGCCATCGCCTGGCGCGCGAGCTTCCCGCGGCCGAAGGCGATTGAAATCCTCGCTGACTCCATTCGCCTGTGCTCGGTGGCCAAGCCGCCAGCGCCGGTGGTGGCCGGTTAAGTCGCTGCCATGACCGAGTTGTCGCAAGTGTCGGTGACGGCACTCAAGGGTGTCGGCGAAGCCATGGCCGAGAAACTGGCCAAGGTCGGCCTGGAGAATCTCCAGGACGTGCTGTTCCACCTGCCGTTGCGCTATCAGGACCGTACCCGCGTGGTCCCGATCGGCCATTTGCGACCTGGGCAAGACGCCGTGATCGAAGGCACCGTTAGCGGTGCCGACGTGGTCATGGGCCGGCGCCGCAGCCTGGTTGTCCGCCTGCAGGACGGCACCGGCGGACTCAGCTTGCGCTTCTACCATTTCAGCAACGCCCAGAAAGAAGGTCTCAAACGCGGCACGCGCATTCGCTGCTACGGCGAAGCGCGGCCCGGTGCCTCGGGACTGGAGATCTACCACCCGGAATACCGCGCCATCACCGGCGACGAGCCGCCGCCGGTGGATGAAACCCTGACCCCGGTCTACCCGCTCACCGAAGGCCTGACCCAACAGCGTTTGCGCCAGTTGTGCATGCAAACCCTGACCCTGCTCGGCCCCAGCAGCCTGCCCGACTGGCTGCCGACCGAACTGGCCCGGGACTATCAACTGGCGCCGTTGGCCGATGCGATCCGTTACCTGCATCACCCGCCCGCCGATGCCGATGTCGACGAACTCGCCCTCGGTCATCACTGGGCGCAACACCGTTTGGCCTTCGAAGAGCTGTTGACCCATCAACTGTCCCAGCAGCGCCTGCGCGAGAGCATGCGTGCCCTGCGCGCGCCGTCGATGCCAAAAGCCACCAAGCTGCCACAACAGTATTTGGCCAACCTCGGCTTCACCCCAACGGGCGCCCAACAACGGGTCGGCAACGAAATCGCTTACGACCTCAGTCAGCACGAGCCGATGTTGCGGCTGATTCAGGGCGACGTCGGCGCCGGCAAAACCGTGGTCGCTGCCCTCGCCGCACTGCAAGCGCTGGAGGCCGGGTATCAAGTCGCATTAATGGCGCCCACAGAAATTCTCGCTGAGCAGCATTTCATCACCTTCAAGCGCTGGCTCGAACCGCTGGGCATCGAAGTCGCGTGGCTGGCCGGTAAGCTCAAGGGTAAAAATCGTGTAGCCGCGCTGGAGCAAATCGCCAGCGGTACGCCAATGGTGGTCGGCACCCACGCGTTGTTTCAGGAAGAGGTGCAGTTCAAGAACCTGGCGCTGGCGATCATCGACGAACAACATCGCTTCGGCGTACAGCAGCGCCTGGCATTGCGACAGAAAGGCGTCGGCGGGCGGATGTGTCCGCACCAGCTGATCATGACCGCCACGCCGATCCCCCGGACGCTGGCCATGAGCGCCTACGCCGACCTCGACACCTCGATCCTCGACGAACTGCCGCCCGGCCGTACCCCGGTGAACACCGTGCTGGTCACCGACACCCGTCGCGTCGAAGTGATCGAGCGAGTGCGCGGCGCTTGTGCCGAAGGGCGTCAGGCTTATTGGGTATGCACGCTGATCGAAGAGTCGGAAGAGCTGACCTGCCAGGCCGCCGAAACCACTTATGAAGACCTCACCGCCGCCCTCGGCGAGTTGAAAGTCGGCTTGATCCACGGTCGCATGAAGCCCGCCGAGAAAGCTGCGGTGATGGCCGAGTTCAAGGCCGGCAACCTGCAACTGCTGGTCGCCACTACCGTGATCGAAGTCGGCGTGGACGTGCCCAACGCCAGCCTGATGATCATCGAAAACCCCGAACGCCTCGGCCTCGCGCAGCTGCACCAACTGCGTGGCCGTGTCGGTCGGGGCAGTGCCGTCAGCCATTGCGTGCTGCTTTACCATCCGCCGCTGTCGCAGATCGGCCGTCAGCGCCTGGGCATCATGCGCGAAACCAACGACGGTTTTGTCATCGCCGAAAAAGACCTCGAACTGCGTGGCCCCGGCGAAATGCTCGGCACACGCCAGACCGGTCTGCTGCAATTCAAGGTCGCCGACCTGATGCGCGACGCCGACTTACTGCCCGCCGTACGCGACGCCGCTCAGGCTTTGCTCGAGCGCTGGCCGGATCATGTCAGCCCGCTGCTCGACCGCTGGCTACGCCATGGGCAGCAATACGGCCAAGTGTGAGCACTGTTGCAGTTTCCGGACCCTGGCTTTAAACAAGCTGGTTATACTCCTGCAATTGTTTGCAAACGGATACAGACCATGACCGACGTTGCCCTCGCCCCTGAAACCCCGCACGCTCCGTCTGTTATTCGGCTGCTGCTCGGCAAGCTGGGCATCGCCTATGAAGAAGTCCTCGACCATCACGGCCTGAACGCCGCGCGTAAGGTGCAGGCAGTCTTGCTCGACGATGCCGTCGGCGCGCTCATGGTGCTGTTCCCCCAGAGCCAATTGCTGGACCTCAACCGCCTCGCCGAACTCACCGGCCGCCGGTTGACCGCCGTTTCCACCGAACGCCTGGTAAAAATGCTCGGTAAACACAGCCTGAGCCTGCTGCCCGGCCTGCCGGCGCTCACCAGTTCGCCGTGCCTGTATGAAGAAAGCCTGCTGCGCGAACCGACGTTGCTGATCAACTCGGGCGAGCCGGGCGTGCTGCTGGAAATCTCCAGCGACGATTTCAAAACCATGCTGACCAAGGCCAGCGCCGGCAATTTCGGCGAAGCCGTGAACCGCATCCGTCCAAACCTCGACCGCCCCGACGATGACCGCGAGGAAATCACCCAGGCCGTTCAAGCGTTCACCGCGCGACGCATCCAGCAACGCTTGGAAGAAACCATCGAGATTCCGCCGCTGGCCGAAACCGCGCAGAAAATCATCAAATTGCGCGTCGACCCCAACGCCACCATCGACGACATCACCGGCGTCGTCGAAACCGACCCGGCCCTGGCCGCACAAGTCGTCAGTTGGGCGGCGTCGCCGTACTACGCCTCGCCGGGCAAGATTCGTTCAGTGGAAGACGCCATCGTGCGGGTATTGGGTTTCGACCTGGTGATCAACCTGGCGCTGGGCCTGGCCTTGGGCAAAACCCTGAGCCTGCCCAAAGACCACCCGCAACACACCACGCCGTACTGGCAGCAATCGATCTACACCGCCGCCGTCATCGAAGGCCTGACCCGCGCCATGCCCCGCGCCCAGCGCCCGGAAGCAGGCCTGACCTACCTCGCCGGCCTGCTGCACAACTTCGGCTACTTGCTACTGGCCCATGTATTCCCGCCGCACTTCTCGCTGATCTGCCGCCACCTGGAAGTCAACCCGCACCTGTGCCACAGCTACGTGGAACAACACCTGCTGGGCATCAGCCGCGAACAGATCGGCTCATGGCTGATGCGCTTCTGGGACATGCCAGAAGAACTGGCCACCGCCCTGCGCTTCCAGCACGACCCAAGCTACGACGGCGACTACGCCGAATACCCGAACCTCGTCTGCCTGGCCGTACGCCTGCTGCGCGGTCGCGGCATCGGCTCCGGCCCGGACGAAGACATCCCCGACGCCCTGCTGGAACGCGTAGGCCTGACCCGCGACAAAGCCAACGACGTGGTCAGCAAAGTGCTTGAGGCTGAAGTGCTGCTGCGTGAACTGGCTTCGCAATTCAGTCAGGCTTAAAAGCATCGCGGGCAAGCCACGCCCCCACAGGATTTACGCAATCCCTGTGGGAGCGGGCTTGCCCGCGATGAATCCACCGCGACTTATCTGATCACCTCAAACCTGCGCCCCGCTATGATTCGACTGCAAATAGAGCGCTTCCGATGACCCAAACAGCGGCTGTCAGCGTTGCAAGTCATATCCGCAAGCTTGCTCAAGACCACAAGGTTACTGCTGATCCTGATGGCACGAGCCGTATGGCCGTGATCATTACCCGTATGACTGGCGATGTCGTTGAGTTGGATGGCATCGAACAGTTGCTCGTCAATCTCAAGAGAAAAGGCGTTCTAAGCAAGTCTGAGATCCTGGCGCTGCAAGGGCGCTACCTTCATGAGAGACGTACGCAGAAACATAGCGCATGAGTTTTAATCCGCTCAGCGACTTAGAGGCCGCACAACCACTCGACGCCCGCGAGCCTCTTGAGTCGGATGGCTGAAGAGGCTAGCTTGCTCTCGAAAAACCCCGGCGCGCTACCCGAAAGACCTATGCCTTCGGCTTGGCCTTCTTCGGCTTCAGATACTTGGTCAACCCCTGAAACCAGATCACCAACGCCGGGTTGCCCTTGATCTGAATCGACTTGTCCTGAATCCCGGTCATAAACGCCAACTGCTTGTTCTTCGCCTGCATCGTGGCAAAACCATACGCCGCATCCTTAAACGCAATCGCAAACGCCGGCTCGGCATACACACCCGACTTGCTGGTAATGCGCTGATCCTTCACAAAGAAATGCCGCGCCACCTTCCCGTCCAGGGTCTGTAGCTGAAACACCAATGCCTTGTCACCCAACTGCTGCTGAAACGCAGGATTAGTCCGACTGGCCTTACCCATCAACAAACCCAGCATCCACAGAAGAAAACGAAATTTCATGCGCACAGCCTCAAGAGAAAAGTGAACGGCCGGCGCAGTGTAGCGGCTTCAAGCCAGAACGCCACCGTCGGGTTGCGTTAGAAGAAGATGAACCGCTTTTCCCGTATGATGACCGCCAAGTCACGCTTTCCCCGCCTCCACCTTGATCGTTCCCACGCTCCCGCGTAGGAATGCATCCCGTGACGCTCCGCGTCACACCCAACACCCGCCCTACACCTGAAGAAACACATTCCTGTAGGAGCTGCCGAAGGCTGCGATCTTTTGATCTTGATGCCCTCAAACTTCTCGGACATTTCCTTCAAAACGCCGGGCTGTCCATGAACTAGGCAGCTTGATCCCTCATCGATAACCTCTGTTCGTCGCCGCAAAATCGGTGACTCGGACGTGCAAGTCCGGTTCAGGTGCACAATCGTTGATAGCAATTCATCGAGCGTTTTCCTATGCTCGCGGATCGTTATGGCGGCTGTGCGTCGGAGACCTTCGGGTCTGCCGGGCACCTGGACCGGTCTTGCACACCAACGCACAGCTGCCACCTCTTTCGAAGTGCAAAGCGAAACGGTGTCAGCCTCTTAATTCCAGGAAGCTACATCTATGATCAAGCCGACACCGAATCCACCAGAAAACGAAGCCACATCCCCCTACGAATCCTTCGATTCCAGAAAACTCCACGAAGCCGCCGAACGCGCCCTCGACCACCATTTCGCCCCACCACCCAACGAAAAACCCAAACGCAAAGGCAAGCTCTTCACCGTCTCCCCCGACATCGACACCGAAGCCCTCCTGGCCAACGCCTCAGAAGACCTGCTGTCCATCAGCGCCATCGCCGCCAACCTGGCCGATGACGCGGACGGTGCACGACGCTCCTTAGCCTTGGCGCTCAGCAGATTGGCGGATGGGGTCCGGTTGTTGGTGGAGCGAGCGCTGGATCATATTGATTCGCCGAATCCGGCGGAGCATCGAGCCAAGACGTAAACCCAATAAAGAGCGCGCCTTGATCGGCGCGCTCTCGATGAGTGTCTAAAGTGCGAAATCCGAAACGCCTGCAAGAGCAGGTGCTGCTGTTCTGAATGCATCCTTCGCTCTGAGGAATTTGGTCACGATGGGCCAGTAGTAACTCGCAGGTTTTGGGCCGAATTTCGCTGTGGCAGGACCGGTACTCGTTTGAGCACCAAAGAAGTGTCCAACGTTGGTAGCAGGATTGAAGTCTTCAACGATGCCCGTATGAAACACAGGTGAACTGGCGGAGTTAGGGGGCGCTTTAATCCAAAGAGCGATGTCACCCCGTCTCACGTCTTGCGGCAGAACCGTTGTGTAGTAGGTGGAGTTTTGCATGACACGCGTGTCTTCAAACGGAATGTTGTAACCGGCGCTTGTCAGCAACAAGTTCACCATATGTGAACAATCGATCAGTTTTTTACCTGCCGCGTTCGTTTTGAAGCCGTCCCCGCCCATCAGGTATACGTAGTCACCGCCGGTGTAATTGCTCTTGAAATCAAGTGGCTCTGTCATTTCTGCATCCTGCAAATTAATAGCAATAGCTGGCTTGAGTGGCCACCAGCCAAACCACGGTAACCCCACCCGCATCGAGTCTGATGAAGCCTTCGTCTGCTTTTACTGTCAGCTTCATCCCTGCTCCGAGGAGGATTTTTCCCCATCCGTGACGCCCGGAATCGCAGAGCGATGTAAGGGTCGGGATCGCCGAACTGTCCGTACAGCAAATCCCTTGTCCGGATTCGGACTGATGGGACTTGGCGAAGGTGAAACAAGTCAGGTTATTGGCTTCTTCAGTCACCAGTCGGAGCATCGGACCAAGGCGTCGCGAAACCACGAATAGAGAAAGGGGACTTCATGTCCCCTTTTTTTGATGATCCGGAATCGCACTTCGTGAGGGTTTCCAATAGCTGGGGCACGGCGCTCAGCAGAATTACGAATGGGTTTAGTGGTTGGTGAAACGAGCGCTGGATCATTTGCAAGCGCAGGAGATGGCGGCGCACAGCGCCAAGGTGTAACCAGTACAGATCACTCCCACGCAAAGCGCGTGGGAATGATCAAAGAACTACAAAAACTCAATCAAGCATTCGGGCAAGGCACCGGTGCCCAATCGCCCAGGTCCGGGTTCTTGCACATGCTGTTGACTTGAGTGGTGCCTGCGCTGGCGACCTGTTTGCTTTCAGCCTGTTTGGCTTGTGCGGTCTGCAGGGTTTTCTCGGTGGTGACCGCTTCTTTCGGCACGGTTGGCAGCACCGGTTTTTTCGCCGGTTTCACCGCTTTTTTGCTCTTGGTCGGTGCCACGACTGGCGTGGTATCGGCGGTTGCCACGGTGACCACGTCAGTGCGCTGTACGCCGACTTGCTGCAGGTCTTTTTCGTAGGCCTGGGTGTAGTTGTTCAGGTCTTCGCTGGCTTTACCGTTAACCGCAACGATCAGGTCGTTGGACTCTTTGAGGCCCGCGACGATTTCTGCCAGGCGCTTGCGGCCTTCGGTGTCGTTGACGGTCTTGGCCTTGCGGTCGGCGACCAGTTTGGTGAACGCGTTCTGGTAGCACTGCTGCGAAGTCTTGGCGTACGCGGTGCTGCGATCGATGTCGGCGGCGCTTTTGTTGACGTCGGAGGCGTAGGACGCGATGCGCTGGTTGTCATCGGCGATCTGCTTCTGGCGCTCGGTGTAGTAACCGGCCGCGCCGCCCGCCAGGGCGCCGCCCGCTGCACCGATGGCGGCGTTGCGGCCACGGTTCTCGGAATCGGTCAGGGCGCCCAGCAGTGCACCGCCGACAGCGCCGACAGCCGCGCCGGTGACGACCGACTTGGTCATGTTCGAATCGGTGGCACGCAGGTGCTGCACCGGCTCGTAGCAGTTCGGGTAGTACTCGACCTTGGTGCTCGAGGCGACCTTGGAGGTCGGCGACGTGGCGCAACCGGTCAGTACGGTGCTGAAGCCAACGGCCATCAGCAGCAAGTGACGCTTGGAAAGCGAAGCAAAAGGTTTACGGGAGGAAAGCATAGTTGTGTTCTCTTTTAAGTTTGACCAGCTCAGCACGGCCCACCGCCGCCTGAGTCCCTTCCAAGCTCGCTGTACAACGAACGATCAAGACCGCTGGGCGTTCGATGCGAGCAATTCCTTCAATATCGCCGCCGGGTCGGCTCGTCGTTGCTGACGATAATCACCGACATGGCGAACGAATAACGTTGCGCGCGTTACCAGGCTTTTGCCCAGTACCGGCTTGCGCTCCAACTCTTCCTTGATGCGTTGAAACTGCGCCTGGATCACGGCATCGGTGTAGCGCGTGCCGGTCGCCAGGTTGTCGATGTAGATCGCCACCGCGCCGTCCAGCGCGCTGCGGCCATTGTCGATGGCGGTAGCGAACAGCTTGGCGCTGGCCTCGTCCTTGGCGTCCACGGCCTGCTGGCGACTCTTCTGCAAATTGGTCAGGCGAATGTTGTAGTTGTTGACGGTCTCGGCCACCAGGGCCGCCGACTGGATCAGGTTGCCGGCCGCTTCCTCACGCTGCTGGGCGATGAGCGAGACGTTGCGCTTGAGCTCTTCGTTGACCAGCCCCAACTCGGCTTGCAGGCTCGGGTCGACGCTGGCAGCAATGATGCTGTCCAGGCGTTTGGTCGGGTCCTGGGCGTCGTCGATGGCATCGGTCAGCGAAGCCAGCCGACCTTCTTTCTGCCATTGGGCAAACAATTCCTTGTAGCGCGAACGTGGCGCCGACAACGCGCCAATCGCCACCCGGAACCCGGTGGTTTCGTTGTTTTGCTCGGTGCCGTCAGCGGCGAACAGCGGGTACTCGCGACGCATCCCGGTGAACAAGGTGCCCTCGCCTTCCAGGTAGTTGCCGCCCTTGACCACGAAGCCGCCGTAGGTGCCTTGGCGGCGTCCGGCGTGCACGAGCTGGAAGGACTCCTGGACCATCTCGGCGGCGTTGCCGATCACGTCGAACAGGCCGATGGGGTTTGGCAGTTTGGTACCGATCGGCATCAGACGCGCTGCCTGGCCGGTGCCACCGGCGACCTGATTGAAGACTGCCCAGTCGGCCAGTGGCCCGTCGCTTTCGCTGCCTTCCAGACGCCGGGGAAACAGACGCCCTTCCAGGTCCTGACGGCTAATGGCCTGCCCGCCACGGGCAGCAAATTCCCATTCGACCTCGGTCGGCAAGCGCACAAAACCCAGCCCGCCCTCTTCCGCCGAGGTACCACGACCGCTCACCGGTAGCAGGTCCTTGTGGTATTTCATCAGCCAGGCGCTGTACACCGCCGAGAAGCGTTCGGCCTCGAATCGCGACAGCTTCACCTTGGGCAAACGCCCAGCCATGCCTTGCGGCGCTTCCGCTTGCAGTGCCTCGCAGGTGGGCGCCGGCTCGCCGCTGGCCAGCGATTGCGCCTGGGCCATGACCTGGGCGTATTGGCGGGCGGTGACTTCGTATTTGCCGATGAAATAGAGCATCGGCTTGAGCGGGGTCTTGGCGTCCGTCTTCGGCATCAACGGCGTGATGGTCTTGCCCCAATCCTTGGGCAGATCCTTGAGGGTGAACTGGCCGTTGATAAAGTCCCGGCGGTAACCGGAAATGAACGACTGTTGATAACCGGACTCGCCCTCGCTGAAGGGATAGCCGAGGCTGATCTCGCGGTCGTCCAGAGTGCCTTGCGCCAGGATGTAGACGTAACGGAACACCATCTGCCCTTCGCACGGCAGCGGCAGGCTGACGTCGTCGGCCAGCGGCTTGGGGTTGTCCAGTTTGTCTGTACTTTCATCCGCCCAGACCATGCTGGCCAGGCTCAGCGCCACGGCGGCGCCCAATAACTTATACATCTCGGATTCCTTCAAACGCCTGGATACGCGCCACTCGCCAGCCACCACAGGCCGCCGCCACGACGCTGACGCCGAGCACGGCCACCAGGGCCCATGCGTAGTGATGCGCCAGCAGATGACTGGCGTATTCGCCCGGCGCCTGCGCAAATAAATGGTTCAGGCCCGATTGCGCCAGGCCATACAGCCCGGCGCTCAACAGGGCCGCGAGGCCGGCGCTGTACAGCGCCTGCAACACAACAAACAGCAACAGCGCCGCCGTGGAAAACCCCAGCAGGCGCAACACCGACAACGCTCGACGCTTGCGCTCGACCGCCGCCAGCGCACCGGCAAAAATCGCCGCGAATGCTCCCGACAAAGCCAACCCGGCGATGATCCAGAATACGATCGACAGGTTGCGGCTCAGCGATTGCACCTGGGCGATGGCCTGGGCCTGGGTCGAGACCAGCAGATTCTGCGCAGCGAAATACTGGCGTAGCGGCTCGACATCGGTGAGACGACGGGCGTACAGACGAAACGCCGGGTACACCCGTTGCTCCGTCACGCCCACCGCATCACCTGGCCAACCGAGCGCTGGCACGGCGCGGCCGTCCCGGTAATCTTCAGCCGCTTCCAGCAGGGCCAACGGTGCGAACAACCCGTCCCGGGCGAAGGCTTCCAGCGGCAGGACGCGCAACACCTGGACGCGAGTGCGCTGCGCCTCGCCACGACCGGCCACTTGCCGACCGATGCTGGCCTGCAGCCAATCACCGGCCTTGGCCCCGACCTTTTCGGCGGCGGTCTGGCTGAGCAGCACCTGATCCAGCCCTTGGGGCACCGGCAGACTGCCGAGCAAGGGGTCGTTGGCGGCGGTGGGGATCATTTCGACGGTCACCGTCGAAGCGCCAGTGCTCAGATCCGCCGTCGCGGCAATCTGCCGGGTGCGTGGCAAGGCGAAAGCCACGTCGTCGCGCCGGCTCAACTGTTCGATAAACGCAGCACTGAACCGACCGCCGCCCAAGGGAATGATTTCCCGGGTGGCCGGGTCGTTTTCCAGGCGCTCGGTCAAACTGCTGACCAGGCCGAATTTCAAGCCGAACAGCACCAACAACGGCGCGACCACCGCCACCAGCGCCAGTACCGAACAGGCCGACAGCCACGCATCGTTGCGGTAATCTTGCCAAGCCAGGGAAGCCACCAGCGCACTGCGCATCAGCAGGCCTCCCCGAGGGTGGCGGTGACACCGCCATCAACGTCGCGATGACAACGGATGCGCCGCACCTGCAAACCGCTGGCGCGGGCCAGTGATTCGTCGTGGGTGGCGACGACGCAGCACACGCCATGTTCGCGGGCCTGGGTCACCAGCAACTGCATCACTCGTTCCGCGTTCAGCGGATCGAGGGCGGCGGTCGGTTCATCGGCCAGCAGCAAACGCGGCCCATGGGCCAGGGCGCGGGCGCAACTCACCCGTTGCCGTTGGCCGACGGACAAGTCGCCCGGCTTCTTGCCCAGTTGATCGACGATATCCAACGCCCCGGCCAGGCGATCCACGCTGCCGTCGTCCTTCAAACCGAGCAGTTTGCGCGACAGGTCGATGTTGCCGCGCACGTCCAGAAAATCCAGCAGGCCACCGGTTTGCAGCACGTAGCCCAAGTGCCGGCGGCGCAGGTCCGCCAAAGCACTTTGCGCATCTGCGCGCCACAGCCCAGTAATGTCCGTGCGGGTTTGGCCAGGCGCAAAATCAAACTGCCCGGCCTGATCCGGAGCCAGCACCAGCGCCAGCAAATCGAGCAACGTGCTTTTGCCGCAGCCACTGGGGCCGACCACCGCCAATTGTTCACCGGCACGCAGTTGCAGCCGAGGGATCACCAAGCTGTAGCGCTGACTGCCGGCGCCCCGGTGTTTGTGCACTGCGCTCATGTTCAGCATCACGGCAGCGTCGACAACGGAACGCGGTACAAGGCATCACCCGGTTCGGCATCGCCGAAACGCACCCAGTTGGCCAAGTCGTTGTGGAAGGTTTCGTAGAGGCGGATCTTCGAATCCAGCTCGTCGATAAAATCCTCCTGCTCGGCCACGCTCAACGAAAGCCACAAATCCTGGGTCATGTTCAGCGACTTGCTGCGGTAGGGCAGCCCTTCCAGGTACTCACCCAGAACCCCGCCATCAGCCAGGTTGCCACCCTTGCGCAAGGCCGAGGGATCGCGGCTCATGTAGGCACTGGCGCTGGCGATTTCCTGAAAGAAATTCTTCGGCGAGGTCTGGGTCTTGCGGGCCGCATCGACGATCAGTTTCAGCGATTGCTGCAAGTCGTTGAGCTGCAACTTGGTCAGCATCACGCACACCTGAAATGCCGGCAGTGCCGGGTTGGTCAGGTCGCGGTCGGCGGTCCAGGCGCTGACCAGTTGCGGCGCCTGGCTGGCGGCTTTACGCCCCAGGAAGTCCATGTGCATCGCATAACCGACGGCCGCCGATTTGTCGCTCAGGCTCGGCGCGGCGCTCAGCAGCGGCACGGTTTGCGGCTTGTTGCCACGCACCTGATGCACCAGGTCGGCAAACACCGAACCGATCTCGTCCACCCGCTCACCGAACTTGCGTACATCGGCGCCCGGCACCGGAATGTACAGGTCGCCGATCTGCGGGTTGGCGTCGGCGGTCAGGGTGCGATACTGGCTTTGCGCACCGCTGTGGGTTTTCTTGCCGGCATCGCTGAGCAGATGTAAGGCGTAGATCTTGATCTGCTTGCCCAGCGCAGCCTGGCGCACTTCGGCCTCGTTCATTTGCGTGGCGGCATACGGGTCGTTCTTGCGCAAGGCACCGGCATCGGTGACCAACAGGATCAAGCGCCCGCCATAGCCAGACCAGTCCATGCCCTCGACCGCATCCATCACACCGGCAAACGCATCTTCGTTGAACGAATGACTAGAGACCGTGGACGCCTTGACCTGCCGCGCCAGGTCCATGAAGCGCTGTGGGTCGCGGCCCTGGTCCAGGGTGATCAAGGTTTTGGCGACATATTCCAGGCCCGGGGTTTTCTGGGTGCTGCTGCGAAACCCCACCAGGCCGAAGCTGACACTGTCCTGCTCGCCCCGCTCGGCGATACGGGTTTGCAGTTGGTGTACTACGTCGCGGACCTGATCGATGTAGGGCTGCATGGACACGGTGGTGTCAACGACCAACACCACGGCGGTGCGGAACGCGTCGGCGTTAGCGGTAGTGATTGGTGTGTTGCTGGCTGCGGCCCTTGGAGCATTGCCGGGGTCGATGGACGCCACGTTCAGCAACTGCACCGGCTGGCCGTTCTCATCGAAGCTCTCGCGGGAATCGAAGATCGGCAACAGGTAAAACTGGTTCTGCGGCACCGCACTGGCGGCCGGTTCCAGGGCCAGCACCTGCTGGTTGTCTTCGCGATTCTGCTGGGCCTTGAGCAGCAGGTTTTTTGCCGCCGACGGATCGGCCAGCAACCTCTCCACTTCGCCGGGCTGGCGCAGGAACATCACCGGCGCGCGGCCGGAGCGTTCGGTAAACTTGAGTACCAGGCTTTGCTTCCAGTCGCTGACTTGCGCGGCCGGCAACCAGCCGTCACTGCGCCCGTCGGTGGCGGCGCCAACACGCAGCCACGGGCTTCCATCAACTTCTTTGCGCTGATAGACGTAAAGCACGGAAAACGCCGGCAAGGCCTTGTCAGGGGTGGCCCCCGGTTCGCTGGCGAGTTTCGCCCCCGGCTTGCTGAGTACCCGCTGGAACAAGGTTTTTTTGCCGGCCATCAGCAGCGGCCGCTGACCGCCATCGACCTCCGTCGCCACAGGGGGTTTTACGGGTGGCGCCACGGTCGGCGGCGGGCTGGCCGGCGGTGCTGAAACCACCGGCACCTTGGCGTCGGCTTCGACGTCAGCGGACAGCCACCAATAACCCGCGCCGCCCAAGACCAGCGCCACGGCCACCGCGACGGCGGCGAGTGCGAACACCGGCCCCTTTCGCTGCTCCGAGACCGTGGACGACGGCGTCGGTTTCACAGTCGGCGCAACAGGATTGGATCGAGGTTGTGGCTGCGCGGGGCCGGTCGGTATATCGATGGACACCGGCGTCAGTCCCGCCAGGTCATTGCTCACCGCAATCGGCACTACCGGAATTGGCAATGGCCGGATCGTGGTCGCTTCAACCGATTCCCGAGGCAGATTATCCAGCGCCTGCAACAGCGCCGCTGCATCCGGAAAACGGTCGGCCGGGTCCTTGGCCAACAGCTTGCGCAGCACCTCTTGATAGCGACCGTGGTGCACTGGCAGCTCCGGCAACGGTTCTGTCAAATGCGCCAGGGCCGTGGAGAGTGCGTCGTTGCCGGTATACGGCAGTTTGCCAACGAGGATTTCGTAGAGCACCACGCCCAAGGCATAAAGATCGGCTCGGCCATCGATATCCTGGCCGCGCGCCTGTTCCGGGCTCATGTAGCTGGGAGTACCGACAGCGAAACCGGCCTGGGTGAACTGGGTGCGGTCATCCATGGACTTGGCGATGCCGAAGTCCGAGAGCACCGCTGTGCCATCGGCGCGGAACAGAATGTTCGCCGGTTTGACGTCGCGATGAACCAGCCCCAGCCCATGGGCATAGCCCAGGGCCGAGGCGATCTGACGGATGTAGATCAGGCCCTGTTCCGGCGTCAGGCCGGCGGCGATGCGCTCCTTGAGCGTGCCGTTGGGCAGGAATTCCATGGCCATGTAATACAGTTCACCGACATGGCCGATGTCATGGATGGTGACCGTATGCGGGTGAGACAGACGCGCCAGGGTTTTACCTTCGCGCAGGAAGCGCTCGCAGAAACTCGGGTCGGCCGCCAGCGCGGCGGCCATGACCTTCAGCGCCACCTTGCGCTCCAGCGAGCGCTGGGTCGCCAGGTAAACGCTGGCCATGGCGCCTTCGCCGATCTCGCCGTCGATGTCATAGCCGGGGATCAGAATATTCACGGTGGGGTTCATGAAGGCACCTTCACGACGATGACGGTGATGTTGTCCGGAGCACCACGCATCAGGCCCAGGGACACCAGGCTGCTGGCGATTTCACCGGGTTCGTCGTGGCTCAGCACCTCGCTGATTTCATGGTCCTCGACGGTCTTGGTCAGCCCATCGCTGCACAGCAGGTAACTGTCGCCAGGCATCAACAGCAGCTCGACCATCGCCAGCTCCAGTTGCGCCCCTACCCCAACAGCGCGGGTGACAATATTGGACCGTGGATGCACCCGGGCTTCAGCTTCGCTGAGCAGGCCGCTGTCCTGCAGATCCTGAACATAACTGTGGTCCCGCGAGATGCCTTCGAGCAGGCCGTCACGCAGGCGATACAAGCGGCTGTCACCCGCCCACAGGCACACTCCGCGCAAGTCACGCGCCACCAACGCCACCACGGTGCTGCCCATCATGGTCACGCCGCGGTTGGCGGTTTCTTCACGCACGGCGGCGTTGACCCGCAGCAGGTCGGTTTTCAGCGCCGCGACGTATTCATCCAGCGAACGGCCTACGGCAACGTTGCGCAGACTATCGACGATCAGACTGCTGACGTAGTCGCCCGCTGCGTGCCCGCCCATGCCATCGGCGACCACCCACAGGCCGTTTTCCGGCCGGTCCAGGCAAGCATCTTCGTTAACCTGGCGGACCATGCCGACATGGCTCTTGCTTGCGGACTTGAACGTCTTTCCAACGCTTGGACACATCTACACAACACCTTCTTGGCCGAGCAAAAATTGCGCAAAATCAGCGGCGGCCGGCAGGCCCTGGCACCGCAATAAAGCAGGGGCGATACGCTCCGAACCCTGGCCCCACCACAGGCTTGCGCCTTCGCAGGCCAGTTCGGCAAGCGCGGTCATTCGCGCCTTCGGGTCGGTGGCATCAAAACGATGCAGGCCGGCAAAACGGCTGCTTGGCGCGCGTGGCAGGTATGCCGGGCCGCCCAGCGTCTCCAGCCCTGCACCGAAGGCTTCGAAGCTCGCCTCCACGCTCAACGTGCTCAACAGCAATTGCTCAACTTGCTCAAACCAGACATCCGAGCCGCCTACCACCGACGCCGGATCAGCGTCGTGATCCAGCAGTACCGCGACGGTCAGCGGAAAATACCGGCCAACCCGATCGATGCTCGGCATCACCACCCCAACGGCGGCTTGCGGCCCACACACACCGGGCCCGAGCATGAAGCGCCACAGCGGACTGACCAGATAGGCATCCAGCCAACGGTCCCCGAGGCTTTGGCTGGCGAGCAGGCCCGCCGCCAGCCACGAATCCCAGGGGCCGATAAAACTCTGCGGCAAGCCACGGCTGACAAAGTCCCCGCGACTGGCCAACTTTCCATAGAAACCCGGCGTGCTCATAAACGCTCCGGCAGGCTGAAACCGCTGAGTACACGGCTCTTGAACGGGTTGAAGGCGCTGTTGGCCCGCAGCTCATAAGAGACGCTGGCGCCGTCGACTCGCAGCCGCAGGTTGAAGCGGTCCGGCGAGTTGCCGGCGGTCAGGTCCGATTGCTCCAGCAGACGGAACCAGGCCCAGGGCCCGTCCAGGGTGATACCCGAACGACCGCTGGCTGAAGGCGGCATGATCGAGATCCGCACCACACCGATGCTGCCGGGGTTGGGCCATTGCATGGAGGTGGGGCGGCTCGGGCCGTGGTCGTAGCTCAATTGCTGGCCATCGAGGTCGAGCAAAAACTGGGTGATGGTGGCGTCCATCGCCACTGGCTTGAGTTCGAAGCGCACCATCGGCTGGGTGCCGCCGGAACGGAAAAACGCATCCCGGATGGTCGCTGCCCGCTGGAAGGTTTGCAGCACGCCCGGGGCAATGCCTAGCTTCTGTGCGGCGCCCGGCTGCCAACGCCAGGCCTGGGTCGAGGTATCCACGTACGGCTGCAGGTATTTGCGGAAATAGTTGTCCATCACCCCGCCCACGCCGAAGAACTGGCCGAAGTCGTCCAGGGTCGCATCCCGCGCACTGCCCGGCGACATTGGGTAACGCCCGGCCAGGGACTGGCGATAGATGTTCACCACTTCGCTGGTCCAGGCCGCGTTCAGTTGATTGCGTACCCCGCCCATCATGCTGTTGGTGGTGGAGTTGACCACCGATTTGACCAGGCCCTGCACCAGCGGCGGCTGACGTTCGGCGTTGAGGCTGACCCGTGTCGCAGCCGCTGCGGCCTGGTTCTTGGCTTCGCCGAGCAAGGCGTCGCCGCTGGCGCCGACCATGGCGCTGACCTGCACATACAGGGCGTTCATGTCGGCCAGCAGGCCATCGATGGCCGCCGGCTCGCCTTCGTTTTTGCTGACGATGCTGTTGAGTTCGGCAAAATGCGCGGTGATGGGATCTTCACTGGCATCCGGTGTGTTTTGCGTCGCCTGCTCCTGGCCGAGCAAGCTGCCCAGGCGCTCCTTGAGCTTGTCGACCCCGCCCTCCACCGGCGCGCCCTTGGCGGCCAGCAGGCGTTCTTCCTGTTGCAGGTCGGTTTCCTTCGCCACTGCTACCAGCAGTTTTTTCAACGGCGAGGTCGGGCCGGAAATCACCCGCAACACATCGGCGGCCTGGGCCACGCTGGTGATCGGCACGAAGTCGATATCAGCCAGCAAGGCATCCCACTGGCGCTGGTAATCCTGGAAATACAGGCGGCGCACGTCGGCGGCCAGGCTGACGACGTTCTGTTGCTCTGCCTGGTCGCGACCGAGCACCCACTGCTCCTCGGCCAGAGTGCCGGTCTGGTTCAGGCTGGTAAGCAAAAACCCTTGGCGGTAACCCTTGGCCGTGAAGAAGCCGCTCAAGGGTTCGCCCAGCGGCTTGCCGCTCTTGCGGCTGAACACCAGCGCGGCATCGCGCCCGGCCGCTTCGTTGATACGAAAATCCGGGATGCCGTCCGGCAGTTTCTGCCGCTTGACCCGGTCATAGACGCGCTGGGCCACTGGCAGCTGCTGCAACTGCCGACGCAGATCGTCGATCAGGCGCGGGTCCAGACGTGCGGTGGGCGGATGGCGCTCGAACAGCGCCTGCAAGTGCTCCTCCAGGGCCAGACGCTGCTCGGCCGGCAAGTCGCGCGGCAGGCTGCGATCCCAGTCCAGGGCGATCCACGCCTTGATGAAGTCGGCATCGTAATGCTCGCTGTCGGCGAGCATCAGGTAGGCCTTCAAGCCTTCGTAAAGGAAGTCCGAATTGCCGCCGCCGTGCAGTTGCTCTTCGATGCGCGTGAGCAAGCGTGGCGCGAAGACCGCGATCAACAACTTGCGATAGACGCTGCCAGACTCGGCTTCAAGCATGTCGCCCTGATACAGGCCCAGGCCTTCGGCCCAGCTCGGCGAGTCGGCGGCCAGGTGCTTTACCGCGTTGAGCAAGGGCAACACCGCAAGCACGTCCCGTTGTGCCGGGCTGAGGTTCTGCACGGCCTGGCCCAGGGGCGCGACTTTCTGATCGACTTGCGCGATATACGCCTGGTTGGCGCGGTAGCTGACCCACCACAAGGTCCCGACCACCAGCACCAGGGCCACGGTCGAGGCCAGCACACCCCGGGCGATCCACTTGCGCCGACGTTCGACTTTCGGGTTGACCCCCACCAGCCCACGCTCGGCAAAGGCCACGGCGCTGAAGAGTTTTTCGATGAAGTAACTGCGCCCGGTGCCGTTCTGGCGCGCCAGGTGCTGGCGATCCAGGTTCATGCTCTGGGCCATGGAGCCGATCAGCCGGTCAATCGGGCTGCCTTCCTGGGTGCCGCTGGTGAAATACACCCCGCGCAACAGCACCCGCTCTTCAAAGGCGTTGGGTTTGAATACGCCCTCAAGGAAGCTTTGCAGGCAATCCTTCAACGCGCCGAACTGTTGCGGGAAACCGTAGATCAGATCGCGCCGCGCCGGGTCGCGCTCCTGTTGCAAACGCTCCACCAAACGATCGTTGAGGCGCTGTTCCAGGCCGGTGAATTCGCTTTGCAGATGGGCCAGTGGGCTGTCATTGTTTTTACCGTCGTCCAGGGCAAAGGTCATACCCCAGACCTGCGCTCGTTCTTCCTTGCTCAGGGTATCGAAATACTCCATGAACCCTGGCACCAGATCGAGCTTGGTCAGCATCAGGTAGATCGGAAAGCGCACGCCCAGTTGCGTGTACAGCTCCTGGATACGCAGACGGATCGCGGCGGCATGGGCAGCGCGCTCGGCGTCGCTGCCCAGCAGCAAGTCGGAGAGGCTGATGGCGATAAACGCGCCGTCGATCGGACGCCGGGCCCGCTGTTTCTTCAACAGGCCGAGAAAACCCAGCCACGCGGCTTTATCGACTGTCGCGTCGCTGTCCTGGGTGGTGTAGCGCCCTGCGGTGTCGAGCAGCACGGCCTGATCGGTAAACCACCAATCGCAATTGCGCGTGCCACCGACACCACGGACTGCCCCGGCGCCCAACTGCGCCGCCAACGGAAAATGCAGCCCGGAATTGACCAGCGCCGTGGTCTTGCCTGAACCCGGCGGGCCGATGATCACGTACCACGGCAGTTCATACAGGTTACGGCGCTCGTCACCGCCCAGCTTGGCTTTCTTCAACAGCGCCAAGGCTTCGTCCATGCGCTGGCGCAGGGTTTCGAGCTCCTCAGAGGTGGCGATGCTGGTCGGATCCGGCGGGGTTTGCGCCGCCAGGCTGCGCATCACTTCGGCGGCCTGACGGCGCGCCTGGATGATGCGAAACACCCGATAGGCGATCCACACCGCGAACACCAGAATGATCAGCGCCCAGCGCCGCCCTTCGGGCACCAGGAATTCGAGCAGCGGCCCGACAAACCAGATGATCAGGCTCAGGGCGATCAGCCCCAGCAACGGAATGACCCAGCGGATGATAAAACTGAAAAACGCCTTCACTCGACCCCCTCCGCCAACACTGTGATTTCGACCCGACGATTGCGTGCGCGGCCCTCTGTTGTAGCGTTCGAGGCCAACGGTTCGGTGTCGCTGCGGCCTTCGGCGCTGAAGCGTTCGGGCTGGCCGGTCTTGGCTGAAAGGATTTGCAGTACCGAATTGGCCCGCGCCTCGGACAAGGCCCAATTCGATGGAAACCGCAAGGTGGCGATCGGGCGATTGTCACTGTGGCCGGTCACCCGGACCTGGCCCTTGACCTTGCGAACGGCATCGGCGATGCGCAGCATCAGCGGCTGGAAATTGTCGACGATGCTGGCGCTGCCCGAGGCGAACAGCTCATCGCCACGGATGGTCACCACTGAACGGTCAACGGCATCTTCCACAGCGACCCGACCGGCCTTGATTTCATCAGCGAGGAAGCCTGCCAGGCGGGGACGCTCGATCAGTTTCGGTTGCACCACCGGACGGTCGATGGCCTGCACCGGGATTTCGCCCAGCGCATGAATATTTTTAAACACCGGCTCGGCATCGGCGGCCAGTTTCAAGCGCAGGCCGAACAGCAGTGCCAGCAGCAACGCCACGCCGATGGCCACGGCGATCCAAGGCGGCATGAATTGCGCTAGCCGGTCGCGGGCCACGGTGACGCCGCGCCAATGGGGCGACAGTTCACGCTCATAATCGCCACGGGCGCTGCGGATGACCGCACTGGTGCGCTCACGCAAGGCTTCCAGTTGGCTGCGACCGTCGTTCATGACCCGATAACGCCCTTCGAAACCCAGGCACATGCACAGGTACAACAGCTCCAGCAGATACAAACGTTCGCGGGGGCTTTGCAGGCAATGTTCCAACAGCTGGAACACCTTCTCGCCGCCCCAGGCTTCGTTGTGCACGGTGATCAGCAGACTCTGTTTGCCCCAGTCGCTGGCACCACCCCACGGTGTACTCAACACCGCTTCATCCAGGGCGGTGCACAAGGCGTAACGGGCCAGCAACACATCGTTGCGCACCACGCCGGCAGCCTCGGCGCGTTCCTCGAACTGGCGCAGGTAGGCCAGTAATTGCGCGCGCAGGCTCGCCGGCGCCGGGTGGGCAATGGTGTTGCGCAAGCGGGTCAGCAAAGCCAGCAACGGGCCAGCGGCGCTCTCCAGCGGGTTGAGACCTTCGGCCGTGCCGATCAAAAGCGGCGCGGCCGGCATCGAAAGCGGCGCGGCCTGGGCGCGACCAGCCTCCGGGCGGACCGGGTCGGCGCCACGGCCACCGGGTGTCGGCATGAATTGGGTACGATCGTCGTTGCTCATTGCGGTTTATCCTCGGATCGCCCAGAAAGCCAGGTTCAGCCCCGGGAATTGCCCCGCGATGTAGAACGCAAAACCGCCGGAGTTGGCCAGTTGCTGCCAATGCTCGCTGCCCCGGTCCAGTTCGTAATAAGTGGAGCCGGCGTGATACGGAATTTGCCGTGGCGCCACCGGCAGTGGCAGCAGGCCAATGCCCGGTAATTGCAGGTTGACCAGGTTGCGGATGTGCTCCACCGAGCCGACCTTGCTCTGTTGGCCGAAGTGGCTGCGCAGGGTTTCGGCGGGCACGTCGGCGCGCACCACCAGGATGAAGCTGGCGCTGTCGAGCAGGGACTTGTCGGCCAGCATCGCGACGTGGACGCCGTAGGCTTTTTCGACGATCGGAATCGGCGTGGCCTTGCTGTCGATCAGCATCGACAGCGCCTCACGCAGGGCTTGCATCACCGGCGCGAAACTCAGCGCCAAGTCATCGTGCTGGTACTGCGGGTATTCCTGGGGCCGCCGCCCGGAAGCGGTAAAGGTCGAGAACTCGCCGGCCAGACTCACCAGCTCGCTGTAGAACCGCTCGGGGTGCAACGGGCTCAACTGGCTCAAGTGCTGGATCAACGGCTGGGCACGGTTGACCAGTTGCAGCAGCATGAAATCGGCAATCTCCGAGGCACCACCGGCACCGGACGCCACCACTCGCCCGGCGAGGGCTTCGCCGCGCTGATGAAGCAGGCCCAGCAGTTCGCTGCGAAACGCGGCCAGGGGGTTGGAGGCGACCACATCCAGCAGCGGCGGGATGTAAGTGTCGTCGAGCACCAAGGCTCGGTCGGCGCGTTTTTCCTTGATTCGTACCAGGCCGATGGCGGCGTAGTCGCTGATGCCATCCTGGGCTACCAACAATCGCAGCGCCCTCGACCCCACGGCCACGGGGGCCTGGTTTTCGAACGGCGCGTTGTCGTCCCGGACTTCGCGCACCTGGCTCACGTAGCGCGCAGCGCCCAGGGCTTCGCCTTCGTCAACGGTATCTCGCGCACCGGCGCGCTTGAGCGGCAAGGCCAGGTACACCAAACCATCGCGCAGGTTGTCATCGACATTCAGCGGGCTCGGTGCCAGGTCATCCTGGGGAATGTTGAATGGCGTGCCGTCCGGCAACAGGCCCCGCGCCGAGATGATCGCCAGTTTGCCCTGGGCCAGCAGGCCCTGGTCGATCAGCAATTCGGAGAACCCCCAGGCGCCGGCCGACAACGGGCGGCTCCGGGCGTCGATGAGGTTCTCCAGGTAACGGTCATGCTGCTGAAAGTGCTGCGTTCCAATGAACATGCCTTCCGACCAGACCACACGATTGTTCCAGGACATGGGGGGCTCCGATTGTTTATTGGGCAGGGCTGGATGGGGGAACCACGACGGCGCTGCGCACGGCTCGCACGTCGAGGCTGATCTGGTATTCGGTGTATTGGCGCGGCGGGACATTCATCACCGCGCGCCACAACGACTGATCCAGCTCGCGATACCCCACCAGCACGCCGATATGGCGGGTGGCCGGGTCGAGGTCGCGCTGCAGGCTCAACTGCTGGCCGGGCTGGATCAGCACTTCGTCCTGATCGATCAGATCGGCGCCGAGCGTCGCCTGGGCCCGTTCGGCCAGTGCGAAATAATCGGAACGGCCGAAGGTGGCGGCATTTTTCAATTCGAAAATACGCACCCGGACCGGGGCTGGCTGGCCAGTGGCGCCGGGGTTGAGCCCGGCAATGGCGTGAAAGTGCAACTCGACGGCGGCCGTATCGGCCTCGGCCTCTGCCTCTTCGGGCTGGGGTTTGGCCGCATCCTTGGCACATGCGGTCAGCAGAAGCGCGGTGGCAACTGCGAGTAAAAACCTGGGAATCATCCTGCGTCCTCAATGACGTTTCAGCTATCCGTTGTTCCGTTCTTTGCTATGAATGGCGCTATGCGATGGCGACGCTCAGCCGCGGCGCTGCCTTGTACTGTGTTCTTCGTAGGCGCGACTGAATTCCCGACCAAACAGGTCCTGGAAATCCTCTTGGGCCTCGCGGGAAATATTGCTGTAGAGCTCGGTGAACTGCTGCCAGTACTGGGCCTGTCGCGAACCACTGAAAATGCTCGACAGGCCACCGGGCTTGCCCATGCGCTCTTCCAGCTGCGCCGGCTCGAAGCGCGTCAGCAGGTGTTTGATCGCAGCTTCCACGCCGGCCATCACCGCCAATTGGTGGGCACGCAAGTCATCAAAGCTGTCGCGCACGGCCAGGTCCGGCGCCATGAACGCCTGATTGCTGTGGCGCAACAGCAACAGCAATGCTTCATCGACGTTGGGAGCGAATTTCAGCGGGTTGTTTTCCACCGGTTGAATCATCGTCTGCTGAATGCGGAACTCGCCCTTGAGGCTGCTACGGGCGCGCAAGACATCGATCAGGCCTTCGACCATCAGCCGATAACTGCGCCCGATACTTTCCATTTGTGCCTCGGCCTGGGCCTTGTCCAGGCGCACTTGATCCAGCCCGGCACCGCGCAGAAAGGCTTGCAACAGGTCGGGTTGAGAATTGTCGGCCGGGCTGACCGGATCGACCAGGCGTTCGGCGACGGCCACAGGCGGTTCGCAAAGGGGTGCTGGTTCGATCGGTACGCTGATGTGAGGTACGGGTGGCGGTGCAACCTCTGCAACAGGCAGAGGGGCGATCGCCACCGGTGCAGGCTTGTCGCTGAACAGGTCCCAATCTTCCGGAATCACCGGGGCCGACACCAGCGGCGCAGGCCCGGCCACGGGCGTTGGGGTGGGGATCGGGGTCGGTGGGCGGAAGTCATGCTGCTCGGCCGGGACATGGTCGGGCTGAGTGGCCGGCGGGACGCTGGTCGGCGTCAGAAAGTCGAACAGGTCCGGCATCGTGTCCATGGCCGATACGCCCTGAAAATGTGCAGGTGGTGTCACGGGCAACGACGTCGGCGTATTCACGACGGCGCCCTGACGCCCCATCAGGGCCTCGAAGCTGCTGGACGAATCGGCGAAAGGGTTGCCGTCGGTCACCGGCAGACTGAAATCGATACGCGCCTGGATTTCATAATCACCGATGCGGATAACTTCGCCATCTTGCAACGGCTCGCTGTTGCCCTTGCGCAGACGAATACCGGCCTTGACCAATTCCACACCATTAGTGCTGTTATCAGTTAAGTAATACCGGCCATCTTTATATTGAACAACGCAATGTTTGCCAGACACCAAACGCTCTGGATCGGGTAATACCCAGTCATTATCAGAATTACGGCCGATTGCCATCGCGCCCTGATCCATGGATTTCTCAGGGCACTGGCCAGGGGTAATTTTGTGATAACTAGTGATAGTCAAACACAGCGACATCTTGCCTCCTTGCTGAACACTTTGCGCGCGGGCGAATCGGGATTAACTCCCGCCAGACTCGCTCCGACAACCTTGCAAAAACAACCTTGAAACGGCTTTTTACCAGCATGATTGCTGATCTTAACCGGCTTGCGTGACAAAAAACCTGCATCAATGCCTGCTTCGACCTATCGGTCGCGCGGGTTGTTAAGCACTTCACATCTGTCACACAGAGGAAATAGCTTACCTTGACAAGCCATAAGTACTACACCAAAAATGCACAACTTCTTGAATATCAATGATGGCACTTTAAGATCACTGCGTATCCAAAGGGCCATTACACTCAAGGAAACATGTGAAGTTCCACTTGGAACTAACGTGTGAACAGCCCGACTGTCAGTCGGGCGATATGGAGATCAAATTCAGTGGAAGTGCCTTTGCTGCTCGCCGCCGTTTCCGCGACTTCGCCTTGCGGCGAAGATTTGGAATATGACGCGGATTTTTTGCGCCTGGAACGCGATTCCCAAGGCCAGCCCGAGCGCAGCATGGGCGATTCGATATTGCCTGCCGCCCCCCCTGAATGGCGCAGCATCCAGCAGCAAAGTCTGGATTTGTTGCAACGCAGCAAAGACCTGCGTATCACCCATTTCCTTTTGCAAAGTTCCCTTGCCCTCGAAGGCGTCACCGGCCTGGCTCGCGTCCTGACACTGATCAGCGAATTGCTCAAGCAATACTGGGCCGACCTGCATCCGCGCCTGGATGCCGAAGACAACAACGACCCCACCGTGCGCATCAATGCCCTCGCCGGCCTGACGTCCGATGCCACCATTCGCCTGCTGCGCGAAAGCATCCTGGCCCGTTCGCGAACCTTTGGCGCTGTCAGCCTGCGCGCCGCCGCCAATGCCAGCGGCCTGCAAAGCTTCCCTGACGAAAACCTCGGCGCCGAGCAGCTCGCCGGGGCGTTCCTGGACAGCGATCCCGAACAGTTGGAAATCACCCGCGCCGCTTTGCAGGAGGCCCGCAGCGTCGCCGAGGCCATCGAGCAACAGGTCAGCGAACAAATCGGTTCCGCCCAAGGCGTTGACCTTGGCCCATTGAAGCAACCGCTCAAAATGGCCTTGCAGATTCTCGGCCAGTTCGCCCCCCAGAGCGGCGACAGCCCCCTGCCCGACACCCTCAGCGAAGACAGCACCGCGCCGGTTGAATACGCCACCGCACCGAGCGCACCGCGCAGTACCGGTACTGGCGAAATCAACAACCGCGACGACGTGCTGCGCAGCCTGGACCGGATTCTTGCGTACTACACCCGTCATGAGCCCTCCAGCCCGCTGCCGGTGCTGTTGAACCGGGCGAAGAATCTGGTGCACGCCGACTTTGCGGCCATCGTGCGCAACCTGATTCCCGATGGCATGAGCCAATTTGAAAACCTGCGCGGACCAGACAGCGAATAAAAGCGAACGGATCACGCAGTCACGTCACCGGTACCACCGATGACGCCAACACCGTCGCTTGAGCGACCAGGAGCAGCAACGTGGCGAAGCAAAGTTCTCAGAAATTCATCGCGCGCAACCGTGCGCCTCGAGTGCAGATCGAGTACGACGTCGAGCTCTACGGCGCCGAGAAAAAGGTCCAGTTGCCCTTCGTCATGGGCGTCATGGCGGACCTCGCCGGCAAGCCCGCCGAGCCTCTGGCACCTGTGGCCGATCGCAAGTTCCTGGAGGTGGATGTCGACAACTTCGACTCACGCCTCAAGGCCATGCAGCCACGCGTCGCGTTCCACGTGCCCAACGAGCTGACCGGCGAAGGCAACCTGAGCCTGGACATCACCTTTGAAAGCATGGACGACTTCAGCCCGGCCGCCGTGGCGCGCAAGGTCGACTCGCTGAACAAGTTGCTCGAAGCGCGCACCCAACTGGCCAACCTGCTGACCTACATGGACGGCAAGACCGGTGCCGAAGAAATCATCATGAAGGCCATCAAGGATCCGGCGCTGCTCCAGGCGCTTGCCAGTGCGCCGAAGCCAGCCGAGCCTCAGGCTTAATCAGGACGAATGATCATGACCGATTCAGTACGTGCAGACGCTCAGACACTGAGCACCACCGAAGAAGCCAGCGAGTTCGCCTCCCTGCTGCTGCAAGAATTCAAACCCAAGACCGAACGCGCTCGCGAAGCCGTCGAGACCGCCGTGCGCACCTTGGCCGAACAGGCCCTGGCGCAGACCGACCTGGTGTCCAACGACGCCATCAAGTCGATCGAATCAATCATCGCCGCCATCGACGCCAAGCTCACCGCCCAGGTCAACCAGGTCATCCACCACCCCGATTTCCAGCAACTGGAAAGCGCCTGGCGTGGCCTGCATTACTTGGTGAATAACACCGAGAGCGATGAGCAACTGAAGATTCGCGTGCTCAACATCTCCAAGACCGACCTGCACAAGACCCTGAAGAAATTCAAGGGCACCGCGTGGGACCAGAGCCCGATCTTCAAGAAGATGTACGAAGAAGAATACGGCCAGTTCGGCGGCGAACCTTACGGTTGCCTGGTGGGCGATTACTACTTCGACCAGTCGCCTCCGGACGTGGAACTGCTGGGCGAACTGTCGAAAGTCTGCGCCGCCATGCACTCGCCGTTCATCGCAGCCGCATCGCCGACCGTGATGGGCATGGGCTCGTGGCAGGAACTGTCGAACCCGCGCGATCTGACCAAAATCTTTACCACCCCGGAATACGCCGGCTGGCGCTCGCTGCGCGAATCGGAAGACTCGCGTTACATCGGCCTGACCATGCCGCGCTTCCTCGCGCGTCTGCCGTATGGCGCCAAAACCGATCCGGTGGAGGCCTTCGCCTTCGAAGAAAGCACCGACGGTGCCGACAGCTCCAAGTACACCTGGGCCAACGCCGCTTACGCCATGGCGGTGAACATCAACCGTTCGTTCAAACACTTCGGCTGGTGCTCGCGCATTCGTGGCGTGGAGTCTGGCGGTGAAGTGGAAAACCTGCCGGCGCACACCTTCCCGACTGACGATGGTGGCGTGGACATGAAATGCCCGACCGAAATCGCCATTTCGGACCGCCGTGAAGCGGAACTGGCAAAGAACGGTTTCATGCCGCTGCTGCACAAGAAAAACACTGACTTCGCCGCGTTCATCGGCGCCCAGTCGCTGCAAAAACCAGCCGAGTACGATGACCCGGACGCCACCGCCAACGCCAACCTGGCCGCGCGCCTGCCATACCTGTTCGCCACCTGCCGTTTCGCTCATTACTTGAAGTGCATCGTGCGCGACAAGATCGGCTCCTTCAAAGAGAAGGACGAAATGCAGCGTTGGTTGCAGGACTGGATCCTCAACTACGTCGACGGTGACCCGGCGCACTCCACCGAAACCACCAAGGCCCAGCACCCATTGGCTGCGGCCGAAGTGATCGTCGAGGACGTGGAAGGCAACCCGGGGTACTACAACTCCAGGTTCTACCTGCGCCCGCACTATCAGCTCGAAGGTCTGACCGTGTCGCTGCGCCTGGTATCCAAGCTGCCTTCGGCCAAAGGCGCATAAAAACCTGCTGAACGGTACACGGTAAAAATGTGGGAGCGAGCCTGCTCGCGATAGCGGTGGATCAGTCGCTGCCAGTGTTGCCTGACACTCCGCCATCGCGAGCAGGCTCGCTCCCACAGGGGTCTTCATTAGGTTGGAGATCACCTTGAATCCCCTTCAGCTGAACAGATTTCGCAAGGTCGGCGTTAACCAAACAATGTGGTAGAGACCACACAGGGAGAAAACATGGCTGTTGATATTTTCATCAAGATCGGCGACATCAAGGGCGAGTCCATGGACAAGGCCCACAAGGACGAGATCGACGTCTTGAACTGGAGCTGGGGCATGTCTCAGTCCGGCAATATGCACGTGGGCAGCGGTGGTGGTGCCGGCAAGGTGAACATCCAGGACCTGTCGCTGACCAAGTACGTCGACAAAGCCTCACCGAACCTGATGATGCACTGCGCCAGCGGCAAGCACATCGACAAGGTCAAGCTGACCGTGCGCAAGGCCGGTGGCGAAAGCCAGGTCGAGTACATGATCATCAACCTGGAAGAAGTGCTGGTCACTTCCCTGAGCACCGGCGGCTCGGGTAGCGATGATCGCCTGACCGAAAACCTCACCCTGAACTTCGCCAAGGTGCTGGTGGACTACCAGCCGCAAAAAGCCGACGGCACCAAGGAAGGCGGGCCGGTCAAGTTCGGCTGGAACATCCGCCAGAACGTCAAGGTGTAATCGAAGATGCCCCCGGTGTTATGCGCCGGGGGTGTTTTGGTGCTTGCTCGAATCCAATCCTTTTCCCTCCGGTGTCTGAGTCATGGCCAAGCCTTCGTTTATTAATTTGTGGAGCAGCTATCCCACCGTCAAGGATCCATGCGACCAGCCCTGGGGCAACCAGTGCGCGATTCGTATGAGTGTCGCGTTGAATGGCGAGCTGACCATCAAGGTCAACAAATCGACCTATACCGATCCCAAATGCAAGCATGACCATGCCCGTGGCGCCGAGTCTCTGGCGAACTGGCTGTGGCGGCATCATTTGGGGCGTCCGACCATTTTGAGTGGTAGCGCAGCCGATCGTCTGAAACTCAGCCAGAAGACCGGAATCATCTTTTTCAAGGATTGCTTTAGCCGTGCAAACGAGCCTGAAAGCGAGCGCTCAGGCGACCACATCGATCTATGGAATCGTGGCCGAACCAAAGGCTTCTTTGATGGTGATTTCCTTTCCAGACAGGTCTGGTTCTGGGAGTTGACATGATAGAGCCAATGCTCCGAGCGACACTCCTGTGCAGCCTGCTGATCAGCTTGAATGCCTGCGCTGAAACCGACCCAGACCAACTCGACGCGCCCGCTCGCACTCAAGGAACGTTCGCCGGCCAGCTACTCAAACTAGTCGACCAGAACGGTCAATGCGCCGTCCTCAAACCGGATCAGACTCATTTGGTACTGGGTATGGAATGGCCGTGCTATTTCAACCTGAACCCAAAGGGTGAATTGCGGGTAGAAATGTTCAGAGACGTCCCGATTTTCCTGGTTGAACGGAGCGTCCCCGAACCATCGCCTAGTCGGGACTGCGATACAAAATCCCAAGCCGTGCGCAAAATCAACGGCGTTCTGGAAGCCTCGTCGGTCAACCCCAGCGCCATGTGCGGGCTCGGCCAGCAAGACCAGAAAATGTTTACGGC
Organism: Pseudomonas sp. NPDC089918; assembly: GCF_050280605.1. Classification (NCBI taxonomy): domain Bacteria; kingdom Pseudomonadati; phylum Pseudomonadota; class Gammaproteobacteria; order Pseudomonadales; family Pseudomonadaceae; genus Pseudomonas; species Pseudomonas sp. NPDC089918. The sequence continues at coordinate 18,585 of NZ_JBNNVP010000008.1, read as the reverse complement.
ACTATTCCGGTGGTAACCGAAATCGTCATCGGCGATCGCCTGCAACCGTCCCTGCGGGCCCGGTTGAACGCGCCGAGGACGGTTGGTGCTTGCTCCAATCCAATCCTTTCCTGCCTGACGTCCGAGTCATGGCCAAGTCGTCGTTCATCAATGAAAAAGCACCTGCTCACCATGTGCCTGGCGATGAATTTGATCAGCCTGAGCGCATGGGCCGAACATGCCGAGATGCCAACAACCCAGGCAGTTTTTGTGGAACAGAAACTCCGACTGATTGACGACCAGGGACAATGCACGCTGGTCAAACCCGACCAGAGTCGCATGAAACTGGACATGGAATGGCCTTGCAGTTTCAGCCTGGATAAACAGCAGCAACTGCGAGTTGAGACTTTCAACGACATCCCGATATTTGCCGTCTGGCGCAGCGAACATATGCCCGCGCCCAGCCGCGACTGTCTCAGCAAGATGCAGGCTATTCGTCAGATGCCTGAAGGCCTGGAGGCGGGAGCAGTTAACGCATTTGCGTCCTGCGGCTCGGGCGGGGACCAAAAAATGTATGTGGGGCCTTTTACGTGGTAACCGAAATCGCCACCCGCGATCGTCTGCAACCGTCCCTGCTGGACCGGTTGACCGACGACGACCCGAGCAACCCCAAGGAAAGCGTCGACAAGCGCGTGCTCTCCCTGACCCAACTGAAAGCCTCGGTGCTGCGTGACCTGGCGTGGCTGCTCAACACCACTTCGTTGCTCGGCGCCGATGCGACGTTGCACACCCCGGCCGGCACGTCGGTGGTCAACTTCGGGCTGCCGGCGCTGGCCGGCAACAGTGCGTCGAACGTCGATATCGCGGCGCTTGAAGCGCTGATCCACCAGGCCATCGCTACGTTCGAACCGCGGATTCTGCGCAACACCTTGCGCGTGCGGGCCCGGGCATCCGCCGAGATGAACCACAACGCCCTGAGTTTCGAGATCGAAGGCGACCTCTGGGCGCAGCCAGTGCCGCTGCGCCTGATGCTGCAGACCGACCTGGACCTGGAATCCGGCCATGTGCGAGTGATCAACGCCGATCAGCGGAGACGCTCATGAACCCGCGCCTGCTGGAACTGTACAACCAGGAATTGCACCACGTGCGCGAAAGCGCGGCGGAGTTCGCTCAGGAATACCCGAAAATCGCCAGTCGGCTGACGTTGTCCGGCATGGACTGCGCCGACCCGTACGTCGAGCGCTTGCTGGAAGGTTTTGCTTATCTGACGGCGCGGGTACAGCTCAAGCTCGATGCCGAATACCCGACCTTCACCCACAACCTGCTGGAAATCGCGTACCCCCATTACCTGGCGCCGACACCGTCGATGACCGTGGTGCAATTGCAGGCCGACCCCGATGAAGGCTCGCTGAGCAGCGGCTTCCCGCTGCCCCGGGACACGGTCCTGCGCGCCGCCCTGGGCCGCGAAACCCAAACCTGCTGCGAGTACCGCACCGCCCACGCGGTGACGTTGTGGCCGTTGCAGGTCAGCCAGGCCGAGTACTTCGGCAACCCGTCCGCCATGCTCGGGCGCTTGGCCGCCAGTGAACCCAAGGCCAAGGCCGGCCTGCGCCTGACCCTGCGCACCGGCGCCGAACTACCGTTCAACAGTCTGGCTCTGGACAACCTGCCGCTGTACCTCAACGGAGCAGACGAGCAGCCCTTCCGCCTCTACGAACAGCTGCTGGGCAACGTTTGCGCCGTGTTCGCCCGTCAGCCTGGCGGTGATTGGGTGGAACGCCTGCCGCAGGACGCACTGCGCTCCCAGGGCTTCGACGATACCGACGCCGCGCTGCCAGTGGTCTCGCGGGCCTTCCAGGGCTATCGCCTGTTGCAGGAATACTTCGCCCTGCCCCACCGTTTTCTGTTTGTCGACTTCACCCAATTGAGCCGGGCGGTCAAACGCTGTGACGGCCAGGAACTGGAATTGATCGTGCTGTTCGACCGTCACGATCCGAGCCTGGAAGGCAGCGTCGGAGCCGCGCAGTTCCTGCCGTTCTGCACCCCGGCCATCAACTTGTTTCCCAAGCGCCTGGATCGCATTCACTTGTCGGAACGGGTCAATGAACACCATGTGATCGCCGACCGCACCCGACCAATGGATTTCGAGATTCATTCCCTGACCACCCTCACCGGCCACGGCACCGGGTCGGAGCAGCCTTTTTTGCCGTTCTATGCCGTACGCGATCCGTCTCGCTACGGCCGCGACCAGGCCTGGTACACGGTGCGGCGCGAACCCCGCGTGCTGTCCAGCGGCCAGCGGCGCAACGGCCCGCGCTCGACGTACATCGGCAGCGAAACCTTCGTCAGCCTGGTGGACAGTCAGCAGGCGCCTTATCGCCACGACCTGCGCCAACTGGGCGTAACAGCGTTGTGCACCAACCGCGACCTGCCGCTGTTCATGAGTGTGGGCAACAGCAAGACCGACTTCACCCTGGCCGACAGCGCACCTGTCGCGGCGGTGCGCTGCGTGGCAGGCCCGAGCCGCCCACGCGCCAGCCATGCCCACGACGCCAAGGCATGGCGGTTGATCAGCCAGCTGTCGCTGAATTACTTGTCCCTCAGCGAACAAGGCCAAGGCGCCGCCGCCCTGCGCGAACTGCTGCGCCTGTACGGCGACAGCAACGATGCGGCGTTGCAATTGCAGATTGAAGGCCTGCGCGAAGTCAGCAGCAAGGCTTGCACCCGACGCCTGCCGATGCCCGGCCCGATCGTGTTTGGTCGTGGCCTGGAGATCACCCTGGAATTCGATGAAAACGCGTTTCGCGGCACTGGAGTCTTCTTGCTCGGTGCAGTGTTCGAGCGCTTCCTGGCACGCTACGTGTCGATCAACAGTTTTACCGAGACGGTGATCCGTACCACCGAACGCGGCGAGATCATGCGATGGAAAGCCAAGCCCGGACGCCGTCCGACCCTGTGAGTACCCTGGACGCGATGCACCAGGAACCCTGGGAATACGACTTCTTCCAGGCGTTGCGGCGCATCGAGTGCGAATCACCTGAACTGCCGCGCCTGGGCCATTCGTTGCGCCTGGCCGATGATCCGCTGCGCCTTGGGCAACAGGCCGATTGCACCTTCGCCCCGGCGACCCTGGCGTCGGTACAGCCGGGCGTCGACGGTGCGCCGGCGCGCCTGGAGCAGTTCTTTTTCGGCCTCGGCGGCCCCAACGGCCCATTGCCGCTGCACATCACCGAATATGTGCGCGAACGCCAGCGCAACAACGCCGACAGCACCAGTAAACGCTTCCTGGATGTGTTCCATCACCGCCTGCTGAGCCTGTTTTATCGGGCCTGGGCCGAAGCGCGACCGACGGTCAGCCATGACCGCCCGGACGATGACTACTGGTCGGCACGCCTGGCAGCACTGAGCGGCCGCGGCATGCCGAGCCTGCTCAAACAAGGGCTGATCCCCGACACGGCGAAGTTGCATTACAGCGGTCATCTGTCGGCACAAACCCGCTACCCGGATGGTTTGAAGGCCATTCTCAGCGAGTACTTCGGCCTGCCGGTGGAGATCGAAGAGTACGTCGGACAATGGCTGGAACTGCCGGAACGCAGCCGCGTGGGCGTCAGCGCCCATCAATTGGGCGTGGATTTTTGCCTGGGCCGTTACGTCTGGGATCGCCAGCACAAATTCCGCATTCGCCTGGGGCCACTCATGCTGGATGACTACATGAGCATGCTGCCCGGTAGCCAACCCTTCAAAGAGCTGGTGGCCTGGGTGGCCGAATACCTGGGCCATGAACTGGACTGGGACCTGAACCTGGTTCTGAAACAGCCCGAAGTACCGGCGCTGCAACTCAATCGCCGCTTCCGCCTGGGTTTCAATACCTGGCTGGGCAAGCCCGAAAAAGATGCCAAGGACTTAATACTGGCCCGGCATTACGCCGAGCAGGCCAACACCTCACAAACCTCAAGGAGCCAAGAGCATGGGTGAAATCAGTCGCGCCGCGTTGTTCGGTAAACTCAACAGCGTGGCCTACAAAGCCATCGAAGCCGCCACCGTGTTCTGCAAGTTGCGCGGTAACCCTTATGTGGAACTGGCCCACTGGTTTCATCAGTTGCTGCAATTGCAGGACTCGGACCTGCACCGCCTCATCCGCCAGTTCAATATCGAGCCGGCGCGCCTGGCCCGGGACCTGACCGACGCCCTGGACCGTTTGCCACGCGGCTCGACTTCAATCACTGACTTGTCCTCCCATGTGGAAGAAGCCGTGGAGCGTGGCTGGGTCTACGGCAGCCTGATGTTCGGCGAAAGCCAGGTGCGTACCGGTTACCTGGTGCTGGGCATCCTCAAGACGCCGAGCCTGCGCCATGGGCTACTGGGGCTGTCGGCAGAGTTCGACAAGATCAAGATCGAGGCCCTGAGCGAGCGTTTTGACGAATACGTCGGTGACTCGCCGGAAAATGCGCTCAGCGCCAGCGACGGTTTCAACGCAGGCAGCGTGCCTGGTGAAGCCAGCGGCGCCATGGCCCCAAGCGCCATGGGCAAGCAGGAAGCGCTCAAGCGTTTTACCGTCGACCTCACCGAGCAGGCCCGCAGTGGCAAGCTTGATCCGATTGTCGGGCGTGACGAAGAAATCCGCCAACTGGTGGACATCCTCATGCGCCGTCGGCAGAACAACCCGATTCTGACCGGTGAAGCCGGCGTCGGTAAAACCGCCGTGGTCGAAGGTTTTGCCCTGCGCATCGTCGCCGGTGACGTGCCGCCGGCGCTCAAGGATGTGGAATTGCGCAGCCTCGACGTAGGCCTGTTGCAGGCCGGCGCAAGCATGAAAGGTGAATTCGAACAGCGCCTGCGCCAGGTCATCGAAGACGTCCAGGCCTCGCCAAAACCGATCATCCTGTTTATCGACGAAGCCCACACGCTGGTCGGTGCCGGTGGCGCCGCCGGTACCGGGGACGCGGCCAACCTGCTCAAACCGGCCTTGGCCCGGGGTACCCTGCGCACCGTGGCGGCTACGACCTGGGCCGAGTACAAGAAGCACATCGAGAAAGACCCGGCCCTGACGCGCCGCTTCCAGGTGGTGCAAGTCGCCGAGCCGTCCGAAGACAAGGCGCTGTTGATGATGCGCGGCGTGGCCTCGACCATGGAAAAACACCATCAGGTGCAGATCCTTGACGAAGCCCTGGAAGCCTCGGTCAAGCTGTCCCATCGCTACATCCCGGCGCGCCAGTTGCCGGACAAATCCGTGAGCCTGCTGGACACCGCTTGCGCCCGGGTCGCCATCAGCCTGCACGCCGTGCCGGCCGAAGTGGACGACAGCCGTCGCCGCATCGAGGCGCTGGAAACCGAACTGCAAATCATCGCCCGCGAGCACGCCATCGGCATCGTCATCGGCGCCCGCCAGAGCAACAGCGAAAACCTGCTGGCCGCCGAGCGCGAACGCCTGGCCGAACTGGAAAGCCGCTGGGCCGAAGAGAAGACCCTGGTGGACGAACTGCTCGCCACCCGCGCCACCCTGCGCGAAAGCGTCGGCGTGGTAGACCGCGACGTTGGCAGTGAAGACAGCCACGTCCTGCGCGAGAAACTGGTGGACCTGCAACAGCGCCTCAGTTCCCTGCAAGGCGAAACCCCGCTGATTCTGCCAACGGTCGATTACCAAGCCGTGGCCTCAGTGGTCGCCGACTGGACGGGTATTCCGGTGGGCCGCATGGCCCGTAACGAACTGGAAACCGTGCTCAACCTCGACCAGCACCTGAAGAAACGCATCATCGGCCAGGACCATGCCCTGCAGATGATCGCCAAACGCATCCAGACCTCCCGCGCCGGCCTCGACAACCCGAGCAAGCCGATTGGCGTGTTCATGCTCGCCGGCACTTCCGGCGTGGGCAAGACTGAAACTGCACTGGCGCTGGCCGAAGCCATGTACGGCGGCGAGCAGAACGTCATCACCATCAACATGAGCGAATTCCAGGAAGCCCACACCGTGTCCACCCTCAAGGGCGCGCCACCGGGCTACGTTGGCTATGGCGAGGGCGGCGTGCTGACCGAAGCCGTGCGGCGCAAACCCTACAGCGTGGTGCTGCTGGACGAGGTGGAAAAGGCCCACCCGGACGTGCATGAAATCTTCTTCCAGGTCTTCGACAAAGGCGTGATGGAGGACGGCGAAGGCCGGGTGATCGACTTCAAGAACACCTTGATCCTGCTGACCACCAACGCTGGCACCGAGCTGATTGCCCAGGTCTGCAAAGACCCGCAAAACGTGCCCGAGCCCGAAGAGATCGCCAAGGCCCTGCGCCAGCCGCTGCTGGAGATTTTCCCGCCGGCATTGCTGGGCCGCTTGGTGACCATTCCGTACTACCCACTCAGCGACGAGATGCTCAAGGCCATTACCCGCCTGCAACTCAACCGCATCAAGAAGCGTGTGGAGAACACCCACAAAGTGGCCTTCGATTACGACGACGCGGTGATCGACCTGATCGTCTCCCGCTGCACCGAAACCGAAAGTGGCGGGCGAATGATCGACACCATCCTGACCAACAGCCTGCTGCCGGACATGAGCCGCGAGTTCCTCACCCGCATGCTCGAAGGCAAAGCGCTGGCAGGCGTGCGGATCAGCGCCCGGGATAACGAATTGCACTACGACTTCAGCGACGCCGCCTGACCTGGCAGGAACACAGATCCCCCTGTGGGAGCGAGCCTGCTCGCGATAGCGCAATTACATTCAACATCGATGTTGACTGACACACCGCTATCGCGAGCAGGCTCGCTCCCACAGTGGATTGCGTTCCTTCAGCTATTACAACTTGCACGGGACACTCGATGCTATTCAAGCAACTCTCACGCCTGGCAAAAATCACCAGCCCCCTGGGGCCGGATGTGCTGTTGCTCAAGGACATGGGCGGCGGCGAAGAGCTGGGGCGGCTGTTCAACTATGAGTTGCAACTGCACTCGCTGGACAACGCCATCGACCTCAACCAATTGCTGGGCAAACCCATGTGCCTGAGCCTGCAACTGGACGGCGGTGGCGAGCGCTATTTCCATGGCATCGTTGCCCGTTGCAGCCAGAACGTCGACCAGGGCCAGTTCGCCAGCTACCAGGCCACGCTGCGGCCTTGGCTTTGGCTGCTGACCCGCACCTCCGATTGCCGGATTTTCCAGAACCTGACCATCCCGCAGATCATCAAGCAGGTGTTTCGCGACCTGGGTTTTTCCGATTTCGAAGATGCCCTGAGCCGGCCCTATCGCGAGTGGGAATACTGCGTGCAGTATCGCGAAACCAGCTTTGATTTCGTCAGCCGCCTGATGGAGCAGGAAGGGATCTACTACTTCTTCCGCCATGAACAGGGTCGTCATGTGCTGGTGTTGGCCGATGCCTACGGCGCCCACACCAGCGTGCCCGGCTACGCTTCGGTGCCCTACTACCCCAAGAATGAACAGCAGCGCGAACGCGATCACATTCACGACTGGCGCCTGGCCCAGGAAGTCCAGCCAGGTTCGCTGGAACTCAACGACTATGACTTCCAGCGCCCCAGCGCGCGAATTGACGTGCGCTCGGCCATGCCTCGTCCGCACACCGCCGGCGACTATCCGCTGTACGACTATCCCGGCACCTATGTGCAAAGCGCAGACGGCGAACATTACGCCCGCACCCGCATCGAAGCCTTGCAGACGCTGCACGAACAGGTCGAGTTCGCCGGCAACGCCCGGGGCCTGGGGTCAGGTCATTTGTTCAGCCTCACGGGCTTCAGCCGCCAAGACCAGAACCGCGAATACCTGATCGCCGGCGCCCGTTACTACGTCGCCCAGGAAAGCGGGGAAAGCGGCGGCGCTGGCGCTTCGGCGCAGTTCGAAAGCAGCCTGACCTGCATCGACGCGCAACAAAGCTACCGCCCCCTGCCCAACACCCACCGGCCTATCGTCAAAGGCCCGCAGACCGCACTGGTGGTCGGCCCCAAGGGCGAGGAAATCTGGACCGACCAGTTCGGCCGGGTGAAGGTGCATTTCTATTGGGACCGTCACGACCAGTCCAACGAAAACAGTTCGTGCTGGATTCGCGTGTCGCAATCCTGGGCCGGTAAAAACTGGGGCTCGATGCAGATCCCGCGGATCGGCCAGGAAGTGATCGTCAGCTTCCTCGAAGGCGACCCGGACCGGCCGATCATCACCGGCCGCGTCTACAACGCCGAACAAACCGTGCCTTACGACTTGCCGGAAAACGCCACCCAAAGCGGCATGAAAAGCCGTTCGAGCAAGGGCGGCACACCGGCGAACTTCAACGAAATCCGCATGGAAGACAAGAAAGGCGCCGAGCAGCTGTACATCCATGCCGAGCGCAACCAGGACATCGTGGTCGAGGTGGATGAAAGCCACTCGGTAGGTCACGACCGCAACAAGAGCATTGGGCATAACGAGACGGTGACCATTGGCAACAACCGCCTGCGTATCGTCAAACAGGAAGACATTCTTTCGGTGGGCCAGCGCAAGACCGACAGCATCAGCCAGAGCTACGTCATTGAAGTGGGCGAGAACCTGCGGCTGGTCTGTGGTGAAAGCATCCTGGAACTCAATGCCAGCGGCCAGATCAACCTGACCGGCGTGCAAATCAGCTTCTATGCCAGCGGTGATGCCGAGTTCAACACCGGCGGCGTGCTGCACCTGAACAACGGCGGCGGCGCTGGCGCCACGCCTGATGGCCAGGGCGTCAAGGCCAGCATCGACGCCAACATCAATGCCGCGTTTCCCAAGCCCAAGGGCTAATCACGAGATCTGTGTTCCATGACTTACCGAATCAATGAATTCCAGTTCCAACTGCCGGCAGGCGAACTGCAAGACGCGTCGATCAACATCCTCAAGTTCCCTGAACTGGGCACTTCGCTGATTGTCAGCCGCAGCTTGCTGGCCGAGGGCGAAACCCTGCAAAGCAACTTCGACGACCAGCTCAAGCGCCTGGAAAAACAAGTGCAAGACTTGCGTTTTCAACCGGGCGTTGCCGTGCGTCTGGGGGCCAGCCAGGAAGTCGAAGGCATCGAGTTGCGCAGCCAGTTCAACAAGGGCAACGACAAAGTCTTCCAATACCAGTTGGCACTGGTGTTGCCCGGCACCCGCAAAATGCTCGCCCTGAGCTACGTGAAGGCCGAGAAACTTGGCGATGCCGAAGCCGCGCATTGGGCGACCATCAAGAGTTCGCTGTTGTTCGACGTTCCGGCCTGATGAGCACCCTGCATGTCTGACGCACTCTGGGCCGCCCGACTGGGCGATGCGCTCGATCACACCTCGATGATGGCCGACATCCTCGGCGGCGTACTCGAGGTGGCAGCCAACATCGCGATTACCGCACTGGCCACTGCCGCCGTGGTCGCGGCCACCGGCATCACCGTCGTCACCGGGGGGTTGGGATGCTTCGTGCTTGGCTTGGTGGTGGGCACGATCGTGGGCCTTGCCATGAGCAAGACCGGGGCCGACAAAGGCTTAAGCAATCTGTGCGAGAGCTTCAGTAATTCGCTGTTTCCGCCCACGGTGCAGGCGAACATTCTTACCGGTTCCACCAACACCCTCACCAATAACATTCCCGCCGCCCGCGCCGCCGGGGCGATCCCGTCCCATGTCGCGCCGGCCGGCACCGAGCTGGAAATACCCGAGCCCGAAGCAGAAGCCAGCTACCTGGACATGGCCGAAAGCTTCTTCTCCCAGATGTGGCGCCCCACCGTTGCCACTCCCGCGCCCGGCGCGGTGCCCAAGCCGCTGGACCTGCTCGTCTGCATGAAGCATCCGCCAATGCCGCCGCAGTTTATGGCCGAGGGCTCGGACAAGGTCACCATCAACGGCCAGCCCGCCGTGCGTAGCGGCGACCGCAGTACCTGCGACGCCAAGGTGGTGTCGTCCGGGCTGATCTCCTCCAACGTCACCATCGGCGGCGGTTCGGTGGTGGTACGTGAGATCCGCAGCGGCAAGACCCCAGGCGTAGGGCTGGCGGTCACCGCATTGCTGATGCTCAAGGGTGGCAAGGGTAAGTTCTTCAGCAAATTGCCGTGCATGCTGATCGGTGGCGCGACGTCGATGGCCGTCAGCAGCGCGATGGGCGCGATGGCCAACGCCGCCATGGGCTCGTCGAACCCGGTGCACGCGGCGACCGGGGCCAAGGTGCTGGGTGGCGATGACGAGCTGGATTTCGTGTTGCCCGGCATCTTGCCGATGGATTGGCAGCGCTTCTACAACAGCCGCGACGAGCGGCGCGACGGGTTGTTTGGGGCGGGTTGGAGTGTGTCCTATGAGGTGTGCGTTGAAATCCTGCCTCACCCGGAGGGTGGAGAAACGTTGGTGTACACCGATGAGCAGGCCCGGCGCATCGACATGGGTTCGATTCCCTTGGGCGGCGCGGTGTTCAGTGCGGGCGAAGGGCTGAGTGTTCGACGCCACGTTAATGGGCAGTTGTTGATCGAAAGCGATGACGGCGTGTATCGCCTGTTCAATCCAACTCCGGGCAATACGGCGCTCCTGCGCCTTGATCAATTGGGTGATCGCAATGACAACCGCATCCATCTCGACTATGACGAAACCGGACGCTTGGTGCGACTGCGCGACACCTTCGATCTGGTGCAGGTCGAGCTGATTCGCGAACGCGAACGCGTGGCTCGGGTTGAACGCCTGTACCCCGACCAACACCGCGAAGTACTCGCCAGCTATGGCTACGACGCAGCGGGCGATCTGGCCGAAGTGCGCGACGCCACCGACCAGGTACAACGGCGCTTCAGCTACGACGCCGGACGGCGAATGGTCGAGCACCAGTTGCCTACGGGGCTGCGTTGCTTCTATGAATGGGCGCTGATTGAAGACCTGGAATGGCGCGTGGTCCGGCACTGGACCGACGAGGGCGACGCTTACCGGTTCGACTATGACCTCGGCACCGGTGTCACGCGCATCACCGATAGCTTGCAACGCGTCAGTACGCGGCGCTGGAACAGCCAGCACCAGATCACCGAATACACCGACAACCTCGGCCAGACCTGGCAGTTCGAATGGAACGACGAGCGCCAGTTGCTCAGCGCTACCGACCCACAGGGCGGTCAGTATCAATACAGCTACGACGACGCCGGTAACATGATCGGCGAAACCGACCCGCTGGGCCGCAGCGAATCGACCCTATGGCTTGAACTCTGGGCCCTGCCGCTGGTGGAAACCGACGCCGCCGGCAACAGCTGGCAGTATCGCTACGATCAGCGCGGCAACCGCATCGTCGAAACCGATCCGCTGGGCCACATCACCCGCTACCGCTACGACACCCACGGCCAGGTCGTCGAGATCATCGACGCCACTGGCAAAAGCAAGAAACTGCACTGGAACCCGTTCGGCCAACTGGTCGAGCACATCGATTGCTCGGGTTATCCGACGCGGTTCAGCTACGACAACCGGGGCTATCTGCAAACCATCATCGATGCCCTCGGCGAACGCACCCAGTTCAGTTACGACGCCCAAGGGCGCCTGCTCAGCAGCCAATTGCCGGACGGGCGCACCGAGCAGTACCAGCACGACGTCAGCGGCCAATTGACCGGTTATACCGACCCGGCCGGGCACACCACGCTCTATCAACACAACCGTCGCGGCCAGGTGCGCCAGCGCACCGACGCCCACGGCCGACAGGTGCAATTCGGGTACGACAGCTACGGGCGGCTGCAAACTCTGATCAATGAGAACGGCGAAAGTTATCGGTTTGCCTGGGATGCCGGCGATCGGCTGACCGAACAACAGGATCTGGATGGCAGCGCCAAGCGCTACACCTATGACCTGCTGGATAACGTCGCGGCGGTGACGGCTGTTCCGGCGCCTTTCGGCAACGGTTTGGCCATCGTCCCCGAGACGCCTCTGGCCCCCATCGTTCATCGAATGGAACGCGACGCCGTCGGCCGGCTGATCGCCAAAATCACCGACGATGGCCGCACCGACTACACCTACGACCCATTGGACCAGCTCACCGCCGTCACCTTCACCGACCACCACGGCAACGCACAAACCCTGAGCTTCGCCTACGATGCCCTCGGCCAATTGCTCGAAGAACAAAGCGCGGTCGGGAGCCTGCACTACCACTACGACGAACTCGGCAACCTGATCCAGACCCAACTGCCCGACGGCCGCTGGATCAATCGCCTGCACTACGGCAGCGGCCACCTGCACCAGATCAACCTCGACGGCCAGGTCATCAGCGACTTCGAACGTGATCGCCTGCACCGCGAAGTGCTGCGCACCCAAGGCCAGATCAGCACCCGCAGCGAATACGACCGCAGCGGACGCTTACGCTCACGCCAACGCCGACACAGCAGCCAGCCATCGCTGATGCCGGCCGCCGTGCAGAAACATTTCGAGTACGACCCCGCCGACAACCTGATCGGTAAACTCGACCAACAACCCGCTGCGCAACACCGCCAACTGCTGCACTACGACGCCACCGGCCGCATCATCGCCAGCCAGGACAGCCTGCACGGCCAGCGCGAAACCTTCGCCTACGACGCCGCCGCCAACCTGCTGGACGGCCCACAACCCGGCGCCGGGCTGGTGGTGCACAACAAACTGCTGACCTTCCAGGACAAGCGTTACCGCTACGACGCGTTTGGCCGGATGATCGAAAAACGCAGCGCTAAACGGGGCCTGCAGCGCTTTGCCTACGACGCCGAAAGCCGGTTGATTGAAGTGCGCAACGAAAACGGTGCGCGGGAAACGGTTGTGCGCATGACCTACGATCCGTTGGGGCGGCGAATCGGCAAGACCGAGCACGACAACAACGGCTATCCGCTGGGTGAAACGCGCTTTACCTGGGATGGCTTGCGCTTGTTGCAGGAACACCGCAATAGCCAGACCAGCCTGTATCTGTATGCCGATAACGGTTATGAACCGCTGGCGCGGGTCGATGGCAGCGACGGCTTGCAGAAGGTCCGTTACTACCACAACGACCTAAGCGACCTGCCCGAGCAACTGACGGAAGCCGACGGCGCCATGGTGTGGCAGGCCTGGTATCAAGTCTGGGGCAACACCCTCCAGGAGATACGCGAACCGTATTACATCGAGGAACAGAACCTGCGGTTCCAGGGTCAGTACCTGGACCGGGAGACCGGGCTGCACTACAACACGTTTCGGTTCTATGATCCGGATGTGGGGCGTTTTACGACGCCGGATCCGATTGGCTTGGCGGGCGGCCTGAACCTCTATGGTTATGGGCCCAACCCCATTGGCTGGACAGACCCGTGGGGCTGGAGCCCCAGCTCTGTCCTCGATACATCTCTGGGAGGCGTCGTTGGTGACAACATGCAAGCCCAACATGTCATCCCGGTAGCGGTATGGAAGCGGCATGACAAATTCATGAACTCCATTGGTCTGGGCGGCACACGGGACACAGCCCCCAACGGCCTGCTGATGCCCGATAGCCAAGCAAAGGCCGCGGCCATTGGCAGACCGGTTTACCACAATGGTTCACACAAGGACTATTCGGACCTGGTGGACAGAAAACTGGGCAGGATCAAAGCACGCTATAACGCAAAACTTATTACCAAGGCACAGGCACAGCAACAGGTTTCATCACTACAAAGCAGCCTTCGCAAGAAGACTGTTTCAGGAAGAATACGAACCAAATCCAGTACCGGTCGACTTTGCTGACAAGAGGCTTTCATGTTCTATACCCTTGCATTCAAGAAAGACAAAAACTGCCCCACCTTCATTGATGGCGTCATTCATGAGTCGTTCAGCCCTGGCGCCTATGACGATGCGATGGATGCCGACTGGCACGACGCGGGCCCCGACGAAGCTCTCGCTCCCCTCCCGAAAAAGCTGGTGCTGATTACCAAGGACAAGCGCTATGACTTTGACTTTTGCACAGCCTTTGAGGGGCATATTGTCAGTGAGCGCTTCCTGAAAGCCTTCCAGACCCTCAAGACTTCCCGATGGGAGATCGCAGAACTGGAGATCGTCAACCCGAAGGGCGTTTCGGTCGCACAGCGCCAATATTTTTTTATGCGCCAGCAACGAATAGACAAGGAGCCTGTGGACGTGATCGATCAGACACAGTCGAAGATTAATTTTCGAGCGAGCGGCGAAATCAAAAATATCATCAGCCTGACAATCAAAGAAAATGTCAGCACAGATTTTTTTAGTATCGATGAAATTACTTTACTTGGATTCGTATTTCTTTCGCCTCACGCCGCCACTGCACTTAAAGAACTAAATCTGATGGGTGCAGAAGTGGTCGATACGGAGAAGGTCGGCTCAATTGATAGAGCCTAGGTCTCACTCAACATCTGGTAGAGGGACTTCGTTAAAAATTCATCTCTGCGTCCAACAAAAAATGGGCACCCGATTCAATCGGTGTGCCCATTTTTCAATACGGTTCTCCCCGTTTTTCAGGGAGTTCGCCGCAATTATGGATTAACGCTGTCTTTCAAAGACTTGCCTGGCTTGAACGCAACAGTGTTGCTGGCCTTGATTTTGACTGGCTCACCGGTCTGCGGGTTTTTGCCCGTACGGGCACCGCGATGGCGTTGCAGGAAGGTGCCGAAGCCCACCAGCGTGACGCTGTCTTTGCGGTGCAGAGCGCCGGTGATTTCTTCGAGAACGGCGTTGAGAACGCGGTTGGCCTGTTCTTTGGTGAGGTCTGCTTTTTCCGCAATTGCAGCGGCGAGTTCTGGTTTACGCATTAGTGAAGCCCCTTTGACGGTTTTTTGTTGTTATGTCCGTGCTGTTCTCGTTGGAACAGCGCCTAAGGCGCCGCAGGTGCTCTACTCTGCGGCAGACGGGAGTGAGGATGGCACGCGCTTAAGACCGGCGCCAGTCTCCCCGCGACCTTTGTGGGGGCAAAAGCGGGGTGATTCCGACAGAACGACCGCTATTTACGCCAGCAAGGCCGGAAGCTCTTTGTTCAGGGCGAGTTTTTCCATCACCGCCGCGCCTGTCAGGGCATAGCCCAGTAATTGGCCGGCGCTGTCACGGCACAGCACCTTGATGTCTGCCCCCTGCCCTTCGACCGTCCAGACGCCTTCCGCGCCCCGTGGTGGCGGCGAAACCACCAATGGGCAGACCGGTGTTTTCACGGTGATCGGCATCGGGCCATAACTCACCGCTGTAGGGTTTCCGGCGAGGGTCTGGGCCAGCGCTCTCGCACAGCTCATGAGGGGCATGACGTACAACAGATTCAGCCCATCGACCTCGGCGCAGTCGCCCAGGGCGTAAATGTTGGCGTGAGAGGTTTTCAGGTGACGGTCCACCACCACGCCGCGATTGACCTGCAGCCCGGCAGCGGCCGCCAGGTCAATGCGCGGACGCAGACCGATGGCCGACACCACCACATCGCAAGGGATGACCTGGCCGTCGGACAGGTGCGCTTCCAGGCCGTCCGCCACTCGCTGCAAGCGATTGAGCACCGGCCCGAGGTGGAAGCGCGCGCCCAGGCTTTCCAGGCCGGCCTGGACCGCTGCGGCCGCCGCCGGGTGCAGCAAGGTCGGCATGACCTGTTCGCACGGTGCAACCAGTTGCACCTCGTAACCACCGAGAATCAGGTCGTTGGCGAATTCGCAGCCGATCAAACCGGCGCCTAGCAGCAATACCTTATGTTTGCCGGCCGCGGCCGTGCGAAAGCGTGCGTAGTCTTCAAGATCGTTGATCGGAAAAACGGCGTCAGCGGCATCGCCTTCGATCGGCACCCGCACGGTTTCCGCGCCCCACGCCAGGATCAGGTCACGGTAGATCACCGCTTCTTCGCCGATCCACAGGCGTTTATGGCCCGGATCGATACCGCTGATGCGCGTGTGGGTACGCACTTCGGCTTTCAATTGCTCGGCCATGGCACCCGGTTCGGCCATGCTCAGGCCGTCGGCGTCTTTATTCTTGCCGAAGCCGGTGGAGAGCATCGGCTTGGAGTAGGAGCGTCCGTCATCTGCGGTAATCAGCAGCAGCGGGGTTTCGCCATCGAGTTTGCGAAACTCCCGGGCCAGGTTGTAGCCAGCCAGCCCAGTGCCGACGATCACGACAGGTGCGTTCATTCCCTTACTCCCAGGTTCTTAGTTGATTTCGATCATTTCGAAATCCATCTTGCCCACGCCGCAGTCCGGGCACAGCCAGTCTTCCGGTACGTCCTGCCACGGCGTGCCCGCTGCAATACCGTCGTCCGGCCAGCCCTCGGCTTCGTTATAGATCAGGCCGCAGACCACACATTGCCACTTTTTCATTCAGGTACTTCCTCAGGATTCAGGCTTTTGCCGGCGCGAACGGTCGATCGGTGAAGCGTTGCCGTCCGGCTCAGGGCGTTTTGTACTGATCGGACCCGACAGATGCAAGCCTGTTCGGCGCAACGGCAGGCGGGGCCAATCAAATTCGCCGCCTGACATGGTAAGCTCGCCGCCTCATTTGCTGCCAATAATGACTCACTGTGCCGCACTCAAAATCCCCCTCCGCGATACCGGTCTGGCTCCCTCGAAGCCAACTGACGCCCCTTCCCGACACGTCTACGCTCGATTGGCTGTTCGATGAAGGGTCGCTGACCCGGCGCTTGATCCGCCTGTCGAATGACGGTTTCAGTGTCACGCCGCTGTTCGAAGGCTGGCAACCGCTGCGCGCCGATGAATGTGCTGCGCTGGAGCTGGCCGAAGGCAGTGAAGGCTGGGTGCGCGAGGTGTATCTGCGCGGGCACGGTGAAGCCTGGGTGTTTGCCCGCAGCGTGGCGGCGCGTAGTGCGTTGCAGGGCGATGGATTGCATATGGATGAATTGGGCAGCCGTTCGCTGGGCGAATTGCTGTTTTGTGATCGGGCATTTCAGCGCCGGGCCATTGAGGTTTGTCACTATCCTCAAGCATGGCTACCGATGGATGCTCAGGCGCCTGAACTGTGGGGCCGGCGCTCGCGTTTCGACCGCGGCGCCTTGAGCGTGCTGGTGGCCGAGATCTTCCTGCCGACCTTGTGGAGCGCCGCCCGCGCCCATCCGGAGAATTGCTGATGTACCAGAGCCTGCTCAAGTCCCTGAATCGCTTGAACCCACGGGCCTGGGATTTCATTCAGCTGACTCGTATGGACAAGCCGATAGGCATTTATCTGCTGCTGTGGCCAACGTTGTGGGCACTCTGGATTGCCGGTGAAGGTTCGCCTTCATTGGCCAATATCGTGATTTTCGTGCTCGGCGTGGTACTGACCCGTGCCGGCGGTTGCGTGATCAACGATTGGGCGGACCGTAAGGTCGACGGCCACGTGAAACGCACCGAACAGCGACCACTGGTGAGCGGCAAGATCAGCTCGAAAGAAGCCCTGGTGTTCTTCGCGGTCCTGATGGGCGTGAGTTTTCTGCTGGTGCTGTGTACTAACGCGAAGACCGTGTGGCTGTCGCTGGGCGGCTTGGCTCTGGCATTCAGTTATCCATTTATGAAGCGCTACACCTACTACCCGCAAGTGGTGCTGGGCGCGGCGTTTTCCTGGGGCATGCCGATGGCGTTCACCGCCGAAACCGGTGAACTGCCGGCAGCGGCCTGGTTGTTGTGGATCGCCAACCTGTTGTGGACCGTGGGCTATGACACCTATTACGCCATGACCGACCGCGATGACGACCTGAAGATCGGGGTGAAATCCACGGCGATTCTGTTTGGCGACGCCGACAGGGTGATCATTCTGACCCTGCAAGGATTGGCACTGGGGTGTTTGCTGCTGGCGGGTTCGAAATTCCAGCTCGGCGGCTGGTTCCACCTTGGATTGCTGGCGGCGGCGGGTTGTTTTGCGTGGGAGTTCTGGTACACCCGCAGCAAGGACCGGATGCGCTGCTTCCAGGCGTTTTTGCACAATCACTGGGCCGGGTTGGCGATTTTCGTGGGGATTGTGCTGGATTACGCGTTGCGTTGACCGTTGGAAAAGATCGCAGCCTGTGCCAGCTCCAACAGAGGGATGGAGCGACTGCAGGCCGCGAACTGTTTACGGCGCAGGCGAATCGCTTATTTATGCTCGCGCATGATGTGCCAGACGTTCTTCATATTGTCGCCTGCCATGTCACCGGGTTTTTTGTCCTTCATGAAGGTGTAAAGCGGCTTGCCATCATAGGCCCACTGCATCTTACCGTCGTCACGCTTGATCGTGCTCCATTTGCCTTCGGGCTTGGCGCCCGCCGGCGCCATCATTGGCGGCCAGTATTCAGCGCACTCGCCGTTGCACATCGACTTACCGCCTGAGTCCTTGTCGTATGTGTACACCGTCATGCCCTTGTGATCGACCATCATTCCGTCTTTCATCATGGCCGGATCGGCAGCAAAGGCCAGGGACGGCAGCGTTAGCGCAGCCGTGACCAGCAGGGCCTTCCAGGATTGAGCAATGTGATTCATGGAAACCTTCCTCTTGTGGTTGTCAGGATTCGGACTTAGAGCTTAGTTCAGGATCACGCCAATCGCAGGACGGCTAAAATACTGTCACACGACTGCAATAATTCCGTTATCTAATGCGGCGCAAGACAGTTAAATGACAAGAGGATTAAGGCATGGTTGGCAGGAGCATTCTGATCGTCGACGACGAAGCGCCCATTCGCGAAATGATCGCCGTTGCGTTGGACCGCCCTCACCAACTCCAGTTCATCTTCGGCGGCCAGCGCGGTGAAGTAACGCTGTGCCAGGTCCACTG